>JAJYVX010000161.1:0-854 GCA_021791795.1 Actinomycetes bacterium | reverse complement strand
GGTGCAGGTGTCCGGCGGTGCTGAGGCGGTCACGGGACGCAGCGCGACGCCGGCGTGCCGCCGGCAGGTCCATGACGATTCAGGACGAGCTCAGCGTGGCACCACGACGACAACGACACGAGGACGGGGCGCTCCAGGACGACAACGAGACGACGGCACGGGACACACGACGCCACCGGGACGGGCCCGTTGCGGAGCAACACGGGCGAGCCCCCGAAGGGGGCGAGCCTCTCTCTCTGTCGCCAGCACGGCTGCGCCCGGCGCCATTCGGTTGCGGCCACGGCGAACGCCGGACCGGCCTGGCCCGATCGGGCCGGCAGCGGGACCGTGGGCAGGGTGGCGGAGCGGCCGACGTCGACGGGCGGTCAGACGGCCCAGCTGAGAGGATCGGGCTCTCCGCCGGGACCTTGCTCGACGGTGAGGTGGCGCTCCAGCAGCCTCTCGATCTCGGCGATCGCCCGGGCGACCTCGGTCTCGGTACGCGACAGACGCCTGGCGATCTCAGCCACAGGGACAAGCTCGTGCGCTGGCCAACAGGAGAACCGCAGCTCCGCGACCCGACCGAGGCGGTCATCCGACATCCACGCGTCGGCGACCGTGCGAGCGATGGCCAGCGACGTCTCGTCGGAGCCGCCGCCGACGACGCGACGGCCGATGAAGATGAGGCGGATCCAAGCAAGCGCCTTGCGTGCCGTGGATGCCGAGACACCCACCAGACGTGCGACCTCGACCGTCGACAGCAGGTCGCCCTCTGGCCACGGCGAGAACCAGGCCTTCGCGATCTCGCCGAGCTGCGGGTTCGCCGCGCTCGCTTCCTCGATCGTCTGCGCGATGAGCTGTGTCACCGCCTCGGT
>JAJYVX010000160.1 GCA_021791795.1 Actinomycetes bacterium | reverse complement strand
TGTCGGTGCTGCACACGATCCTGCAGCCGGAGAAGTACCCGGACCTGTACGAGGGCTTCAGCCACGTCGTGCGCATCAACTATTACCCGCCGCGCCGCGACAACAAGGAAGGCTGGGACAACATCGACATCTTCGGGTGGATGGGCTACCCGATGCAGATCAAGGTCGACTTCCTCTGTCGCGACTCGATCCTCGCCGCACCGCTCGTGCTCGACCTCGCGCTCTTCTTCGACCTCGCGGCCCGCGCCGGCGAGAAGGGTGTGCAGGAGTGGCTGAGCTTCTACTTCAAGGCCCCGATGACGTCGGACCCGGCGCTCGCCCCCGAGCACGACGTCTTCATCCAGCAGATCAAGCTCAAGAACACCCTGCGGAGGTGGATGGGTGAAGGGCCAGTGACCCACAGCGAGCCCTGACCGCCGCCGGACCTCGCGAGGCCGTGTCGGTGCGGAAAACGGGCCTAGCGGGCGAGGAAGTCGTCGAGGCGTCTCGAAATCGCCGCCTTGAGCTCTTCCGTAGCAAAGCTCGCCTCGATCGACACCCGCGCCATCTCCGACAGAGCGTCGGCACCGAGCCTGAAGGTGGCTGCCACCTCCTCGTACTCGCCGGCCAGGTCGATCCCGTAGAGCACGGGATCGTCGGTGTTGAGCGAGACGCGCACGCCGGCCCGGCGCAACCGCTCGACCGGATGGGCCGAGAGGCTCGGGACCACCCCGAGCACCACGTTCGAGGTGGGGCAGATGTCGAGCGGCACACCGCGCTCGACGAGCTCGGCGACGACCGAAGGGTCCTCGATCGAACGGACGCCGTGGTCGATGCGCTCGGCGCCGAGCATCTCGATCGCCTCGCGCACCCCGTCCGCTCCGGACGACTCGCCGGCATGGGCGCATCGCCTGAGGCCTCCGGCGGCTGCACGGGCGAACGCCTCGGCGAACCGCTCGTTGTGCGAACCGGCCGCCTCGTTCCCGTCGATGGAGAGCGCGACCACCCGCTCGGGACGCGCCTCGAGAAGCCAGTCGACGATCTCGTTCGCCTCCGCTCGGCTCTGCTGCCGCTTCAGGCTGAGGCAGAGCCCGATGGGCGTGTAGCCGTCGCGCTCGGCAGCAGCCGCTCCGAGCGCCAGCCCCCTCGTCATCTCCCCCACCCGCCCGCGCCAGTGCGGCCAATGGGACGGGTTGAAGATGACGTCGGCATAGAGGATGCCGCTGTCGTGCATCCGCTTCGCGCTCTCGTAGGCGATCTCCTCGAGGTGCTCCCGCCGATCGATCAGCGCGCACGACCAGTCGAGGTAGTCGAGCAGGCCCTTCAGGCTCGTGATCTCCGGCCTTCCTTCGACGATCGGCACCGGGCTCGCGGCCCCGTGCTCGCGCGCCACGCGCCCGGCGAGCGCGGCGGGTATGCATCCCTCGAGGTGCACGTGCACCTCCGCTTTCGGGAGCATCCGCACGTACTCGCCGATGCCGACTTCTTCGAGGAGGCGATCACTCATGCCGCCATACTTGCGCAGTCAGCCGAGTCGCAGGGCTGCGGAGCTACCTTGGACCTCAAGACGACTGGAGGTATCGCAGTGGGAGGCACGCCGGAGAGCCAACTGTCGATCGGGGAGGTTGCCCGCCGGTCGGGCGCATCCGTCCCTACCCTGCGCTTCTACGAAGAACGGGCCTTGATCAGCGCGGACCGCACCGCGGGCAACCAGCGCCGTTACCCGCGCCACGTCCTCCGCCGACTGGCCTTCATAGCCGCGGCGCAGCGCGTCGGTCTCGACCTCGCCTCCATCGGCGCCCTGCTCTCCGGCTTGCCGGCGCACCGGGCTCCGACGCGGGCCGACTGGACGCGCCTCGCCCGCCCCTGGCGGTCCATCCTCGACGCCCGCATCCACGAGCTGCAGAGCCTGCGCGAGTCGCTCGACGGATGCATCGGCTGCGGCTGCCTGTCCTTGAGGCGCTGTGCTCTCTTCAATCCCTCGGACGAGGCGGGGTCTGAAGGCAGTGGCTCGCGCTGGCTTCGCGAGGCCGGAGCCCCTTCCTCCGCACCGGTCCCTTGACCTCAAGTGCACTTGAGGTCATATGGTTCACAACCATGCCCCCTGCACAGAGAACTCCCATCGGTTCGCTCGACGATCTCCGCAAGTCGGGGTGCCTCACCGGCAAGGTCGGCAATCGGCCCGTCTGCGTCTTCTGGCACGGTGAACGTGCCTTCGCCGTCGACGACCGCTGCCCGCACATGGGCTTCCCCCTTCACCGGGGCTCGGTCGAGAGCGGGCTCTTGACCTGCCACTGGCATCACGCCCGTTTCGATCTCGAGTCCGGCGGGACCCTCGATCCCTTCGCGGACGACGTGAGGGCCTATCCCGTCGAGATCGACGACGGCAAGGTTCTGGTCGTCGTCGAGCCCGACAAGGATCAGGTCGCGCACCTCACCTCCCGCCTCGAGGAAGGGCTCGAGCAAGGCATCACTCTCGTCATCGCGAAGGCCGTGCTCGGACTGCTCGAATCCGGAGTCGCTCCCGCCGCGATCGTGCGCGCTGGTGTGCGTTTCGGGCTCGACAACCGTGAGAGCGGCTTCGGCCCGGGCCTCACCGTCCTTGTTGCCATGGCGAACGTGCTGGACGACCTCGCTCCAGAGGACCGCCCTCTCGCTCTCGTCCAGGGACTCTCGTTCCTCTCGGGCGACACACGTGGGCGGCCTCCTCGTTTCCCGCTCGCTCCCCTGCCCGGGAACCCTGGCGCAGGCGTCCTTCCCGCCTGGTATCGCCGCTTCATCGACAGTCGTTCGCCCGACGCGGCCGAGCGCACGCTCGCCACGGCGATCGCGGCCGGCTTGGGCGAGGCGGAGGTCTCTTCGATGATGACCGCCGCGATCACCGACCACGTCTTCATCGACGAAGGTCACACCATCGACTTCACCAACAAGGCGTTCGAAGGCCTCGGCCACCTCGGCTGGGGCGAGGCGGGCTTCGTCCTGCCGAGCCTCGCTTCTCAGACGGCATCTGCCGAACGGCACGAGGAGGAGAGCGCGTGGCGGCATCCGGACGACCTCGTTTCGCTGCTCGACGACTCCTACGGGCGACTCGCCGAGCTGTCGGCCAAGGGTCGTGGTGGGGATGGGTTGGACGACGCCGGTGTCGAGGAGCTCGCCTGGCACGTCCTCGAGGAGGACCCGGCGTCGGTGGTGGCGGCCGTCGACGCCGCGGTCGCGGCCGGCGCCACGGGCGAGCAACTGGGGCGGGCGGTCTCCTATGCCGCCTGTCTCAGGATCGTGCGCTTCCACACCCAGAACGACCATGGCGACTGGAACGTGGTGCACCACGCGTTCACGGCGGCGAACGCCCTCCATCAGTCGCTCGTCCGGTCGACCACGCCTGAGCTTCTCCGCGGCGTCTACCAGTGCGCCCTGCGCGTCTACCTGGACCGGTTCCTCAACGTCCCGGCCGCTCGGCTGCCCGGAGCCTCGGCCGCCACCTCGCCGGTCGATCTCCGCGCGCTTCAAGCGTGCTGGGACGGCGAGGGACATGTCGATGAGGCGGGCCGCATCGTCTACGGCTACATGTCGAAAGGCGGATCGACCGGCGCGGTCGTGGCGGCGCTCGGGCATGCCCTCTTGCAGGAGGACGCCCAATTCCACTGGTTCCAGATCTACGAGGCCGCCGTGCGCCTCTCGCAGTCCTGGCCTGACGGCTCGGAGCAGCAGAGTCTCGTCCTCGTCGCGGCGGCACGATTCCTCGCGGCTCACACCCCGACCCGCCGCGAGCTCTCCCAGGTGGTGCGCATCGCCACGCGGCTGCGACGCGGCGAGGCGCTCTACGAGGAGACGTTCGACTGATCCCAGGCCTCCGCCCCGAACGTGGGTATGCTGCAGCCGGCATCTCTCGGAACCGGGCCGTCCCCAGCGGACCGAGCAGGGGGGAGAACATGTACGAGATCGCGGCGAGCTCCGGCATAGCCGGCCTCGCCATCGTCTACGTGATCGTCTTGCTGTTCGAGCTCGCCGCCGGATGGCGGATCTTCACCAAGGCCGGGCGAGCGGGATGGGCGATCATCATCCCGATCTACAACGCCTATGTGCTCCTCAAGATCGTCGGGCGCTCCGGGTGGTGGCTCGTCCTCTTCCTCGTACCGCTCGTCAACATCGTGGCGTCGTTGATAGTCGCCCTCGACCTGGCGAAGTCGTTCGGCAAAGGCTCGGGCTTCGGAGTCGGCCTCTTCTTGCTGGGCTTCATCTTCTCGCCGATCCTCGGATTCGGCAGTGCCACCTACCTCGGTCCGGCGGTGCGCCGGTCCTTCTGATCACCTGCGCCGCACCGTGCGGTGAACCTGCCGCCGCCGGCAACTGCTACGAGCAGCCGCTCGTCGCGCCGCAGCTCGGGCAGGCATAGCAGGACCCCGCCCGCTGCATGATGTTGCCGCACGAGTAGCAGAAGGGGGCGTCCCGGCTCTCGAGCCCCGGCTGGTTCTCCTCCGGGGGGGTTCCGGTCGCCCGATCGCTCGGGGAGACCGGAGACGGCGCACCGCCGACCACGTCGCCGCCGGCACCGAAGCGCTCCTGCTCCTCCCGCGCCGCCCGGTGCTCGTCGACGTCCTCGAGACCGGGAAGCGTTGGCTGGCTGCGCTCCCCCACCGACAGGACACCGAGCTCGAGTCGCTCGTCGTAGGAGAGGTAGTCGAGCGCCAGGCGCCGGAAGATGTAGTCCACGAGGCTCGACGCAAGCCTGAGCTCGGCGTCGTCGGTGATGCCGGCGGGCTCGAACCGCATGTTGGTGTACTTGCGGACGAACGTCGAGAGCGGCACTCCGTGCTGCAGGCCGAGGCTGACTGCTATCGAGAAGGCGTCCATCACACCCGAGAGGGTCGAACCCTGCTTCGACACCTTCATGAAGACCTCGCCGGGCCTGCCGTCCTCGTACTCGCCGACCGTCACGTAGCCCTCGCAGTCCGACACGCGGAAGGCGAACGTGTTCGACCGGCGCTTGCGAGGCAACCGGGTCCGCGTCGTGGCCGGGGGGGCGTTCACGGCCGAGTGCTGCAGCGCGCTCTCGAGGTCGACGATCCGG
The DNA here is from genome assembly GCA_021791795.1 of Actinomycetes bacterium. Lineage (GTDB taxonomy): Bacteria > Actinomycetota > Acidimicrobiia > Acidimicrobiales > Bog-793 > JAKATT01. The sequence goes on along the minus strand of JAJYVX010000160.1, from coordinate 1,815 downwards.
CTCGTCAGCTCGGCCTCCTTGGCGGTGAACGCCGCGGCCTGCAGCTCGTACTGGACAGCCGCGTCCTGCCCGGCGGATGCCACCAGCTTTGCGCTCTCCTTCTTCGTCGTCTCGAGCGGCTGCGCGACCTTGCAGTTGTCCCTGTAGATGGCGATCGCCTTGATGCCCATCTTCCAGGCGTCGACGTGAAGCTGCTCGACCTCCTCGACCGTCGCCTGCTCCGGCATGTTCACCGTCTTCGAGATCGCACCCGAGATGAACGGTTGCGCGGCCGCCATCATCTTCACGTGGCCCGAGTAGTGGATGACGTTGTCACCCATCGAGCAGGCGAAGATGGGCAGGTGCTCGGAGCGAACGCCCGGCGCACCCACTATCGACTTGTGCTCGTCGATGTAGGCGACGATGTCGGCGACCTCTCGCTCGTCGTGGCCGAGCTTGCGCAGCGCACGCGGCACGGTCTGGTTGACGATCGACATCGTCCCACCCCCGACGAGCTTCTTCGTCTTGACGAGACCGAGGTCGGGCTCGATGCCGGTCGTGTCGCAGTCCATGACGAACGAGATCGTCCCCGTCGGTGCGAGCACAGTCGCCTGCGAGTTGCGCACCCCGTACTGCTCGGCCTGCTCGACGGCGCCGTCCCAGGCCTCCTGCGCGGCCGACAGCAAGTCGGTCGGTACCAGCTCCTCGTCGATCTTCGCCACCTCTGCCCGGTGCATCCGAAGCACGTTCAGCATGGCGTCGGCGTTCTCGTGGTAGCCGGCGAACGGCCCCATGCGGGCAGCCGTCCGGGCGGACACCTCGTACGCCTTGCCCGTCATGAGGGCGGTGATCGCCGCAGCGAGCGCACGACCCTCCTCGGAGTCGTAGGGAAGGCCCTGCGCCATGAGCAGCGCCCCGAGGTTCGCGTATCCGAGGCCTAGCTCGCGGAAGCGCCGGGTCGTCTCTGCGATCTTCTCGGTCGGGTAGTCGGCGTTCCCTATGAGTATCTCCTGTGCCGTGAACACGACCTCCACTGCAGCGGAGAAGCCTTCGGAGTCGAAGCGACCCGAGTCGTCCAGGAACTTGAGCAGGTTGAGGCTCGCCAGATTGCAGCTCGAGTTGTCGAGGTGCACGTACTCCGAGCACGGGTTGCTGCCCGTGATCCGTCCGGTGTTCGGCGCGGTGTGCCACTTGTTTATGGTGGTGTCGTACTGAAGGCCGGGATCCGCGCACTCCCAAGCCGCTTCGGCGATCTGGCGGAAGAGATCCCGAGCCTTCAGGGTCTCGAGGGTCTCGCCTGTCGTCCGCGCCACCAGATCCCAGTCAGCGTCCTCGAGGACGGCCTGCATGAACTCGTCGGTCAGCCGAACGGAGTTGTTGGCGTTCTGGTACTGGATCGAGTGGCTGTCGGACCCGTCGAGGTCCATGTCGAAGCCGGCGAGCGACAGGACGCGCGCCTTGCGCTCCTCCTTCGCCTTGCACCAGACGAACTCCTTTATGTCCGGGTGGTCGGCGTCGAGGATGACCATCTTCGCCGCACGCCTCGTCTTGCCGCCCGACTTGATGGTGCCGGCCGAGGCGTCCGCGCCCCGCATGAAGCTGACCGGACCCGAAGCCGTGCCGCCACCGTGCAGCAGCTCGCGGGAGGAGCGGATGTTGGAGAGGTTCACCCCCGAGCCCGAGCCTCCCTTGAAGATGATCCCCTCCTCCGTGTACCAGTTGAGGATCGACTTCATCGAGTCGTCGACGGCGAGGATGAAACACGCGCTCGCCTGCTGGGGCACGCCCTTCACGCCGATGTTGAACCAGACGGGCGAGTTGAACGCCGCCTTCTGG
>JAJYVX010000159.1 GCA_021791795.1 Actinomycetes bacterium | reverse complement strand
CGGCCGGCAGCGCGCAAGAAGAGAGAGGGGCGCCCCCCCCGGGCAAGGCGGCCGCGAGCCGGGCAGCTCGTTGCCGGCGAGCGGCTCCGCCGGTTGCTCGCCATCCTCGCCCACATGGCGCGCGTGCACGAGGCGTCGCTCGGCGAGCTGTCCGAGCGCTTCGGCATGACCGAGGACGAGCTCGTGGGTGAGCTCGAGCTCGCCGCCTGCTGCGGGGTGCCGCCTTACACCCCGGACCAGCTCATCGCCCTTTACGTCGCGGGCGACCGGGTCGTGGCCGAGGGGTTGCTCGACCTCGACCGCCCTCAGTTGCTCACGGCCGAGGAGGGCTTCGTCCTCGCGGCGGCCGCCCGGGCCCTCCTCGAGGTGCCGGGCGCCGGCGACGAGGCGCCGTTGCGAGCCGCGCTGAAGAAGTTGGAGGCAGCGGTGGGCGCGTCGAACATCGCCCTCGACATCGAGACGCCCGAGAGCCTCGAGGAGTTGAAGGCGGCGGCAGAGGCATCAGAAGAGGTCGAGATCGAGTACTTCAAGTCGGCCGCGTCCGCCCCGAGCGCGAGGGTCGTCCAGCCGTACCAGGTCGTGTGGCGCCAAGGGCGCTGGTACATGGACGGCTGGTTCGAGCCGGCGGGCGGATTCAGGCGTTTCCAGCTGGGGCGCGTGCTTGCCGTACGCCGGACGGGACGGGAGTTCCCGAGACCTCCCGAGCGGGTGGCCGAGCTCGCCTCCCTGTCGGCGAGGCCGGAGGCCTTTCTCGGCGGGCCCGACTCGGTGAGGGCGAGGATCGTGTTTCCCGCGGCGGCGGGTTTTGCCGTGGAACCGGTTGCGCGGGGAGGGCTCGAGGACGCCGGCGACGGCCTCCTCTCGGCCGAGGTCGAGGTTGGCGATGTCGAAGGATGGTTCGGCCGCCTCATGCTGCAGCTCGGGCCGGAGGCCCTCGTGCTCGAGCCGCCCGAGCTTGCCGGGGCAGGGCGAGAAGCGGCGAAACGCGCCCTCGGCCGCTATCTCGAACCTCCCAGGAGTGAGAAGTCATGATATATATCGAAAGTGCTTTCGATATGCAAGGTCGGGTCGAGCCGCGGCGCGGCGTATTACCTGGCGACGCTGGCAGACGCAGGAGGGCGCGCACCGGCGCAGCCGGCGCGCCGGCTGGTGGAGCCGGACGGCTACTGGCTCGGCGAGGCCGCCGCGGAGCTCGGGCTCGCCGGTTCGGTCCTGCCGGTCGAACTGGAGCGGCTCCTCGACGGCCTGCATCCCGCGACGGGTAGCTCCCTTCTCGAGCTCTCGTCCCGGGCGCGGCGGAGCGTGGCCGCCTACGACTGCACGTTCTCGTGCCCGAAGTCGGTGAGCCTGCTCCATGCTCTCGGCCCGCCCGAAGCTGCGCCCGTCGTCCGTGAGGCGCACGACTCGGCGGTTGCCGCCGCGCTCGGTTATCTCGAGCGGGAGGCGAGCCGGGTTCGTTACGGCTCCGGCGGAGGGAGGAGCGTGCCCGGGAGAGGCATCGTCGCTGCCGTCTTCCCGCACCGTACGAGCAGGGCGCCCGATCCTCACCTGCACTCCCATGTGCTCGTCGCCAACCTTGTGCCCGAGCCGGGCGGCGGCTGGCGCTCGCTCGACGCGAGGAAGTGGTACCGGGAGTCGCGCGCCGCGGGCGCGCTCTACGAGGCACACCTCCGTTGCGAGCTCACGCGCAGCCTCCAAGTCCGCTTCTGCGACCTCGGAGGAAAGCCGTGGGCCGACATCGCGGGAGTGCAGGCCGGCTGGAGAATCGAGTTCTCCCGCCGGGGTCGCGCGATCGAACAGGCCCTCTCGGAGAGCCAGCTCGACGCGCGGGCGGGCTCGATCGTGGCCGCGGTCACGCGCCCGCGGAAGGACTTCGCCACCCCCTACGACGACCACGTCGGTGCGTGGCGCGAGCGTGGTTACCGGGTCGGCCTGGCGGAACCGTTCCTCGCCGCCCTCACGCACCGTCGCCTCACAGGGCCGCCCCCTGCGGGACCGATCGCCAAAGACCGGTCTGTGCGCGAAGCACTGGAGGCGGGTTCCCTGGAGCGTGCGACCGTCAGCCTTGCGCTTGCCCGCTCGAGCGACCGCTCGTTCTCGAGGTCGGAGCTCATAAGGGCCCGTTGCTCGACGGCGCCGCAAGGAATGAGGGCCGAGGACGTCGAACGAGACGTGGACAGGTTGCTCGGCGGAGCGGACTCGCCTGCTGGTGTGGGTGTAGGTGCCGGCGCGGGCGCTGGCGCTGGCGCACGTGCGGGCCTCGATGCCGGCTTCGGCATCGTGCGGCGCGGCGTCACGATGCCCGTCAACAGCCGGGGCGGCCACAGGGTCCCGGTCGCCGAGCCTGAAGCCCGCTTCACGACGCAGGAAGTCCTCCGGCAGGAAGCCCGGTTGCTCGGGATCGTGCGAGCTGCCCCGTCCCGTTTCCGGACGGTCGCCTACGAGGACGACTCCCGGCTCGAGGCGCTCGAGGCCGTCGCCGGGCGACACTCGCCGGTCGCCGGGCGACACTCGCCGGCGGTACCCCGGAGGCTGGCTGTGGCCCCCTCGCCTGTCTCCGCCAGCGCCTTCGAAGCTCTGACGGGCATTCCAGCCGTGGGCGAGTTCGCGGGGCTGGAAGAGCTGGCGCGCCACCGGCTCCGTGGTGCGTCGGACTTCGAGGTCGTGCTCGTCGACCCGCACCGTATGGCTCCGGGTGAGCTCGAGGCGGCCATCGAGCAGGTGGGGGACAGCAGTGTGGCTCTCCTCGTGAGCGCCGGAGCCGCCGAGCGACACCCGCTCTTGAAGGGCATCACTGAGACGTCACGGGAGCACGAGGTGCTGCCGGCTCCGCCGGAGGGCGGCAGGCAACGGCTGGTCTTCGGCGCCGTGGACGTGACTCTCGCGCGCGGGCCGCTCGAAGTGGTGGCTGCTGTCCGGGAGACCGTCGAGACCCTCGCGACGCCTCTGCGACCGGGAGAGGACGGGCGGGGACCGGCGATCGTCGTCGCGACCGGTGAGAAGGCGGTCGCACGGCACCTCCGCCGCCTCGGCATCGGAGCCCCCGTCCTCGAGGGGCCTGAGCTGAGGGCTGTGCTCTCTCAGCGACGAGGTGGCGGCGACCGAGACCGGGAGGTCACCGCGCAGCCGGCGGGCGAAGGGCGGACGGCTCCCGTCCACGTGGTCGTCGTCGGAGGTGCGGCCGAGCTCCGCCTTGCCCAGAGAGAGCTCGACGGGCTCCGGCGCACCCATGTCCTGGCCGCACCGGCCGGATACAGCGTCGCTCCGGGGCAGCCGTGCGGTCCCGTTCGATCGGCGGTCGCCGTGCTCGTCCGCCCGTGCTACCTCGTCGCCGAGCTCGGCGTGCCTCCGGGCGCGACGGCGGCCCGCGAGGCGTGGCGGCGCGGCGCGAGCGTCGTCGAGGAGTACAGGGAGAGGCACTCCTTCCACGACCCCCGTCGAGCCTTCGAGAGCGGGCGCGAGGCCTCCGAGCTCCGGAGCGAGCGCCGGGCCGAGCTGGCGACGGCGATGGAACGGGTGAACGAGATCAAGCGGCAGACCCGCGAGCTCGGCCGCCCTCTCGGCCGCGCCCTCAACCGCGGAAGGTCCGTGGGCCACGGCTTGGATCGTTGAGATCCCTCGCCTGCTGCTCCCGGCCGGGCTGCTCCCAACCAGGCTGCTCCCGGCGCAGCACCGGCTGCCACCGCCTCGTCCCGACGATGCTCGGTTCCACGCCTTCGAGCAGGAGGGCGGTGCCGTCGCCGTACCCCTTCGCCAGCTCGCCGACCGGATAGCGGCGGACCCTGCGCGTCGACGTCGTTCGTGACACCTGCGCGCGGTCGAAGAAGATCTGCAGCTTGGTCGGCCGGGTCTCGGAGCGGAACACCTCGTCGTGCTCGCCGAGAAGGCTCGAGATGCGCTCGAGCGTGTCGGTGTCGGCGATGCCCGGAAAGACGAGCTTCGCCCCGAAAGTCGAGAAGAAGCCCTTCCAGTCCATGGGCCACCGGCCGGCTGCCTGCGAGAGGTCCTGGAAGCAGGCGAGGACGACGACGCCCTGGCTCCCACCCTGGGTCACGATGCTCGGCAGCTCGCTCAGCGGGGCGATGTTCGCCACCTCGTCGAGAGCGAGCAGCATCGGCGCGTCGCCGGCGAGCCCGAGGGGCGACCGCTCGGCCGAGTGCTTGTATGCGGCCTCCTTCAGGTCGCGGATCATGGCGGCTATCACCGGGGCCACGACCCTCTGGCGGTCACCGGGAGCACAGATGTAGAGGCTGTCCCTGGCCCTGGCGAAACCGGCCGGATCGATCAACTCGCCCGCCGTGCTCTCGATCGCCGCCTCGCTGCGGTAGCAGCTGAGGATGCTCGCCGCGGTGGACCAGATACCGCTCTGCTCGCGGCTGTCCGTGCCGAGGATGCCGGTGAGGATGGAGGAGGCGCGCCTCGCTCCGTGGCGGGCGAGCACCGTCCGGAGCTCGCCCGGCTCGCGGGTGTCTATCGCCTCGACGACGCCGGCGAAGGGGAGCCGCCCGACGGCGCCTGCGTGGAAGAACACCGAGAGGAGGGAGGAGGCGCGTTCGTTCCAGTGCGCCGCCTCCTCGCGGGTCGCGCCAGGGCGCGCCGCCTCGAGCATCGCCTGCGCCACGACCGTGGCGTCCTCGAACCTGTGCGCCGACACGAGCGGCGACCAGCCGATGCGGCGCACACCGGGCGGTGCCGTCACCGAGCCGCTCGGGTCGAAGAGGAAGCACGTCCCGAGTTCCGAGCGGGACGGGGATGTGAGGAGTAGCAGGTCCGGCTTGGTCGAGGTGGTCACGACCGGCCCGGCGGCTGCCAGCACGTTAGGCACGACGATCGTCGACGTCTTGCCCGACCGGGGCGGACCGAGCACGAGGAGCCCGTGCTGCGGCGCGGCGAAGGCGGGCCCGCCGTCACCTTCGCCGAGGTAGAGACCGTACGAAGCGGCCGCAGAAAGCGACCGGAGAGCCGCGACGTCGTCTCGCGCGAGTGCGGACGAGTCGGGCATGGACGGGTCAGAGCCTGAAGCATGCACCGGACAATTGAGTCACATCAGCCGAGTCACACCCGCGCGAGTCACACCCACGCCGGTTCAGGTCCGCGCGGGCTCACGTCCGCGCGGGCTCACGTCCGCGCGCGCAAGCCGGGAGACGGGAACCCACCGCCCGTGCGCCGCATCGACACCTGCGGCATGCTTCTTCCATGGAGGTTCCTCTCACCGTCATCGACTTCCTCGAGCGAGCCGCGCATGTCGCGCCGGACCGCACGGCTGTGGTGGATGAACCCGGAACGCCCGGGAGTCTCGGCCGCCTCACCTATCGAGAGCTCGACGAGCGATCGCGCGGGCTGGCCGTCGCGCTCGGGGACCTCGGCGTGCCGCAAGGTGGGAGGGTCGGCATCGTGAGTCCCAACGCGGCCCGCTTCCTCGTCGCCTTCTTCGGAGTGAGCGGATACGGCCGTGTGCTCGTCCCGATCAACTTCAGGCTCAACGCGAACGAGGTTCGCTACATAGTCGAGCACTCCGGCACCGACGTGCTGCTCGTGGATCCCGAGATGGACGACGCCCTGTCAGAGGTGAAGACCCGGGAGAAGATCGTGCTCGACGGCTCGGAACAGGACAGCGCCCTCTTCGCGCCTGTCGCTCCTTCCCGCGAGCCGGAGCCTTGGGAGGCAGACGAGCGGGCGACCTGTTCCATCAACTACACGTCCGGCACCACGGCGCGCCCCAAGGGCGTGCAGCTGACCCACCGCAACTGCACGTTGAACGCCATGACCTTCGGTTGGCACACGGGCGTGACGGACCGCGACGTGCTGCTTCACACCCTTCCGATGTTCCACTGCAACGGCTGGGGCATGCCGTACGCAGTGACAGGAATGGCCGGGCGCCATGTCGTGCTGCGCAAGGTGGACGGGGAGGAGATCCTCCGGCGCGTCGAGGCCGAGGGAGTGACGCTCCTCTGCGGCGCACCGGCGGTCGTCTCTGCCATCCTTGATGCCGGAAAGCGCCGTCGCGACGCCGGTGCCGCAGCCGAAGACCTGCCAGGGCACGGCAGGACGCGGATGGTCGTGGCCGGCGCTCCGCCTCCTTCGCGGGTGATCGAGCGCGTCGAGACCGAGCTCGGGTGGGAGTTCATCCAGATATACGGACTCACCGAGACCGCTCCGCTGCTCACCGTCAACCGCGCACCACAAGAGTGGGACGAGGTCGACTCCGCCGAGCGAGCCCGGCGCCTCTCGCGCGCCGGTGTGCCCGCGGTGGGGGTGAGGATGCGTGTGGACGAGGACGGTGAGGTGCTCGCCCGTTCGAACCACATATTCGCCGGCTACTGGGAACAGCCGGACGAATCGGCGAAGGTGTTGCGCGACGGCTGGTTCCACACGGGCGACGGTGGGCACCTCGACGGGCCGTACGTCGTCATCTCCGACCGGAAGAAGGACGTCATCATCTCCGGCGGGGAGAACGTCTCTTCCATCGAGGTGGAAGATGCTCTCTACACCCATCCAGCGGTCGCCGAAGCAGCCGTCATCGGCGTCCCCGACGAGAAGTGGGGCGAGATGGTGCTCGCGCTCGTCGTACTCCGGGAGGGCTCGCCGGCCACCGAAGACGAGCTCGTCGCTCACTGCCGCGAGCGGCTGGCGCACTACAAGTGCCCGAGAAGAGTGGAATTCCGTACCGAGCTCGCACGAACGGCGACGGGGAAGCTGCAGAAGTTCAAGCTGCGCGAACCCTTCTGGTCGGGTCGCGACCGCCAGGTGAACTGACAGCCGCGACCGCACGGCCGCGCAACGAAAACCCTTGCAATGCAACGGCATTCGCGGCCGAACGGTCGAGAACGCCCGGATGGGAGCGCCCGTTCCCGTGCCCCGTCAACCGGCATGGGTGCGATGATGCTTGCTTTTCCGCGTGAAGTGCTCTTGT
>JAJYVX010000158.1 GCA_021791795.1 Actinomycetes bacterium | reverse complement strand
AGGCGCCGACCTGTGGTGAGTCGGATCGGGAACTCCTCGCTCAGCTCGTCGAGCGGGGGTTCGAAGTCGACGGCGAAGAATGGCGCCAGCGGCCCCACGACGGGGTCCGCCCACAACCTCCCGTGGAGGAACTGCTCTCCCGGGTGCTCCTCATCGTGGCACGGCCACTGGATCCCGCCAAGGGCCTCAAGTCTCGCGTAGCTCATGCCGGCGTGCATGGGCGACAGGCTGCGCAGCTCGTCCCAGGTCTCCTCGGCCGACGGCCGGTTCCAGTCACGACCGAGCCGGCGCGCCAGCTCGCCCACTATCTCCATGTCGTCGCGCGCACCCGCGGGAGGCTCGATGGCGCGTCGCACCCGCTGCACGCGCCGCTCGCTCGAGGTGACGGTGCCCTCGGACTCGAATGCGCTCACCGACGCCGGCAGCACCACGGTGGCGAGCTCGGCGGTACGGGTGAGGAAGATGTCTTGCACGACGAGGTGATCGAGGCTCGAGAGGAGCTTCGTCGCCCTGCTCACGTCGGCCTCGGACTGGGCTGGGTTCTCACCGAGCACGTAGAGGGTGCGGAGCTCGCCCTCCTCGATCGCCTCGAACATCTGGGAGAGGTGCCAGCCCCGCTCGGGTGGAACGGAAGAGTCCCAGGCGCGCTCGAACCTGCCTCTGATCTCCCCGTTCTCGACGTCCTGGAAGCCGGGGAACTTGTTGGGGATGGCTCCCATGTCGCCTCCGCCCTGCACGTTGTTCTGCCCACGAAGAGGTACGAGCCCCGAGCCGTAGCGCCCGACGTGCCCCGTGAGAAGCGACAGGTTGCAGAGGGCCAGCACGTTGTCGGTGGCCGTGTGGTGCTCGGTGATCCCGAGGGTCCACAGGATCTGCGCCCGCCCCGCCCTGGCATAGTCGTGCGCCAGCTCGGCTATCACGGCACCCGGCACCCCGGTCAGCCGCTCGGCCTCATCGAGAGTGTACGGCTCGACCGACTCGGCGTACTCGTCGAAACCCACCGTGGCGCGCCGGACGAACTCCTCGTTCACGAGGCCGGCGTGGATTATCTCGCGACCGACGGCGCTCGCGAGAGCGATGTCCGAACCGACGTCGATCCCGAGCCAGACGTCGGCCCACTGGGCTGACGACGTGCGGCGGGGGTCGACGGCAAACATCTTTGCCCCGTTGTGCAGGCCGCGGAGAAGATGGTGGAAGTAGATGGGGTGCGCTTCGCGCGCGTTGGAGCCCCACAGCACGATCACGTCTGTGTGCTCGATCTCCTCGTATGAGCTGGTGCCGCCACCAGCACCGAACACTGCCGCCAGACCGGCGACGCTAGGCGCGTGTCAGGTGCGGTTGCAGCTGTCGATGTTGTTGCTCCCCATGACCTGCCGCGTGAACTTCTGGGCGAGGTAGTTCACCTCGTTGCTGGCCTTGGAGCAGCTGAACATCCCGAAAGCGTGTGGTTGCCCTTGGTACCTGGCAAAACCCGCCGCCGCCACCTCGAGCGCCTCGTCCCAGCTCGCTGGGCGCAGCTCACCCGCGTCACGTACGAGCGGCTGCGTCAGGCGCGCGTAGTTCCGAGCCACCTGTGCCCCACCTCCTTGTCAGTCACACTGTCACCCTCGCGGCGCGCCGGAAACGACGCTTGCACCGCCTTTCAGCCGCATGCTACCCCTGGGCGCGCGCCAGCCAAAAAGCGGACCTGCGGCTCGTCCCCCGCGCTCGCTCCGGCGCACTCACCGAGGGTCCTCCGTTGCACTCTCGTGTCGGAGCTCGGACCGAGGTCTTCACGGGGTGAGCGGGAGTTAGCCTTGGAGCGGTTGGAGGGGGCCATCGCGTGGGTCGCCGCAATCCGAAGTCCTAGTCGAAGCCCGATGATCCCTCCCGTCACCACCGACAACGAGGTCCGCCTCCCGTCACCCTGGGCGTCGGTGAAGCACGCCCTGCCGACGGTGCTCGAGGCAGTGGTCGGCCCGCTCGTCGTCTTCTACGTCTTCCTCGTGGCCCTCTCCTACCAGGGCGCCGTGCTGGCGGCCTTCGTATGGGCGCTCATGGCCGTGCTGCGGCGGATCGCGCGGCGGGAACGTATTCCGGGCACGCTCGTCTTCGGCGCGGCACTGCTCGGGATCCGGACGGCTCTCGCCCTCGCGACGGGGAGCGTGTTCCTCTACTTCGCGCAGCCGGTGGCGGGCACCGTCACCGTCGCGATCCTCTTCCTCCTGTCGAGCCTCACGAAGCGGCCGCTCGCCGAGCGCCTGGCACATGACTTCTGCCCACTCGACCCAAGCCTCCTCCGGCGAACTGCCGTGCGCCGGTTCTTCGTCCAGATCTCTCTCCTGTGGGCGATCGTGCTGCTTGCGAACGCCGGGACCGTGATGTGGCTGTTGCTCAGCTCGCCACTCCGGATGTTCGTGCTCGAACGGACCGCCGTCTCGTGGTCACTCACGGGCCTCGGCACGATTCTCTCCGTCTTCTGGTTCGTGAGAGTGATGAAGCGAGAGGGCATCGTCGTCCGTTTCGGGCACAAGCCGGCTGTTGCCACCGTCAAGGTGCCGGTCCGCCCTGCGAGCAAGCCGTAGCCGCCGACGCCCTCGCCCCTCACCTGAGGGCCTCCGTTCCGTTCCTGCCCGGCGGTCACCGACCCGGCCGCCTCGGGCGGACGTCAGCTCTTCGGGGTGCTCGCCCCGGGCGGACGTCCGGCAAAGCCTGGCGGACGTCAGCTCGGGGCGCGGCGCCGGGCGGACGTCCGGCTGAGACCTGGCGGAAAAGCGAACCGCCCCGCGAACAGACCCCCCGACCTGGACCAAAGGGGGTCCGTTCGCGGGGTGGTTCCGATCCGTCGACCGTCGCGCGGTGACGGCAGCTGTGGCAGGCTCTGTGCCCGCTGATCCCGAGCGGCCCGACCGCCCCCGACTCCCCGGGCGGCCCGAACGGCCGAACTGCCCTGCGCGACGACACGGCCGCGCACCTCGAACAGAAGGTCCGGAAGGAGCAGTCGTCGGGCCGGCTGCCCTCCCTCGTGGCAGGCATCGTCCGCGACGGCGCGCTCGCCTGGTGGGGATCGGCCGGTCGCGGCGGCGTCGGACACGGCGAGCCGCAGCAACCCACCGACGACACCCAGTACCGGATCGGATCCATCTCGAAGACCCACACGGCGGTCGCCGTGATGCGCCTGCGGGACGAGGGTGCTCTCGAGCTGACCGACCGGATCGGCGACCACCTGAGCGAGCTTGCCCATCTGCCGGTCACGATCGCCCAGCTGCTCTCGCACACCTCCGGCCTGAGGGCGGAGTATGCCGGCGACTGGTGGGAGACGACCGAGGGCCTCGCCTTCGACCAGCTGGTCGCGACCTCGCTCAGGAGCGAGGACCTGCTCACAAGACCCGGTCGGCGGTTCCACTACTCGAACGTCGGCTTCGCGGTGCTCGGCGAGCTCGTGTCCCGCAGGCGCAAGCTGCCGCTGTGGAGCATCCTCGGGGAGGAGCTCTGGACTCCGCTCGGGATGGACCGCACGACACCCCGGCCCGTCCCCCCGGCCGCCGAAGGGCTGGCGGTGCACCCGCATACGGCTTCTGTGCTGAGCGAACCGGAGCACGACGCCGTATCCATGGCGCCCGCAGGCCAGCTCTGGTCGACAATCGGCGACCTGGCGAAGTGGTCGCGCTTGCGGAGTGGGCTCCACCCTGAGCTTCTCGGTTCCGAGTCACTCGCCGAGATGCGGGAACCGGTGGGCGTATCGGACCTCCCGGACCAGCCCTGGGTCACCGACTACGGCCTCGGGCTTCAGCTTTGGAATCGCGCGGGCAAGAGGCGGCACGGGCACATAGGCGGTATGCCTGGATTCTGGGCAATGATCTACCTCGACCCCGAAACCGGCTACGGCGTCCTCGCGCTCGCCAATTCCACCTATGCCGGCATGCGTCCGGCATTCTTCGAAGAGCTGCTCACGATCACCGAAGCGAGCGAGTCCCGAGCACCGGTGGCCTTCGGCCCCTCAGCCGAAAGCTGTGACCCGGCCCTGCTCGAGCTCGCCGGTACCTGGTACTGGGGCCCCCTCGGAATACCGCTTCAGCGTCTCGCCGAGGAGCAGGCTCGTGGCGACGCACGGTCCCGAGGACTGCGAGTTCGTGCCGAACGGCGACGGAACCTATACGGGCCAGTCCGGTTACTTCGCAGGTGAGCGACTTATCGTCAACAGGGAGAACGGAGCCGTGACGCACCTCGACGCCGCTTCGTTCGTGCTCACGCGAGCGCCCTACGCTCCTGCCGCCGTCATTCCCGGCGGCGTAGACGGTGAGGGTTGGCACGCCGGCTGAATGGGTTGGCACGCCGGCTGAATGGGTTGGCACGCCGGCTGAATGGGTTGGCACGCCGGCCGAATGGGCTGGGCGCAGGCTGAATGGGTTGGGCGGCGGCTCCCGCAGGCGGCGGCTCCGGCAGGAGGCTCGATCGACCGAGGTCCTCAGGCTGCGACAGCAGCCACGACGATCAGCCAGATTGTCATGCAGACGTAGAAGATGCGCTCGACGAGGCCGAAGTAGTTCCAACGCGCCTGCCGGGTGGCGGCCATCCCGACGAAGGTCGCGAGCATCAGCAGGGCGAGAACGCGGCTCGCGAGTGCAGTCGTCGGGTGGACCTGGGCGTGAGCGAGCTGGGTGGACAGGCCCTGAGCGGCGAGCCCTAGAGAGCCGAATGCGAGCAGCGCCAACGCCCCATGAGCTCGGCCCGTCTGGGTCGACGGTGCGCCGGGCGCATCCATCGGGTACCAGCTGATCGCCCCGCGGGCGAGAGCGAAGAGCACACAGAGCCCGACGACGAGAACGCTCGAGCCCCTGAGGCCGCCGACGGCGATGGCAGCTCCGACGCCGGCCAGCGCGTACCCGAGTGTCTGGGTCCGATATCCGCCGCGGTAGGGCGTGATCCCGTACTGGCTGACCGCGTTGCGGATGGGCGAAAGGCCGGTCGGCGACAGATGGAGAGCCACCAGCGCCCCGACGCCGACCGTCAACCCGAGTGCGATCAGAACTGCGGCGAACGGCTCCATCGGGCCCGGCCTAGGAACGGACGCCGACGATGGGCGACCTGTCCGTCCCGGCTGACCCTGCAGCCGCGGCCGCCACAGTTCTCTTCACCGCCGCGCTCCTCACGAAGCGTCAGTCTTGCCGACAGAACCACGGTCCGCACCAGCAGTGGCGGCCCTCGCCGGGTTCAGGACGCCGTGGCTCCTTCGCGCTCTGCCACCTTGCGGCGCACGTCGTCCATGTCGAGCGCCTTCACCTGCCCGATCAGGTCGTTGAGGGCCGCTGCGGGTAGTGCTCCCGGCTGGGCGAAGAGAAGGACCTGGTCACGGAAGATCATGAGAGTCGGGATCGACATGATCTGGAAGCTGGCCGCCAGCGCCTGCTCCGCCTCCGTGTCAACCTTGCCGAACACGATGTCGGGGTTCTCTTCGGACGCTCGCTCGTAGACCGGGGCGAACATCTTGCACGGACCGCACCAGCTCGCCCAGAAGTCGACGAAGACGATGTCGTTGCCGGCGACCGTCTGGTCGAAGCTTTCTTGCGTGAGTTTCAGGGTGGCCAAGGTCTCATCTCCTCCTCAGGGGGTTACCGCTCTTGTCTTGCAACATCAATACCCCTCCCCGTATTCCGGAGTCATAGAATCCGGCTCATGACGATTGGCACGTCTTCACAGGCTCCGGCGGACGGCGGCCACGGAGCGGCGCCAGGGGGGACCATCGCCGCGCACGGGGCTGCGGACGGCGCCGGGCAACGCCAGCGGGTGCAGATCGTTCCAACAAGAGCGATCCCTGCCGTCGCTGTGGCGTTGGCCGGACTGGTGACAGCGATCGCGACCAACGAGCTCTGGGCGCTCGACTTCTTCCATGTCGTGGGCGGAGGGCTCTGGACGGGGATCGACTTGTTCGTCGGCTTCGTGATCGGGCCGATTCTCGGGCGGCTGTCGATTCCGGCTCGCATCGAGTTCGCGAGCCGGTTCATGCCGAAGATGGTCCTTCTGATGCCGACTCTCGTCATCACCACGCTGGCGGCCGGCTGGCAGCTCGCGAGGCACCTGGGATTCATTCTTGCCTCGCACAACCACCACTCCTGGGTCGTCGCCTCGATGATCGTCGTCGGCGTCATGGCCGTCATCGCGATCGGGCTGCTCGAACCGGCAAACCTGGCCGTGCTCTTCGAGCTGCGCAAGGAGCGACCGAACGGGGCGTTGATCGGGAAGCTGATGCGCCGTTTCGCCTACACGGCGGGCATCACAGGTGCGATGCAGGTCGCGACGCTCGTCATCATGACAAGGTTGGCGACCTCATGAGCGACCACGTCTCTCCAGGCGAGCGCAGGCTGCCGCCGGTCGCCGAGTTGGCTCTCGCCTCGATGGCGCTCGTGATAGTTGCCGGCATCTACGTCGCCGCGCACCTGCCGAAGATCCCGACGCTCACGCCCGCGGCGGGGCTACTCGCAGCGGCAGGCGCTCTCCTCGTCACCGCTCTCGTGATCGTCTCACGGTTGAAGGACTTCGCCTGGCGCGTGTTCCTCCGGGTCGCGGGCTGGGCACTCCTCGCCTACGCGGCCATCGCGGGGATACTCGCCTTCGTGTTCGTCTTCGACCACACGAGGGGCGCGGCGCTCGTCGCGCTCGTGCTCTCCCTGCTCGTGTTCGCGCTCGACGTCCCCCTCCTGCTCGGCTTCTCGGTCGCCCGCTACCAGGAGCCCTCGGCCGGTTAGAGGCTGATCCACCCACCACCCACCACCCACCCACCCACCGGGGAGGCGCCTCTCAGCTGTCGGCGGGCGGACGTACAGGGTGCCTCCGGAGCTCCCACGCGGCGGACTACTGGCCTACCCTGCCGTCGAGGCGCTCGCGGAGCAGGTCGGCGTGGCCGTTGTGGCGGGCGTACTCCTCGACCATGTGGACGACGACCTCGCGGAACGAGAGCTCGCCATGCCTCTCGTGCACCACCACCATGTCGAGGTCCGGGTGCTCGGCGAAGAACGCCTCCGCATGGGCCACTTCG
>JAJYVX010000157.1 GCA_021791795.1 Actinomycetes bacterium | reverse complement strand
CGAACTACTACAAGATGCGGCGGCTGATGGCCGAGCGGTATCTAAAGTTCCTTACTAGCAATGACTCGGAGCTGATAGCTGTGTACGTGGCAGAGCAGCTTTCGGGGGGACGCTCTCTGAAAGATGCTCTACTGCGTTCGGTGACTGCTCTCGACGGCGTGTTTACCTACCTACTGTCAACTGAGTCGGCGATCGGCTGCGCGACAGACCGGCTAGCCATCAAACCACTTGTGGTTAGCAAGATAGAAGGGATAACGGCGCTCGCAACCGAGGAACAGGCACTGCGACGAGTCTTCGACTCCGAACTTGTGACGGAGTACGTCCGTGAGGGGTCTGCAGTGGTGTGGGATGTTCCAGCTGCGATCGAGACACGAGTGGAGGCATGAGCATGGTGAGCGCTGACAACATAGCGGTCGACCAGTGGGCGGGGTTGTCACCTGAGGCGGTGCATCTTGATGCCGATGAGTGTGACCCATATGAGTTAACTCATCAGCTAAAAGAGTTGGCACGGGATAACGCGCAGATCGCAGTGGAAAATCCACGTGCGCGGCACAACCTAGGAATCGGGCTCGAGATGGAGAACTGCGAGGTCCACTTCCTTGGCAGCGTCGGCTACTACTGCGGCGGCTTCAACGCCGGCGCGAAGATTATTGTTCATGGGAACGCAGGCTGGGGCGTCGGAGAAGCGATGTCCGGAGGGCGAATTGTTGTTCGCGGTTCGACTGCCTGGTCGGCTGGCGCGGGGATGCGCGGCGGCACACTGGTCATTCATGGAGACGGAGGCCCGCGCACTGGCATTGCGATGAAGGGTGGGGACATCTTCGTCGCTGGCTCTGTCGGGTTCATGTCGGGCTTCATGGCCCACAAAGGCAAGCTTGTCGTCCTCGGCGGAGCTGGCGACGGCCTTGGCGCTTCGATGTACGAGGGGCGAATCTTCATCGCAGGTCGTGCGGGGTCGTTGGGGGCAGACGCGATCGAGCGTGACCTGGACCCGGCGGATGTTGAGGAGCTGAAGCGAGATCTAGCCCTGGCAGAAATTGCTTGGCCGGAAGGAGCGTTGAGAAAGATCGAGGCAGAAGGACGCTTGTGGTATTTCGACAAGCATGACGGTCGCATCTGGAGGAGTATATGAGCATGAGTGAACGGAGCGATCGCAGCAATGTGGGCGCGCCAACGAGTAATCCGAGCGGGTCAGACGGCATGCGTGAGAGCCCGATTTGGGATCGCCACACGATTGATGAGATTCACTCGAAGGCGGAGCTTGGCAGGTACCGGATATCAGGGTTTTCCTTGCATCGTCAGATCCCTCGACTCGACGACCTCGTGTTCCTTCCTGCGGCGATGACAAGGCTGCCCCTCGAGGGTTACCGTGAGCACTGCGAGACGAAGACTGTTCTCGGCGCGCGCCACGGCTGCGCCAAGCCACTAGAGCTCTCTGTGCCCGTCTATATCACCTCGATGTCCTTTGGTGCGCTGTCGTGGAATGCCAAGGCGGCACTGGGTCGGGCGGCTTCGGCGATCGGCACCTGTACCTGCACTGGTGAGGGCGGCATGCTCAGGGAGGAACGTGAAGAGTCGTCCCTGCTCGTGTACCAGATGACCCCGTCGCGGTACATGCTCGACCTCGAACACCTGAGGCAGGCCGACGCCATCGAGGTGGCGATGGGTCAGGGTGCGAAGCCCGGAACGGGCGGCGTGCTGCCGGGTGCGAAGGTTGCCGACCGGGTTGCGGAGATGAGGACCCTGCCGAAGAATATCGACCAGCGATCAGCGGTGCGCCACCCGGATTTCCTCGGCGCCGACGACATGGAGGTGAAACTCGAGGAACTTCGGGTCGCGACGAACAACCAGGTCCCGATTTTCCTAAAGATGCCCGCTACGAGGGTACGCGAGGATGTCAAAATCGCTGCGAAGGTGGGCGCGGACGTCATCGTCATCGACGGCATGGAGGGTGCCACCGGTGCGTCACCCGAGTTGCTGCTCGACCACACGGGGATCCCGACGGTTGCCGCGGTGGCGGCAGCCAGGGAAGCTCTCGAGGAGATCGGCCTCTACGGCGAGGTCAACCTCGTCATCTCGGGCGGCGTCAGGAACGGGGCCGACGCCGCCAAGGCTCTTGCGCTCGGTGCCGATGCGGTCGCGATCGGTACAGCGGGATTGATCGCTCTGAACTGCAACGCGCCGATCTATCTGGACGACTACGCGAGGCTCGGCACGGCACCGGGATTCTGTCACCACTGCCACACGGGCCTGTGCCCGGTCGGCATAGCCACCCAAGAGCCGGAGCTGGTCGAGAGACTGGAAGTCGACGCCGCGGCAGAGCGCGTCGAGAACTTCATCAATGCGATGGTCATGGAGATGACGCTGTTGGCGAAGGCGTGTGGCAAGGGCGACGTCCACAACCTCGAACCCGAGGATCTGCGGGCCTTGACGATCGAGGCTGCCGCGATGGCGCGGGTACCGCTGGCGGGCACAGACTGGATACCCGGCAGCGCCAACAGTTGGTAGCCCGACGATCCGTCGACTGGCCGGGCACGGTGTTCGGGTCGGGCAGGTGAGAGTGCATTCCAGAGATTGGTGAACAATATTGGCGGTCGAGAACGCACGAGCAGGCAGTAACAGGTTGCAAGGTGACGAACTCTTGTGCGCCTATCGAGGAGTTCAAGCTCCGGCACCCTCCGAGCAAAGCCCGACGCGACCGTGAGGGCGGTTCAGAGCTACCAGGCGGCGGAGAGCAGGTCTCGTCGGGCCGACGTCGTCGTGATCGGCGCTGGGATCGTCGGGCTTGCTTCGGCGTACGAGCTTGCTTCTCGCAAGCTCAAGGTCTACGTGCTTGAAGGTGGCGAGCCCGGGATAGGACAGTCGACCCGGAACTGGGGTTTCGTCCGTCAGCAGGGTCGCGCGGTCGAGGAGCTGCCGATCATGATCGAAGCGAACGGGATGTGGCAGGAGCTACCCGGCCGGCTCGGTGCTGACCTCGAGTGGGTGCAGGGGGGCAATCTCCGCCTCACCGATCAGCCCGAGCGGGCTGACGACTATCTCCGCTGGATCGAGACCGCGCGCGCTCTCGGGCTTGACAGCCGGGTAGTCACAGCCGACGAGGTGGCACGGATCGTCCCGGGCTTCACCGGGCAGTTCGCTCTCGCAATCTTCACCCCGAGCGATGGCCAGGCCAATCCGGGCAAGGTGATAGGGAGTTACCTGAGGGCGTTCGAGTCCGAGGGTGGCGAGGTTTATACCGGTTCCCCGGCGCGAGAGGTCGTGACTGCAGGTGGCCGGGTGGTAGGTGTCCGGACACACGACGGGTTCATCGCGAGCTCGTCAGTCGTCGTTGCCGCCGGAACTGGCTCCGGGGCCCTGCTCCGCAAGCTCGGTTGCCAGGTGCCTGTTCACTTCGTGAGTCAAACGGTGGCGCTGACCGAGCCGGTGCCCCGGCTGACAGACGCCTGCGTATGGACCGGGCAGGTGGGCTTTCGCCAGACGGCTAATGGCCAGGTGCTCCTGTCCTCTGGTGGACGAGGCGAGGTGGTGCTCGACACGGCATCCCTCGGCTCCCTCCTGTCGCTCCGCCAGCTCCGTCAAGCCGTACCGATGTACTGGAAGAACCGGGAGTATCTGCAAATCCGGCCGCGCGCTGTGCTGTCGACCGTCGGTTCTACGCGGCGGTCCAGTTACCTCGACGGCGAGGTGCGCTACGACGACGTCGAAGGAGCCCTCGCGACGATGGCGGCGTACTTTCCGGGTCGGCAGTGGCGTCCCATCTCGGCCTGGGCGGGCACGATAGACGGCACGCCGGACGCGCTTCCGATCCTGGATGTCGTCGGACCTGGCGGCGGCGTGATCGTCGCGACGGGGATGAGTGGTCACGGCTTTGGCATCGCGCCGGCCGTTGGCCGGATCGTCGCCGACCTCGTGACAGCGGGCCACAGCCACCACGACCTATGGCCTTTCAGGCTCCGGCGGTTCGTGGAAGGCGCGGCAAACCCGCCGCAGCATCTCTTGTAGCTATCGTCATCCCGCGGCTGCGTCGAAGAAGGGTTGCGCTCGGCCGGGGCTCACCGGCTCCAATTGCATATCAACATCATCGGCCCTCAGAACTGAGGACCTGCCGCGCAAGAGAACGTCAGGTCCTCAGTCCCGTTGGCAGCGATCAGGTCAGGCTTGTCCAGATGCTCTTGATGTCGGTGTAGGCGAGGATTGCCTCCCAGCCCATTTCCCTTCCCACTCCCGACGCCTTCATCCCGCCCCACGGGGCAGCCGCGTCGAGGAACGGCGGGAGATTGATCCACACCGTACCGGCATTGATCTCATGAGCAAGGCGGTTAGCTGTGCCAATGTCACGCGACCAGATCACGGCCGCTAGGCCGTAGTCTGTGTCATTGGCACGGCCCGCTAGCTCCTGGGGATCCTCGTAGGGGATCACGCTGAGTACCGGTCCGAAGATCTCCTCGCGAGCAATCGTCATAGAGTCGGTGACATTGGTGAAGACTGTCGGCTGATAGAAGTAACCTGTGGCCAGCTCGCCGCCAGCTCTTGAACCACCCGTTACGAGAGTTGCACCTTCAGCCACGCCGGCGCTGACATAACGATCGACCCGCTGGAGCTGATCTTCAGAAACGAGCGGGCCCAATTGGGTGGTCGGCTCGAGGCCATTGCCGAGCTTCATGCCCGAAGCAATCGTGCCCATCTTCTGTGCGAACTCATCGGCCCGCTTGTGGTCCACGTAGAACCTCGTGTAGGCGGCACAAACCTGACCACAGTTCAGGAGCCCGCCCATGAGATTGCCCTCGAGAATGGCATCGATGTCTGCCTCCGGCGTGATGATGCTTGGCGCCTTGCCGCCTAGTTCGAGGGACACCCGCGCGAGGCGCCGCCCTGCCTCAGAGGCGATTTCGCGGCCAACTTCCGTCGACCCTGTGAAGGAGATCTTTGCGACGTCCCGGTGGCGGACGATGGCCTGACCGACGGCGGGACCACCGGTGACCACGTTGATGACGCCGCGTGGCACTCCGGCCTCCATGCAGAGCTGGGCCAATCGGATGGTCGACAGGGGCGTCTGCTCCGCCGGCTTCATCACTACTGTGTTGCCCGTCACGAGAGCAGGGGCAAGTTTCCAGGCAGCGATCATGAGTGGGAAGTTCCACGGCATGATGAGGCCGCACACCCCAAGCGGTTCCCTCCGGTTGCGGTAGTCGACCCCAGGTATGGACAGTGGCACCGTGACTCCGTGAAGCTTCGTCGCCCAGCCGGCGTAGTAACGGAAGTGCTCGACGGCATTCGGGATGGAGATGGCGCTGCTGATACCAAACGGCTGTCCCTGGTCTCGCGTCTCTAGCCGGGCCAACTCCTCTGAGTGTTCCTCTAGGAGATCCGCAATACGCCAGAGCAAGCGCGCCCGAGTGGCTGGGAGCATCTGAGCCCACTCAGGAGAGGAGAATGCCGCCTTGGCTGCAGCAACTGCTGCATCTACATCTGTAGCTGTCGCATCTGGAACGAGCTCGATTACCTCGCCCGATGCGGGATCGATAGTCTCAAAGGTCCCGCCCCCTTCGGAGGCGATCCACTCTCCGTCAATAAGCATTTGTGCTGTCACAGTGAACTCCTTAGCAAATGAGAACGGGAGCCCCTTTCGTACCCGGCTGTCCTGAGACTACTACCCTCAGGACCTCCACAATTTCAGTGCATCCGGGGCTGACTTGAACTGACACATCAGTACTGGCTGAGCGCCTGGTGGCGTCCCATGTCCGGTGCAAATCGGTGATGGGCGCAGGCTCCTTCGAATGACATTAGGCGGCAGCTGCGTCAGCCTCTGTGGCGGCGTTGAGGATTTCCTTGTTACTCGCGGGGTGCGGTGGCGTCCAACCGGTGGTGTAGAGGCCAACGGGCGTAGCTCCCTTTGAGAATTACCAGCTCAAGAAGGGAGGATCCACACCCGATGGCTGCACGAGTATCGCCCACCGAGCGCATCGGCGCCCAGATTGACGAGCTGTTCGCCTCCGAGGGAGACCTTGGCGAGGTGCTCGAGCAGGTGGCCCGCTTGGGGGCCTGTCTGCTGCTCCAGAGCGCCCTTGAGGCGGAGGTGTCCGAGCACCTCGGCCGGGATCGCTACGAGCGGCGCAAGAACGCTGCTGGGGCCAAAGACGGGTCTCGCAAGGGCTGCAGCCAGCTCACGATCAAGACGACGACGGGGCCGGTCACCCTCAGGCGGCCGAAGCTTCGGGGCACGAGCCAGGCGTTCGCCGTTGCTTCCCGCAGGGCCAACACACACGCCGCGCTGCTCGACGCAAGAAGCCGCGCTCGCAAAGCTGTAGGCAAACGGCGAGGCGAGGCGGCTGAGAGACAACACGAAGATCGCGCTCCGAGCCGGTGATCAAGAGGTCGCAACCGACGACATCTACGTGATCAGAAGCCCGCTTTCGTCGAGACCGCCAGCCCGGCAACACTCGTTGGCACCTACAAGTCTCCTAACGAGGTGGAGGCAGACTTTCGCTCCTGGAAGGCGAGGACCTCGAGTTGCGCCCGATCTTCCACTGGACCGGAAAGCGCGCGCGGGCCCAGGTGCTCATCTGTCTGCTTGCCAGCTGGCTCACCTGCCGTCTGCGCAGCGCTGTTGCGCTCCTCACCTTCGCCGACACCGAGCCTGCACCACGGACCACACGGCTCGACCGGGGCGGTGAGGCGCTCGTTTCAGCAACGGCCAAAACCAAGGCCGCCACGAAACAGGGGACCGAGGAAGGCGAACCCGTCCAGTGTTACCAGATACTCCTCGAGCACCTGAAGACCCTCACCCGGAAGACCTGTCGCATCGCGGGCACCAGCGTCACATTCGACAAGCTCTCTGAGCCCACTCCTACCGAGCGACGGATCTTTGAGCTCATCGACTGAGCCATCCCCCTACATCCAGACGCGAGGTACGAGGCGGTGATGCGAGGCCCGTCGAAGCCCTGGCACTGGAAGAGGGGTGGAAGCGGCGCTGGAGCGTGCCGACGAAGGGTGCGACATTCCTCGCCCGTGAGCAGCTCGCCTCGAAGCC
>JAJYVX010000010.1 GCA_021791795.1 Actinomycetes bacterium | reverse complement strand
CCAGCGTCTCGACGAGCAGGCGCCTGCTCTGGGTGTACCGCTGGTCCAGTCCTGCCAGCCGCACGCCGATGGCGTCATGTACCGACGGTGCCAGAGCCACGCATCGAGGATATGCGGGGAGCCGGGCGGCGGCAGCTAGCCGAGCGAGGCAGCTGCGATGCCGAAGTAGGCGGTCTCCTCCTCGCTCCCGTCGGCGAGGATCCGGTAACCCTCGTAGGAGCCCAGGGAGTCGAGCAGGTCGAGCGCGCCCGGCCCTCCGACGCTGAGCGCTGTGGCGAGTGCGTCCGCCATGGCAAGAGACGGGCCCCGGACGCTGGCGGACGCCACGTAGCCGGCACGCCCTCCCGCGGCCCCACGGGGCACGACGAGATGGTCGCCCCGCTGGTAGCGGCCCGAGGTGGCGACGGACTCGCCTCCGTGGATCTCGAGCAGGCGGGCGATGGCATCGTCGCGCCACGGGTGCTGTATGCCGATTCTCCAGGGTTCCTCTGCCTCGCCGAAGGTGGCGATGTCGCCCCCGCCGTTCACGAGGCCCGCCGCGAGCCCGGCTGCGGCGAGGATCCCGGCCGCGCGCTCGACAGCCCAGCCCTTCACGAGCCCCGTCGGGTCGACGCCACCTGGCATCGCCCAGGGGTCGAAGAGCCCGGCACTCGCCTGACGAGCAAGAGAGCAGAGCTCGAGCACGTCACCGATCTCGGGCGGTGCGTGGCCGAGCGCCAGCTCGCCGCGCCGGAGCCTGCTCAAGGCGGAGTCCTCGCGCCAGGTCGAGAAGATCGCGTCCAGCCTGTCGAGCTCGTCGCACGCGCCGCCTATTGCCTCGTCCAGCCGGCCAGCTTCCGGCTCCTCGGTCGCCACCAGGAAGGACACGACCGTGCCCATCACGTAGTGGTGGCGGCTCGTGATCAACGGGGTCTCTCCTACTTGAAGTGGAGCTTGTCGAGAGCCGACTGGATCGACGTGGCGTACCCCTCGCTCGTGTAGGTGGCGCCGGAGATCGCGTTGATGTTGGCTGCCTGCGCCGAGAGAACCTCGCTCCGCAACATCGGGATCACCTGGTTGGCGATGCTCTGCGAGTAGGAGTCCGCCGTCTGGAGCTGGGAGACGGCGACGGTCACGATCCGTCCGGACTGGACCGTGACCTTGACCGAGACCTCCCCGTAGCCGTACTGCTCGAGCGCGCCGGTGGCAGTGCCGGAAACCGGCGACCCGGACGCGGTCGCGCCGCCCGAGGAGCTGCTGGAGCCGGACTTCGTGCTGTTCGTCTTGGAGCCGTGGCCAGTGCCGCCCGAGCCACTGCTGCTCGGGGGCAGCAGGCCGGAACGGGCGGTCACGGCGTGGGAGACCAGCACGCCTGCAAGACCGGCGGCGGCGGCGACGACCATCACGGGGGCGGACTTGGCGGTTCTGCGGTTCACAGTGGCGATACCTCTTCGTTGCGGCTCAAAGTGCGTACACCTCGTGGTGGATGTTCTCTGACGGTATGCCGCGGCGCTCCAGCGCGTGCACGACCGCCTGGACGAAGCTCTCGGGCCCCGCGACGTAGAAGTCCCGTCTCTTCGGGTCGGTGATCGCGTTGAGCACCTTCTGGACGGGCACCTCCGTGCGCGAGCCGACGAGGACGAACAGCTTGCCCTTCTGCTTCGCGACGAGCTCTTTCAGCTCTGCCTCGAGCGGTACATCTTCGGCGGTGGAGGCGCGCAACACGACCGCCGGCTCGCTGCCGTTCGGCAGGTCTTCGAGGAGCGAGCGGATCGCAGTGACGCCTACGCCGCCCGCGATGAGGGCGACCTTGCGCCTTTGCAGGGCGTGGGCTGTGAAAGCGCCGTAGGGACCCTCGAACGCGACTCTCGTCCCGGGCTTCAGGGCCGAGACCGCGGTCGAGTGGTCACCTACGGCCTTCACGGTGAGGCGCACGTAGGGCGGCTGTGGCCGCGCCGAGAAGGAGTAGGGGTGGGCCTGCCACCACATCCCGCGGGCGAGGAAGCGCCACTCGACGAACTGGCCGCCCGCGATGGGCAGTCGGTCAAGGCGGCGACCCTTGAGGACGATCGAGCTCACGCCGGTCGCCTCGGGCTGCACCTGCACCACGCGGAGGTCGTGCCTGAGGCTGCGCACGAGCGGCAGCCCGAACCTGTAGACGATGACGAGGCCGGCGGTCGCGGCCCACTCGGCCGACCAGACGGCGATGGTGAGCGGGTGGTTCACGAAGGACGGGCCGAGGGCGATCTCGTGCAGGAACGCGAGCGAGAAGGCGAGGTACATGCCGAGGTGGAGCGCCCACCACGACTCGCGCCTCATCCGCTTGCGCACGCTGTGGATGGAGAGCACTGCGATGACGACGAGGATCCCGAAGCCGATGACGGCCGCGAGCATGCCGGCGTAGGAGTTGATGAAGACGCCGATCTGGTGCAGCACCCCGGTCTTCGTCGCTTCGGCGTAGGCAAAGGTGATGAGCACGGCGTGGAGGACGATGAGTGAGATCGGCCACGGGGAGAGCTTGCGGTGCCAGCGGAGCAGGCCGTCCTGGCCGAGGACACGCTCGACGAACGGGATCCGGCTCACGAGGAGGACCATGACGAGTGCCAGGTACGTGCCCGCCATCCCCGTGAGGTTGCCGAGGAACATGAGGATGCCGCCGGGCGCCGCCAGTGCACCGTGGGTCTCGGCGGTGAGGCTGAGGCCGACAGATGCACCGAAACCGGCCGCGAGCACGGCGAACGCGACCTGGACCGCCCGCGGCCTCGGTGCTGCGAGGCTCAGGGTGGCGGAGCTTCGACTGCCCTGCCGCGTCCCCGCCTTCTTGTTGGCCGACGGCCGCGCCTCGGCGCGACTGTCAGGCCGGACGACTGCGGAGGGCACGCGTGGCTGTCCCGTCGAGATGCATGCGCCCAGCCTGGCCAGCTTGCCTGTGGGTTAGCTGAGAGTGGTCCCAACGCTCCCTGTTAGGGACGGCGCCACCGCAGCCGGCGAGCGGGAACGCTGTGGTCGTCGGGGTGATTAGATGCCGCGATGGATCCTCACGCGATCGAGACGAACCGCGCCAACTGGGATGCCAGAGCCGCCGTGCACGGCCAGGATCGCATCTACGACTCGGACGGCCTCGTCGCAGGAAGGATCGATCTGGACGAGCTGGAGGAGGCCGCTCTCCTGAGGGCGGTCGGTGACGTCGCCGGCCTCGGCATCTGTCACCTCCAGTGTCACATCGGGTTCGACTCCATCCTCTTGGCGAGGAGAGGAGCTCGTGTGACCGCTATCGACTTCTCGCCGGTCGCCCTCGCCAAGGCAGCCGACCTCGCGCAGAGGTGCGGGGTGGCGCTGGAGCTGGTGGAGGCGAACGCGTGCGACCCGCCCCGGCGGCTCGAGGCTGGTTTCGACGTCGTCTACGCCACCATCGGCGTGCTCTGCTGGATCGAGCGCGTCGACGAGTGGATGGCCGCGGCGGCGAGGCTGGCGCGGCCGGGTGGACATCTCGTGTTGGTCGAGATCCACCCGCTTGCTTCGATGTTCGACACCTTCGAGCCGCCGGTTACGGACTTCCCGTACAACTTCGACGGCCCCCACCACTTCGACAGCGACGGCTCGTACACCGATCCCGGCCTGCGTCTCTCGGCGACCGAGACCGTTCAGTACGCCCATGGGCTGGGAGAGATCGTCACCGCAGCGGTGGAGGCCGGGTGGGAGATCGAGCACCTGGCGGAGCACACCTTCTCGCCGGGGGACTACTGGGGCAATCTCACCTCTCCCGACGAGGACGGCCGGTACCGCGTCCGGCTCGGCGACCAGCCGATCCCGCTTCTCTTCACCCTCCTGGCCCGGCGGGAGTGATCGCTCTCAGCGCGCGACCACCAGTTTCAGCGTGCGGGTCGAGGAGATGTGGAGCGCGCGCCGAGTAGGGCGGGCGACCGTGGCGTGATCGGGTCGTGCCAGCTCCCGGGACGCGCTCGCAGGCGTAATGGCTGCGCGTATGGCGGTGATGTAGGCCGTCCATGAGGGCGACGGGCGTCCCGGTCTCCGGGTCGAGGACGACGACGAGCGCCTGGTGGCTGGGCAGCCCGAGGGCCGAATGGGCAGGAAAGACGCTGACGAGCTTGGCCGCGACGCCGAAGCCCTAGGCATGGCCGGGCATGGCTCCGAGAAGGCCGCGTTCAGCCGTCGCCGCGAGCCGCGGTGGAACGGAGGGGAGAGTCAGCGGGCGATACGTCGACGCTCCGGGTGCTGCCGGTCAGACTCACTCGGTGGTATGATGAAGGGGCGCGAAGCAGGGTGGCCATGGGCCAACGGAGATCAGCTGCCGCTGTCGTCGACGTGGCGGGAGAGGGTGCCGGCTGGGTCGCGAGCAAGACTCGACGGCGGCGTGGTGGCGCGATGCTGGCCAGTGCCGCGCTCCTGGCCAGTGCCGCGCTCCTCCTCCCCCTCGTCGCTGTCGCCGGGACTGCCAGCGAACCGGCAGCTGCGGGCGGCACGGTGGTCGTGTATCGGACCCCGGCTTCTCATGCTTTGCCCGCGAACATCGCAGTCGCACCTGGCGGCGATCTTTGGTTCACGGAGTTCGCGACGGGCGCGGTCGTGCGAATGACGCCGGCGGGATCGATGAAGTCGTTCAGGGTGGGGCCCGCAGCGATGGGCATCGTTCACGGACCGGAGGGCGTCATGTGGGTGAGTGCCGCGGCGGATCTCTTCGGTGTCAGCAGCTCGGGCCGAGTCCGGACCATCGCCGATCCCGATCGGTCCGTGACCTTCACGGGGCCGAACGACATCGGCTTCTCGGGCAAGGACTCCCTCTACGTGACGGGGATCAACGCCACTGGTCGCTATGTCGTCGACCGTGTTGTCACCACGACCGGAACCCTTACGACAGTCGCGTCCTTTCCTTCCGGCGAGGAGCTGCAGTCCCTTGCAGCCGGTCCACGATGCGGGGTGTGGGTCGCCATCTCACGCACATCGGCGTCCGGCTCGTTGTGTCCCCCGCTCCTCGACCGGCTGACCCAGAGCGGAGTTGCGAAGACTATTCCTCTACGCCGCAGCGATACCCCGAACGGGATGGTCTGCGGCCCGGGAGGAGCTCTCTGGGTGGCAGACGGTGCCAGTCTGCTCCGAGTCGCTCGGGATGGGCGCAAGCTACGGCGTTTCCCCCTTCTTCTCCCGAGCTTCTCCTCCTTCGTCTCTGCAACGGCTGTCGCCGTCTCCCCGCACGGCGACGTTTGGTTCGTCGGGGACGACGGCGTGCTCGGTGAGCGTTCGCCCCGCGGAACCTTCTCCTACTGGCGGATCCCCGCCGGTGCCTCTGGCGGGCTGGCTGTGGACGGCGTGCACGGGGTGTTCACGCTGAACGAGACGAGGTCGGAGATCGTCGTCCTGCGATGAGGCGTCTCGTGTGACGGAGATCCGAGCGGGATCGGACGACTGACCGACGGCGCGGGCGCGGGCAAGCTTGCGCCTTGTCTCTCCGCTAGTCTCGCCGGTGCGTCGCGCGTCTCGCCGTCCGAAGGGAACCACTCGACGTCCGGGTCCCTGACACGGAGCGCGCCGGGTGACTGAACACCAGATCACTACGGCGACGACCTGGCGCGGCGTCGTCCCGACCGCCTGCGACGCTCCGAAGTCGTTGAGCCGCCAGGGAATGAGCATCACCAGCGGGTTGGACACACCGAGCCCGGCGAGCAGCGTCACCATCAAGGTGAGCGACCGCAGCAATGACGTGTCCGCAAGGTCGTAGAGACCGAGGACGCCTGACACACCCAGCCCGTACGGGTCCTGTGCGGAATCACGCCCGGTGCCGGGTTGGGCGACGGCGACCATGAGGCGCGGTCGTTCGATCGCCTGGAGTGCCTTCTCGTTTGCCGGAGCGCAGACGTAGCGCGCACCCCGAGCCGGCACCGAGACGCAGCGAGGAGGACCGTAGGCCGGAGCGCGGCGACGTGACCCACGCATGCGACGGTTCGAGCTGCGCACCCTGCCCTACTTCGGTGACACGGGACCTTCCGGGCTTTTAATCCTCGCCGACCGACGGTTGCCGGATCCGAGCGAGATCCTCGGGCGATGCCTCCCGCAGCGTGGGCCAGCCGAACCCGCTCGTGCCGCAGATGAACTGCCGCCCTTCGTCCTCCTTCAAACACATCCGTATCTCCTCGGACGTGCGCAGCTGGACGAACCGCATTCGCAGTGTGTGTTCACCTGCTTCTACGTCGAAGACCTTCTCCTGGTCGTTCCCGATCTTGCCAGCGGCGTGGTTGTCGAGGAGCACCGTGAAGTTCCAATGAGGTCTGAAGAGGTGAACGAGCAAGGCGGTGGGGAGCACAGTCCGAGGCAACACCGACCAGTGTTGCTTCGGCCTCACGATTCGGATCGTTGACATTGGCTGAAAATCCTTTCGTCGTGTGGGCTCGCGCAGCCGCTACGCTCGTCGGGACCGGCGCCGACGCGCAGACCGGACCGCGAGCCCCAGTCTGTCAGCGCCTACTCCCGTGAAAGGGAGATGCCGAGACCCGGCTTCAGTGCAGAAGCGATCCAGCGCGGCCACACCATCGCTCCGTGGCATCGGAAGTACGCGACGCTCTCGTCGCGCACCTCGAAGGAGTGCGACCGGCTCCGGTAACGTCCGGCTCGGAGCTGCACGGTGTGGTGGCCAGGTTCGATCGCGAACTCCTTCGTTTCGTGCCATTCGATCGACCCGACCCGCACGCCGTCGACCTCGACCTCGAAGGTTCCACGGCGTAGCTCGATGCCGATGCCCTCCCGAGACAGCCTGAGCGTCGTCGACACATCTGCTCCCTTCTCGGCTCTTCTGCCAGTCTTCAGCTCCGACTGTCGGTGATGATCGCGAGCTGTTGGGCAGCTCGGACGTCGGTCGAGCGAGCCGAGATGGCGATACCACGCGTCGGATCGGGGTGATGAGGACCGGCTCGAGCGTGCCCTGCCCGCGCTCTCCGACGACCGAATTTGATTTGCGCCCTCGGCAGGACTCGAACCTGCGACACGCGGTTTAGGAAACCGCTGCTCTATCCTCTGAGCTACGAGGGCGGGCATGCTAGGCAGCGAAACCCCGCCTGCCTCCCCCCACGCTATGCGATGCCACCCACGCCTACGGAAGGCCGGCAGCGATCCGCGCCCGCAGCCCCACCCGGAAATGGGACCATATAGGCGTGATAGCGACCACAATGCTTCGAGCTGTGTGGTCGCTCCGCAGGTGGTCGCGGGAGCGGGCGGCTCCGCTCGCCGCAACCCTTTGCATGCTCGTGCTCGGCATGGCCTTCAGCCTGTTCTGGTTCAGGCTCCGCCTCGGCGCAGCCGGTGTCTGGCGTACCCCGGCGGACTTCTGGGCAACCTACCTCGCGGCCACGGCTCTCGCTCACGGCCATCTCGCGGGCGTCTACTCGCATGCCACCGCTCTCGTCACGTTCCCGGCCATCGCCTATCTCTTCGCGCCGCTGGCGGCCGTCACCTCAGCCGCGCACCTCTCGGTCGGGCCCCCGGTCGGGCCGTACTGGCAACCAACCTCGTGGCTCGTCGCTGGCCCGTTCGAGGTCCTTTCCTCCTCGACCGTCCTCTTTGCCACCGACGCCTACGCGAGGGCGATGGGGCTGCGCCTCCCGAGGAGGTGGATGCTCGCGTTCGGCGAGGCCGTCGCCCTCACGAACCTCGCTCTCTTCTGGGGCCACCCCGAGGACGCCATAGCCGTCGGGCTCGTCCTGTTCGCTGCGCTCGACGCCAGCCGCTTCCGCTACCGGAGAGCGGCCGTCGTCCTCGGCATAGCGGTCGCGTTCCAACCTCTGGCGCTCCTCGCGATCGCGGCTGTCGGAGCGCGTCTTGCCGTGCGGGAGATCGTCCGGCTCGCGCCCTTGCTCGTGCTCCCCTCGGCCTTGCTCCTCCTGCCCCTCTTCGCAGCCAGCCCCGCAGCGGTCTGGCACGCCATCTCCAGCCAGCCGAACTATCCGCTCTTGAACCACGCCACGCCGTTCACCATGCTCGCGCACTCCGCAACGACGATGAGCGTTGACGCAGGACCGGGCCGCCTCGTGGCAGTGCTCGCTGCGGCGGTCTTCGGAGTGGTCGCCTGCCGCTCAGCGGTCGACGGGCACGAGCGGGAGGTGAGCAGGCTGGCCATGAGCAATCTGCCCGAGCTGCGCGTCCTGCTCTGGGCGATGGCGGTGGCGTTCGAGATCAGGCTCGTGCTCGAGGTCACGCTCACCGACTTCTACGTCTGGCCGGTTCTCGCGGTCGTGGTGCTGCTGGCCGCGACCCGAGGGAGGAAGGCCCTCACCGGTACGGTGTTGGTCGCGATCGCACTGACATGGTTCGACCAGACCCATCTCGTCTCCGGCCTGGGCTGGTGGGCCGTGACGGTCGGCGTGGCCGGAGCTGCTGTTGTCGCCCTGCGGCCCTCTGAGCCGGCTCACGTCGCCGTTCGGCTTCCCTTCGACCGCTCTCCCAGACTCCGCCTCGCCTGAGGCGCCGAGGGGTTCCGGACCGGAGCCGGCTCAGCGCCCCTGGTAGTTGGGGGCTTCCTTCGTGATCACGACGTCGTGCGGATGGCTCTCGCGCAGGCTCGCGGGGGACACCCGCATGAAGCTTGCATGGCGCTTCAGGTCGGGGACCGATCGTGCGCCGCAGTAGCCCATCGCCTGCCGGAGCCCACCGACAAGCTGGTGGAGAACGATGCTGAGCGGGCCCTTGTAAGGCACTCGACCCTCGATGCCCTCGGGAACGAGCTTGGCGCTCTCGACGCCACCTTGGAAGTAGCGGTCCTTCGAGAACGACCTCCCCTGCATCGCCCCAAGCGACCCCATCCCCCGGTACTCCTTGAACCTCTCGCCTTGCTGGAGGACGATGTCGCCGGGCGACTCGTCGACGCCTGCGAGCGCGTTGCCGAGCATGACCGTGTCGGCGCCGGCCGCGAGGGCTTTCGCGATGTCACCCGAGAACTGCACCCCTCCGTCGGCGACGATCGGCACGCCGGCCGGTGCTGCGACGGAGGCGCACTCGAAGATGGCCGTGATCTGCGGCACTCCGATCCCTGCCACGACGCGGGTCGTGCAGATCGAGCCCGGCCCGATGCCGACCTTCACGGCGTCGGCGCCGGCCTCGATGAGGGCGAGCGTCGCCTCGGCTGTGGCGACGTTTCCGGCGATGATCTCGACCTCGAAATTCGCCTTCAGCTTGGACACCGCCTCGATGACGCTGCGGGCATGTCCGTGGGCCGTGTCGACGACGATCACGTCGGCACCGGCTGACACGAGCGCCTCGACCCTCTCGAAGGCGTCCGGGCCGGTCCCGACCGCGGCCGCGACGGCGAGGCGGCCGGCGGCATCCTTCGTCGCCCTCGGGTAGTCGATCCGCTTCTGGATGTCCTTCACCGTGATCAGGCCGTGCAAAGTCCCGTCGGCCTCGACGATGGGCAGCTTCTCGATCCGGTGGCGGCCGAGGATCTCCTTCGCCTCGTCGAGCGTGGTGCCGACGGGCGCTGTCACGAGGGCCTCTCGCGTCATCACCGACGACACCGGCTCCTCGGTCGAGCAGAGGAAGCGCAGGTCCCTGTTGGTCACGATCCCGACGAGCCTCCGCTGCTCGTCCACGACGGGGACCCCCGAGACGTGGAACCTTGCCATGAGCTCCATGGCGTCTCTTATCGACGTGACCGGAGTGGCCGTGATCGGGTTCGAGATCATGCCCGCCTCCGATCGCTTGACCCGGTCGACCTGGGCGGCCTGGTCGGCGATCGAGAGGTTGCGGTGGATCACCCCGATGCCGCCCTCACGGGCCATGGCGATGGCGAGGCGCGCCTCGGTCACGGTATCCATGGCGGCGGAGAGGAGCGGGATGGCGAGTCGGACGTTGCGCGTGAGCCGGGTCTCGGTCGACGCCTCCTGCGGAAGGATCTCCGACGCCGCCGGGATGAGCAGGACATCGTCGAAGGTGAGGCCCTCACGGCCGAACTTGGAGTCGAAAGTCGGCAAATGCTCCATGTCACATGCTAGTGCCGACCAGCTACAGGTGGCCCGCTCGGGGAAGAAGCTCAGCCGGCGAAGAGGCGCAGCCACTCCTCCGCCGACCTCGGCAGGAGGACCGGGTTGAGGCGCCTCGTCGTGGCGAGATCGGCCGAGCGCTCGGCCGAGTAGAAGTGGCCGGGATACAAGGTGGTGCTGTCGGGCAGCTTGGCCAGCCGGTTGACCAGGCTGTCGTACATGGCCGCGGCGTCACCCCCAGGCAGGTCCGTCCGTCCGCATCCCTCTAGAAACAGCGTGTCTCCCGCCACGAGTCTCCCGTCCACGAGGAAGCACTGACTTCCCGGTGTGTGACCGGGGGTGTGGACGAGGCGGATGTCGATGCCGCCCACCTGCAACACCTCGTCGCCGTCGTGCGCGACGAGCTCGTCCCGGCCGACCCCGGCGGCCCGCACCACCCAGGCCGCCTCGTCCCTCTGCACGTGCACGGGCATCGGGGAGTGCTCGAGGAGGGTGGGTAGGCCGGCTATTTCCCGTCCGAACAGCTCACCGCCGACGTGGTCGGCGTGGTAGTGGGTGGCGAGCGCCCCGATCACGCGCATCCCGTCCGCCGTGGCGATGTCGACGAGCTCTGCAGGTGCATAAGCCGGATCCACCACCACGCACTCGCGGGTCTCCCCGTCGCCGATCAAGTAGGCGAAGTTGACCATCTGCCGGGCGACGGCGTCCCCTCGGGCGAAATCACGCCCCGAGAGAAGCTGGCGGAAGTACAGGCGGTCGTCCCGACCCTCCCCGGCCGGCCCCCCGGTCCCGGTCATCGCATGGGCACCTCTCGTGCGCATCGCCGCGTCAGCTGCCGACGGCACTGGTGGGGCTGGACGATCCTTCTCCTCGCCCGCCAGGAGGTTCCGCTCTGGCGGTCGCAGGCCGGCTCTCCGCCGCCCAGCCGGCCACGTCGGAGAGGCGCTTGTCGTTGGAGAAGACCTCGACGATCGGAAGGTCGAGACCGACCCGGCGCTGCAACCGCTCGACGGCGAGCTCCTGATCCCACAGGGCGAGGGTCACGGCCACACCGAGAGAGCCTGCTCGAGCCGTGCGTCCGGAGCGGTGGAGATAGGCCTTGTGATCCTCCGGTGGGTCGTAGTGGAGCACCACGTCGACACCTTCGATGTCGAGCCCGCGCGCCGCCACGTCGGTGGCGACGAGGGCCGGGAGCTTGCCGGCGGCGAAGGAGTCGAGCGCCCGCTCGCGCTGGTGCTGCCGTAGGTCCCCGTGAATGGCCGCCGCACGCACCCCGAGCTCCCGGAGGTCTCGCACGAGCCTGTCGGCCCCTCGCTTGGTCCGCACAAAGCACAGCGTCTTCGTGGCGCCGCTCATCACCGAAGCGCAAACGCGCGCCTTGTCCATCTGGTGCACCTTGAGGAACAAGTGGTCCATCTGCTCGACGGTCACCTGCCTCTCCTTCACCTCGTGCTGCACGGGATCGCTGAGGTGCCGGGACACGACCTGGTCGACGGCGCCGTCGAGGGTGGCCGAGAAGAGGAGGGTTTGGCGTCTCGCGGGCATCCGCCTGAGCAGCCACTCGACTTGTGGCAGGAAGCCCATGTCGGCCATCCGGTCGGCCTCGTCGACGACGAGGATGGCGACGTCTCCGAGCGCGACCGCGCGTCGGTCGACCAGGTCGATGAGCCTTCCCGGAGTGGCGACCACAACCTCGGCACCGCGGTCGAGCATCCGTGTCTGTCGCTCGAGGTCGGCTCCGCCGTAGACGATGGCCACCCGCCTCTGCACCACCTCGGCGAGGGGGGAGAGCACGTCGGCGACTTGAAGCGCCAGCTCGCGGGTAGGTACGAGGACGAGGGCGAGGGGCCGGCGGGGTGCCGCTTGCGGCCGATCCGCGAGGCGTGTCAGGAGCGGCAGGCCGAAGGCGAGCGTCTTGCCCGAGCCCGTCTTCGCCTTCCCACAGACGTCCCGCCCGCTGAGCGCGTCGGGGATCGTGAGTGCCTGGATGGGGAACGGCGAGACTATCCCCTGCTCCGAAAGCGCCGTCGCGAGCTCGGCCGAGACCCCTAGGGAGGAAAACGTCTGATTTGAGCTCATGAGGTTTCGCCTGCAGCCTACTGTCGTTCGTGCTCACCTCTTGGCGACGGTGCCCGAGAGCGATCAGAGGAGGCGCATTTGCCACGACTGGAGAACGGGGACAAAGCACCCGACTTCACGCTGCCCGACGAGCACGGCGGCAGCGTCGGTCTCTCCGACTACGCCGGGAGGCGGGTCGTCGTGTACTTCTATCCGGCCGACGACACGCCGGGTTGCACGAAGGAAGCCTGCCAGTTCAGCGACCTTCTCACCGGCTTCACGACCTCGTCGGTGGACGTGATCGGCATATCGCCCGACGACGCGAAGTCGCACGCGAGGTTCCGGGCCAAGCACGGGCTGAAGGTGATCCTGCTCTCCGACCCCACACACGCGGTGATGGAGGCCTACGGCGCCTTCGGGGAGAAGACCCTCTACGGTCGCAAGACCGTAGGCGTCATCCGCTCCACGTTCCTCATCGGCCGCGACGGGCAGGTGGAGCGTGCCTGGTACAACGTGAGGGCGGACGGGCATGCCGCGAAGGTGCTCTCGGAGCTGGCCTCAGCCTGAGCCTTCACGGGCGTTCGAGCTGAGCGCCCCCACCAGCACCATCAGCCCGACGGCGGCGAGGACGCCGAGCCCGAGCGCTGCCAGACCGAGCCCGGCGAAGCTTTGACGCGCCTCCACGAGCCCGGTTCCGCCTGCCGCCGAGGCCAGCCCCAGGGCCGTCATGAGGGCGAGGGCGCTGAGGGCGGGTCGGCCACGCGACTCGCTCCCGGGCGGCCGGGCGGCACTCCAGCGGCCGAGCTCGGCCGACAACAAGCCGAGCACCCCGGCGGCAGCTGCACCCACGACGCTTCTCGTACTGACGAAGCCATAGAAGGAGACGGCCGTCGCTCCGGCGTCGAGCACGAGCGCGAGGACGAGCCCTCGCTCGTCGTCCGTCGCGAGGGCGGTGAAGAGTGCACCGACCGCCACGGCTGAGAGGAGGGCGACGATGCCTCTCGTCGAGGTGTGCGCCAGCACGCAATCGGTCAACACCGCGAGAGCCCCTGCGACTCCGGAGCAGACACGCAGCCATCCCGACGTGCTCATGTGCGCTGTCCCGCCCTACCGACGGTCACGGCCTCGTTCGATGTGCCTCGATTGGGCGCACATCCTCCGCGCCGAACGCCGGCTTGTCGCGCCCTCCGTTGCAGCAGACCGAGGCGCTCGAGCGTGAGGCCGAGCGAGTCCCTTTCCGAGAGGCTGGTCACGGGGATGCCCCAGCTCGAGAACTGGTAGCGCAGCTCCTCGCGTTCGAGGCTGAGTATGCGCTCCGCGAGGGAGGCCACCTCGGCCATCCGCCTCGCCCGGGGCAGTGGCGGGCGGGGGGGTACGACCTCGACCACGGCGACGTCGATCCCGCGGGCTCGCAGGTCGGTCACGGCGGAGGTGAAGCGGCGGTCGGCGAGCGGACTCAGGGCGAGGACGAAGGCGTTGCGGGGTAGGAGCCTCGGCGGGATCACCTCCGCTGTCTTCCATGCGTAGGAGAAGAACGACTCGGACTCGAGCAGTGCCCGCCGCACCCGCTCCGTCTGAACCGGGCCGGTGCCCGGCTCTACCCAGTCGAGCACGCCACCGAAGCAGATGATGCCGACGCGGTCGTGTGCCGAGAGATAGGCGTCCGCCGCGTTGACCGCGGCGGAGACGACCGAGGGGAGGGCGACGGCGGAGAAGGTGTCGACGAGGAGGATCACGTCGGTGCTCCGCTCCGGGTGGAAGACGTTCACGCACGTCTGTCCCCGTCGAGCCGTCGCCCGCCAGTTCACGCGACGCCGGAGGACTGCTCCGGTCTCTTCCCGCACCTCGGCGAACTCGATGCCTTCGCCGGAGATGGCAGAGACGCGATCGCCTGAGGTGGCCCTTACGCGGTGAGACCGTGGGAGGTTGCCGATCCGGCTGCGAGCCGGCCTGACCTCGAGGACCGCGACGTTCCCGGTCCGGATCCGTCGCGTGATCGCTCGTTCCGGCGGACCGAACTCGAGGCGGACCGCTCCGAGCGGGAAGCGGCCGGGACGGTCGGCCACGACCTCGAAAGAGAAGCGCTCGACTCTTCCCGGCCTCAGCCGCGCGGCGAAGCACGTGGTTCCGCGAGGCTTCAGGTAGGACGGCGGTTCGAGCTCGAGCAGGATGCTCGCCGCCTCGCTCGTCTCGACGTCGACGGTGATCGTGACCGCCTCGCCGACTGCCGCGAGGAGCGGCCCCGCCTCGCAGGTGACCGATGGCGGGACCGTCCTCTTTCGCACGAGCCCGACCGCCGCCGCCATGCCGAGCGGAGCGGCGAACGCGACGAGGACCACCTCGTGCGCGGCGGCCGCGAGCAGCAGCGCGAACGACGCG
Organism: Actinomycetes bacterium; assembly: GCA_021791795.1. Taxonomy (GTDB): domain Bacteria; phylum Actinomycetota; class Acidimicrobiia; order Acidimicrobiales; family Bog-793; genus JAKATT01. The sequence goes on along the minus strand of JAJYVX010000010.1, from coordinate 18,899 downwards.
GTCGCACCCTCGGCGACGGTGACGGCCGATGCCCTGAGGCTCATCGCCGTCGCTGTCAGCCGGCCGGGACCGAGCCGTAGCTCACGGGCACTTGGACCGTTGCGATGGCCTGCAGCACGAGCTCGGATGGGTCGGTGCCGCGCAGCCACAGCTCCGGCCGCAGGCTGAGGCGGTGGCCGAGGCAGGGGACGGCGAGGCTCTTCACGTCGTCGGGAAGCACGAAACGGCGTCCGCTCATGGCGGCCCTCGCCCGCGCGGCCTGCAGCAGGGCGATCGATGCCCGCGGGCTCGCGCCGATCTGGACGCCCGAGGTGTCCCTCGTCGCCCTGACGACGGCGACGAGGTAGCCGGCCACCGAGTCTTCGATCTGCACCTCTTCGACGCAGCGCCTCATCGCCCGCATGGCGTCGGCGTCCGCCATCTGTCTGAGGTCGGCTTCGTCCTTGCCTCGCCGGGCGCGTCGGCGCACGAGGTCCGCCTCGTCCTCCGCGCTCGGGTACCCGATGCTCGTCTTCAGAAGGAAGCGGTCGAGCTGAGCCTCGGGCAACGGGTAGGTGCCCTCGTACTCGATCGGGTTCTGCGTGGCGATGACCGAGAACGGCGCAGGTAGCTGATGGCTTGTCCCGTCGGCCGTCACCTGCTGTTCCTGCATCGCCTCGAGCAGCGCTGCCTGCGTCTTCGGAGGCGCCCGGTTGATCTCGTCGCCGAGGACGAGGTTGGCGAAGAGCGGCCCCGGCCTGAACTCGAGCGCTCCAGACCGGGCGTCGTAGACCGACGAACCGGTGACGTCTGCCGGCATGAGATCAGGGGTGAACTGGATCCGGGAGAAGCTGAGGCCGGTCACGCAGGCGACAGACCTGGTGAGCAGAGTCTTCGCCACCCCTGGCACGTCCTCCACGAGCACGTGACCGCCCGCGAGCAGGCCGGTGAGGAGCAGCTCTGCCGCCTGGCGCTTGCCCACCACGGCTGCCTCCACCTCGTCGAGGATCCTCCCGGTGAGCTCCGACACGTCGTTGACACCCATGAACCTGCCGCCCGTATCGCTCATGTCATCCTCTCGAGACGACCGACGAACGACTCCACTTCGCTCGTCGGGACACCGGGAGCCGTCCGTTCCGACGAGCGGTCCTGGTCGCCGCCGACCATAGGCAGCTCGTCCGGCGAGCGGCCGAGCCGTGAGCACCGCGCGACTGCCAGCCGCTCGAGCCGGTGCCGAAGGAGCAGGTCGAAATCCTCCATCGTGACCCTTCCGAGTCGCAGGTCGCGCTCGAGCTCGGAGCGTTCCAGGACGACAGGATCGGTCGAGTCCCCGAGCGCCTGGCCGGCTCCGCTCGTCCAGAGGTGTCTTGAAGGTCGCATATGGGTGCCCATGCGACGCTCATCGGCCGCGTGCGCTCCGCTCCGCAGCACGATCGCCAGAGCAGAGCCCCAAGCGACGACGCCCATCGCCGCCGCGTACGACACCTCAGCCACGCCGGGATCGGGCGCTCCGAGCCCGAGGGCGAGGGCAAGGCCGACGGAGAAGAGGATCGCGGAGAGGAGGGCTCGCCGGAGGACGGCGATCGCGTGGCGCCTGGCGCGGGCGTTCAGCACTGGGTGGCAGCTCCGAGCGACCGCCGGATCTCGTCGAGAGCGCGGATGGCGAAGGACCGGTCCGCCTCGGTCACAGGGTCCCTGCTGTAGCGGGCGAGCTCGAAGGAGGAGGTGAGCGCTCGCGTCGGCACGCGAGGGCATCCGGCCGAGTCGAGCAGTCGCTCGAGGAACTCCCGTGCCGTCGCGTCGTGCCGTCGACCGGCTCCTGCGGCCTCCGCTGCTGCGGTCATCTGCATGTAGGCGAGGACGACTGCCCGGCGCGGGTCGGGCTCGTTCTGCGGATCGGCCACGGTCACCTGCGCCATGGCGGCCGCGACTGCGCCGGGGTCCTCCTCGTCCTCGGGGAGGTGCTCGTGAGAAGAGCGGTCGGAGAGCCCGAAGGCACTCCTCCAGCCGGAGCGGCCACGTCGTCGCCAGAGGGAGATGCCGAAGAGCACGACGGCCAGGGCCACGATGACGGCAACGGTCGCGAACGACGCCGTACCGACGAAGTGGACAGCCGACTTGGTGTGACCGGCGGGCGGTGGGTGCGCGCCCGCTGTATGCGTCTGCGACGCCGCGAGGTGAGGGTGCTTGAAGTGGATGATCAGGTAGACGAGGAGCCCGACCATGACTGCGGTGGCCAGTGCGCCGAGCACGGTCGACAGGAAGGACCGCCGCTCTCTCCCGAACCCTCCGTGCATCCGGAACATGCGGAGGATGCTGAAGAGCGTGGTGGCGAGGGCTGCGATAGCGGCGAGACCGACGAGCGTGGCGGCCACGCTGAAGGCGATCGACGTGGGTTCGGCGCGGACCGTTGCCGTTCCGCCGGCTATGCCCGACTCGGCCGCCGCGGCGCCGAGGAGCACGGCCGAGGCGACGAGGACGGGGGCGGCGAGCCGTACGAGCGGTGCGGCCCGGCCTCCCGACTGCTGCGCCATGGCTCAACGGTAGCTATTCGTCACCGGATGGTCGCATAGCATCGGCCGGAGGGGCATCATCATGGCTCTGCAGTCGACGAGTACCGAGTGAAGGAGGACGAGTGCCGCCCGAGAAACCGCACTGGGCCCACCTCTTCCGCGAGGTGGTGACTTCGGGGCTCTGCACCGGTTGTGCCGCCTGCGTGGTCGCCTGCCCCTACGACGTGCTCTCCTACGACGACTCGCACGGTCGCTACAAGCCCTTCCACCTCGACGAGAGCGGTGGGAGCGAGGACTGCACCTACGGAGAGCGCGGCTGCACGCTCTGCACGCGGGCATGTCCGAGGTTCCGTGAGTGGGAGCCCGAAGTCGACGCGTTCCTCTTCGGCCGGGAGCGGGCGGATGAGGAGGTCTTCGGCGTCTCCGACGAGGTTGTGCTCGCCCGCGCGACCGACCCGGACGTGAGCGCGGCAGGACAGGACGGCGGTCTCGTCTCCGCCCTCCTCATCTACGCCCTCGAGAACGACGTGATCGACGCAGCCCTCGTCTCCTACCTCGAGGGTGACGGCACGAGCTGGAAAGCCGTCCCCGGCGTGGCGCGCACCCGTGAGGACGTCCTCGGCGCGGCAGGCTCGCGCTACACCTACTCGGCGAACACTCTCGCCTACAGCGCGGCTGTCGAGCAGGGAGCAGAGCGGATCGCCCTCGTGGGCATGGGCTGCCAGGCCTCGGCGCCGCCGATCATGGCTGCCCGCAAGGCCGGCAAGGTGGCGAGGCGCTTCGCCCTCTCGATCGGGCTCCTCTGCTCGAAGACCTTCGACGACGCCATCTTCGACGAGCTGTTCGCCGAGCGCTACGGGCTCCGGCGCGAGGACATGGTGAAGATGAACATAAAGGGCGTCTTCCAGGTGTGGATGCGCGACGGCTCCTACCACGAGGTCCCGCTCAAGGAAGCACATGCGTGGACCCGGGAAGGCTGCAAGCTCTGTCCCGACTTCGCCGCCGAGCACGCCGACATCTCCGCCGGCGGCATCGGCGCCTTCGGCGACTTCACGCTTGCGATCGTTAGGACCGATCGCGGGAAGGAGCTCATGTCCCAGATGGTGGGTGCAGGTGTCATAGAGGCGCGTTCCTCGACCGACGACCCTGCCGCCGTCGAGCTCCTGCGGAAGCTCTCCCGTGTGAGCAGGCGCCGCTGGCCGGAGGGCGCCTCAAAAGGGCCGAGGCGGCTCGCCGTCGTGAGCGGCTGACAGGGCGAACGCTCAGAGGAGACCTCTTGCGGTCTCGAGCACCGCGTCGAGCATGGCGGCGGTGAGAAGGCCGGTGAAGACGTTTCGCTGGCTCGGGTGGTAGGAGCACAGGACCGTCCTTCCGGAACCGACCAGCACCCTGCCGCCGTGAGCGAAGCGCGGGCGGGGGCGCCCGAGGTCCCCGATCACCGAGCCGAGCCTCGCGAGGGCTCCGTATGCGTATGCACCGAGAGCCAGGTAGACGCGGGCGTGCTCCAGCAGCCCCAACTCCTCTTCGAGGTAGGGGAGGCACCTGTCGCGCTCCTCGGGGCTCGGCTTGTTGTCGGGCGGGGCGCAACGCACCGGCGCTGTGACGTACGCGTCGACGAGGCGGAGACCGTCGTCCGCCCTCGAGCTCTCCGCCTGGTTGGCGAAGCCCGCCCGGTGGAGGCCGGCGACGAGGAAGTCGCCCGATCGGTCCCCCGTGAACATGCGCCCGGTCCTGTTGCCGCCATGGGCAGCCGGCGCGAGCCCGACCACGACCAACCGGGCGCGCGGGTCTCCGTGGCCGGGGAGCGGCTTCGACCAGTAGTCGTCTGCGAGGAAGGCGCGCGGCCTGTTGCGGGCCGCCTCCTGCCTGAAGCTCACGAGTCGCGGGCATGCGCAGCAGGCGGCGATCCGCTCGGAGAGCGCGTCGAGCCCTTTCGGCGCCCCTTCTCCCAGTCCTGTCCGGCCCACGAAGCTGAACGGTACGGTGTCCTGCGTGCAGCGACCGCGCAAGCACCCCCCGCGCCCCACCGTCGTGTTGTTCGTCCGCCATGCGACGACGCCGACGACGGGCAAGGTCCTTCCCGGCAGGGCGCGCGGCCTCCACCTCTCCGAGGAGGGGAGAGAGCAGGCTGCAGCCGCGGGGGCCCGTTTCGCCGGGATGGACGTGGCTGCGGTGTACTCGTCGCCGCTCGAGCGAGCTCGGGAGACGGCTGCGCCGATCGCCGATGTCACCGGACGCCAGGTGGTCGTGGAGCGCGGCCTCGTCGAGTGCGACTTCGGGGACTGGACCGGGGCTGAGCTCGCGAAGCTCCGCAAGCAGCCGGAGTGGAACACGGTGCAGCGTTGGCCGAGCGGGTGGCGTTTCCCGGGCGGTGAGTCGTTCCTCGAGCTCCAGCAGAGGCTGCAGGAGACGATGTTGCGGTTGTCCCTCCAGCACCCCGGCCAGCTCGTCGTGGCCGTGTCGCACGCCGACTGCATCAAGGCAGTCCTCGCCCTCGCGCTCGGCATGCCCCTCGACTCCTTCCAAAGGATCGCGATCGGCCCCTGCTCCTCGAGCGCCGTCGCGTTCGGGGAGGAGACGCCGGCCGTCCTCGCCGTGAACTCCTACGGCGTGATCGCCGGGCTGCCGAGCAAGGAGGCAGCCGCAGAGCCGGCCCACCCGGGCACGGCGCACCTTCACAGGCGGGCGCGCCCCACAGAGAGGGCCGGAGCATGAACGCGAGCTACGAGCTCGCCCGGCCGGACAGGGTGACGGTCGGAACGGTCGGGCCTGTCGGGGAGCGTGTCTTCCTGCTGCAGGTACGCGAAGGCCGGCAGCTCGTGACGATGAAGCTCGAGAAGCAGCAGGTTGCGGCCCTCTCCGCCTACCTCGGGCGCCTGCTGAGGGGGCTCGAGCGACCGGCGGAGCTGCCGACCGGGTCCGAGCTCGAGCTCGAGCCTTTCGACGAGCCAGACTTCGTCGTCGGTACGATCGGCGTCACCTACGACAACGACACGGACCGGGTGATGCTCGTGGCCGACGAGGTCGACACGTCCGAGCCCGAGGAGCCCGAAGGTCCCGAGGGTTCGTCGACCCGCATGGCCATGACGCGGGAGCAGGCTGCCGCCCTTGCGATCAAGGGGACCGAGCTCGTCGAGTCGGGTCGGCCGCCCTGTCCCCTGTGCGGCTACCCGCTCGACGCGAGAGGACACGTGTGCCCGAGGACGAACGGGAACAGCCCGCCGCTCACGTGAGCCCTCCGGAGTGGCTCGAGCTGCTGAGCGCGGGCGAGGTCGAGATCGAGGGCAGGCTCCCCTGGAGCTCGAACTACTCCTTCCTCGTCACCTGCCGCCTCGGTGAGCTCGCGGGGCGGGCGGTGTACAAGCCTGCGAAGGGCGAGCGGCCGCTATGGGACTTCGGCCCGAGCCTCTACCGGCGGGAGGTGGCGGCCTACGAGCTGTCGGCCGCTCTCGGCTTCGGGCTGGTGCCGGAGACGGTCGTGCGCATGGACGGGCCGCTCGACGAAGGCTCGTTGCAGCGCTTCGTCGAGGCGGACTTCGCGCAGCACTACTTCAACCTCGTCGAAGAGCCCCGTCACGGCGCGCGGCTGCGGGAGCTCGGCGGCATGGACATCCTCCTCAACAACGCCGACCGCAAGGGCGGCCACGTGCTCGTCGACACCGACGGAGCATTGTGGGCGATCGACAACGCCCTCACGTTCCACAGCGAGACGAAGCTCCGCACCGTCATCTGGGACTTCGCCGGCGAGGACGTGCCGCCGCTCGTCCTCGAAGCCTGCGACCGCCTCGTCGCGGACGGCGTCCCCGACCGCCTCGCGCGCCTGATCAGCCCGGAGGAGCGGGACGCTCTCGTCGCACGGGCCAGGCGTCTGCGCGCGCGGCCGCGTTTCCCGAGGCCGAGAGGCGACCACCGCTCCTACCCGTGGCCGCTCGTCTGAGGAGAGCGCTCCGCCCGAGCGTTTCGTCGTGTGCCAGAGCACAGGCCCGTACAGAGCCGCCTCGTCGCGGGAGAGCGTAGACCGCGGAAATGGGGAAAGCCCCGGTCCGAGGACCGGGGCTTTCCCTCCGCCCATCGCTGTGACCAGTTGGAGGTACCTGGTTCAGCAGTTCTCGCTGCTATCCGGCCGGGAAGGACGTCGCGTTGAGGGTGACACCCGTCACGCTCGACGTGTCGTAGGCGGCTGCCGAGCAACCGCTCTGCGACGGCTTGGCGAGCCAGTAGTAAGTGCCGGTCGCGGACTTGCCCAGCACGGTGCCGGTGGCCAGTGTCGACTTGATGTCGAGGATGCCCCAGCACTCACGTGTGCCCGGTGACCACGTCGCGAGAACGAGGACGTCGCCAGCCGACTCGGCGAAGCTCACGACGTGGGGGCCGTTCGAGGCGCCAGTCACGGCGCTGATGCCGGCGTCGACGCCTGCGATGCCGGTGTTGATGCCCGTGTACGTCTGGTTGTTCTGCGTGTAGTACGTGTCTGCTGCGGTGAGAGCAGTCTGAAGGTTCGACTGCGCTGCGGTGTTGTTGGCGCCCTTCGTCACCGACAGGAACGTCGGGATGGCGATGGCCAGCAGGATGCCGATGATGAGCAAGACGACGAGGAGCTCGATAAGGGTGAAGCCTTCATCGCCTTCCCCATCGCCGCTCCTGCGCGCGTAATAGCGCTCAACGACTGACTTCACGGATGTTCCTCCTCAGGTCGGATGGACATGTTCGGTTGCTCGAAATTCATCGACCTGTAAGAAGCGATGCTTTAGAAGAAATGTTGGCCCTCGCCCGGCCCGGAAGTTCCCCCCTCGTCCCGATTGGGGTAAGTCTCCCCAGGTCAGTCGGCGAAAGCTCATGGAGGATCGCGAGGCGTGGTGCAGGCTCGCAACCCTCTTTTTGTCAGCCGGGATGCCTCGTCTGTCAGCTGGGCCGGGTATGCGACTCGGCGGTCTTCTGCAGCGCCAGCTCCGCCGGCGTGAGCGCCCGCACCTGTGCCAGCTTGCCCAGGTAGCCGAGCGCCGTTGCCCACCTGCCCTCGGAGGCCGACAGCGCGGCCGCCGACGACAGCGAGGCGGGGAGGTACGGGTCGTCGGCGAGGCTTCTCCCGAGCGCTTTGCCCTCGGCTGGTCTGTCGCCGAGCAAGCGGTCGAGCTGTGCCACCTGCCACCAGCCGACGGGGTCGGCCGGGTCGCGGTCAGCGGCGAGCGTGTACCACGTCCGTGCGTTCAGGAGGTCAGTTCGCTCGGCAGCGGGCGCGTGGTCGATGGCGTACTCGTAACGCCAGTAGAAGCCGATCTGCGACGCGCTCTGCGGCCAGTACGGAACGAGCGCGTTCGACGCGCGGGCTGCCGGGAGGCTTACGGTCGAGGTGCGCGAGAAGTCGAGAACCCCGACGAGGGAGGTCACCGCGAGGAAGAGCGAAGCTGCCACCGAGACCGCCACGACAGTTCCCGTCACGAAGGGTGTGCGGCCGCGCGGACCGCCTGCGACGACGCCGTCTGGTCCCGGCAGGTTCGCAGTGGCGATCGGCGGCATGCTCGCCGCCGCCCTGCTCCACTCGAAGGAGTAGAGGACGGAGCCGATGGCTGCGCCGGCTGCGAGGAACGCGAGAGGGGTCACCCCGACGTTCATCGGCTCGACGAGCTCCACTGCCATGAGTGCCACGGCGAAGCCGAGGAAGGGGCCTCGTGCGATGCGGGCGATCCCGAGCAGCCACGCGAGGAAGAAGGCGAGGCCGAGGATGCCGGTCGTCACCGTCACCTCGACGAGGAAGTTGTGGGCGTCGGTGAAGAGCCGCCCGTCGAGGTGGTGACCGAGGCCGGCGCGGATGTACGGTGCCGTGCCCCCGAGCAGTTGGCCCGGCCCGGTGCCGAGGATCGGGTGGTGGAGAAGGCCGCGCGCCGCATCCCTCCACAGCTCGATCCGCAGGCCGAACGTCGTCTGCGACGTGCCCGACGTCACCCTGGTGCCGAGGTCGGACCCGCCGGCGAGGTAGCCGATGAGGCAGCCGAGAGAGACCACCGCGCTGAAGAGCAGTCCCCGCGCCCGTCTCTGGTACACGACGACGGCGAAGAGGACGATGAGGATGGGGATGAACACCCGTTCGGAGGTGAACTCGAGAGCGACGCCGAGCAGGAGGACGAACCACCCCCACCGCTGGGGCGCGTCGCAGAACTTGGCGGCAGAGAGCGCTATGGCTCCGAGGAGCAGCGCCTCGAGATGGACGGGGTTGCCGAGGAACCCGTCTGCCTGGGTCCCGGAGGCGTAGGCCTGCAGCACCGCGCTCGCGGGATGGAAGGCGATCTGGTAGACGGCCATGGCCGCGTTCGCGCCCGCTCCGGCGAGGAGGCCGTAGAACGCCCACGTGAGGTCGCGGCGCCGGAGGCTCGCCCCGATGGCGAATGCTCCGGCGCACGAGAGCCAGAAGAGGAAGCCCGTGCCCCACAGGTAGAGGCCGAAGATGCCGATCCCGGGCGCCGAGGAGACGAGCGCGGACACGAGAGCGACGGCGAGGAAGCCGCAGGCGGCCCTCGCCGGCCACCTGGTGCGCGGCTGGCGGGCCAGTCGCACCAGCGGCACGATGCCGGCGCCTGCGGCGAGGAGCATCAGCGCGTACTTGGGGATGAAGCTCGGGTAGGTCACTCCGGAGAGGAACGCCACGGGCAGGAACGCAGCCCAGAGGCCGGCGAAGACGCCGTAGACGGAGACCGTGGTCTCGTCGCTCAGGTCCGAGGCCGCCGCCGTGGGCGGTGCGTCAACTGCGGCGGCCGGAGCGCCGCCACGACCGGTGTAGGCACTCGGGAGGTGGGTGCCGGCAGACTCCGGAGCCTCGAGGAGCACGGGCTCAGCCACCTTGGCCTCTGCGGAGCTCTCCCGGTCCTTCTCCGTTGATCCCGTATACGGAGGTTCCGCTCGGCTTGAATGTTGTGTGATGCCGCGCTCGGTCAAGGCCTTGACTCCGCTCGTGACTGTAGCCGTGGTGCTCGGCGCGGAGATTGTCCATGCCGAATTCATCGGCAAGTATCCGGTCACGGCTGAGCCGCGGTTTGGCTGGGTGCTCGCCCTCGTCGCGATCCTCTGGGTCACGACCTATGCGGTGGGCGTGAACGACCCCGTCGGGACGGACGGCTCTCGGTTGTTGCGCTCGGCAGGCGCGGTCGGCGCGGCGGTGATCGTCGTGTCGCTCATCCAACTTGTCAGCAACGAGCCTCTCCTTCCCCGCTTCGTGCTTCTCGTCACCTTCGCCGTCCTCACTCCGGTTCTCACGGCCGTGTCCGCCGTGGGCGAGCGCAGCCGCCTCGCTTCGGCGCAGGAGCGCGTGGTTGCCGTCGTCGGCCCCGAGGAGAGTGAGCGACTGCAGCGCGAGATCGTCCGCGCACCCGAGCGGACGGCCCACCTCTCGGCGTTGATAGACCCGTCGGCGGCCGAGGTCGCCGAGGGCGGCGAGTCGCCCTTGCGCCGGCTCGTCGAGGAGAAGCGAGGGACTCTGCTCGTCCTCGACCGGCAGGCGCAGGCGATGGACGACATCGTCACCCAGGCGGCACAGCTCCACTCGAGCGGGGTCCGGATCCGGACTCTCTCGCTCTTCTACGACGGGTGGCTCGGCCGGCTTCCCATATCGGAGCTGGAGCGGATCGCCCTCCTCTTCGACATCAACGAGATCCACCATCCCGTCTACGCGCGGGTGAAGCGTTTCCTCGACGTCGTGCTCGCCACCTTCGGGATGCTCCTCTTCGCCATAGCCGTCCCCTTCGTCGTCGTCCTCGACCTCTTCGGCAACAGGGGGCCGCTCTTCTTCCGTCAGGTGAGGGTGGGCAAGGACGGCAAGCCTTTCACCATCGTCAAGTTCCGGACGATGACGCCCGGCCGGGACGAATCCGACTGGACCAGGCCGGACGATCCCCGCCTCAACGCAGTGGGCGCGATGCTCCGCAGGCTGCACGTGGACGAACTGCCCCAGATGTGGAACGTGCTCCGCCGGGAACTGTCGATCGTCGGCCCGCGGCCCGAGCAGCCCCGCTACGTCCAGCAGTTGAGCGAGAAGATCCCCTTCTACGATCTCCGCCACCTCGTGCGGCCGGGGATCACCGGATGGGCCCAGGTGAAGTATCCATACGGAGCCGACGAGCTGGACGCGCTCGAGAAGCTCCAGTACGAGTTCTATTACCTACGCCACCAGAGCATCGCCTTCGACCTCAGGATCCTCGGTCGCACCCTCCGTCAGGTCGTCGGGAGGCAAGGTCGTTGAGAGCGGATCAGCCGCAGGCTCTTCTCACCGAGGTGCCGCGACACACTGCGCACGAACCCGGCCCCCCAGGCTGCGTGCATGACCGGCAGGGCAGCCGCGAGGGTCGGCGCCGCAGCCGGGTCGCGGGTCGCCTCCGCACCGGCGCGGAGAACGACTGCGGCCAGGTATCCGGCGGCTACCTGCCTCCGCCAAGGGCTTGCCAGGGCGACCATGAGCACGGGCACGGCGAGCTGCCGAGGCGAGACGGAGCCGGGGTGCTTCAGCATCGTCCTCGTGCGGTTCGTGCCGTACCGGTAGTACTGGGACCAGAGGCCCTTCAGCCCGGAGCGGACGGCGTAGCTGGATCGGATGGCGGGATCGAGGTAGACGCCGCCGGCCTTCTGGGCACGGAAGTTCAGCTCGGCGTCCTCGTTGCCGCCGAAGTCTTCGTCGTAGCCGCCGAGGGCTCGGATCGTGTCGAGGGTGAACGCGCCGAGATAGACCGTGTCGACGAAGCCCGCTTCCGCCTGCTCGCGCCGGAAGCGGGCCGGTCCGGAACCGAGCACGGACGTCATGGCAGCCTTGACCCCGCGCTCGGCGGGAGTGGTCGCTTCGAGTCGCATCGGACCTCCGACTATCGCCGCACTGCTCCGCTCGAGTGCTGCGACGCACGCTTCGACGTAGTCGGGCGCGACCACGACCCTCGCGTCCACGCGTACGAAGACCGCACCCCTCGCGCTCGCGATGGCGACGTTCAGTCCCGCCGGACGGCTGCGGCGCGGGTTGTCGAGCAGGCGGACGAGCGGGTAGGCGCGGGCGATCTCCCTCGTCGCGTCCGTCGACCCGCCGTCGACCACGAGTATCTCGAGGAGCTCCGGATAGCTCTGCACCGCCAGCGCGTCGAGGCAGCGACGAAGCGTGGTCTCCTCGTCGAGGACCGGGATCCCGATCGTGACGGTCGCACACGCGCCGGACGTGCGAGCTCGCTCGGTCACGGCCTGATTGTCGCAGGGAACACGCGGTCGAGCCGGCATCCGGCGTTCCGGACTCCGCTGACGGCGGAGAGGGCGCTGGTAACCTCGACCTCGTAGCCGAATCCGAGACGCACTTCAGCGGGGGGAGCAGCGTCCCGCCCGTTCGCCACCGGGTGCCTGCCCGGCGCCTCCCAGCGTTGGCCGAGAGCCATCTCCTCACGGGCCAGGAAGTGGATGCCGTCCGCGGTCTCGAAGGAGCGTGGCTCGGGCGGATCCAGGCGACCGGGTGCGCGCTCGGACCGGCAGACGACGAGGAGCGCTTCGCGATGCTCGTGGCGCTCGAAGCGGCCGCGACCGCGGACGCGGTCGCCCGCGTGCGGGGAGCCTTCGCCGGGCACGGGCGGGAGCCCGTCGCGCCACGGGCGGCGTCGAGCGTGCCGCAGCGCCGCAAGGCGTTGGAGCACGCCGCGGCCTTCTGGGGGGCGAGAGTCGGCTCGCCCAACATCGTGGTGGAGCAGATGCTGCTTCTCCGCCATCTCGTGTCCACGGGCTCGGACGGGGAACGGCTCGGCCGGCTCGTCGACAAGGCGACTCTTGTCGCGACCCGCTCCGCGACCGACGAGCTGCAGGCGGCGGCGTTCAGCGATCCGCTCACGGGCTGCTCGAACAGGAGGGCGTTCGAGCGCGACCTCGAACGGGAATTGGCGCGATGCCAGCGCGCCGAGCTCGACCTCAGCGTCGTCGCCCTCGATGTGGACGGGCTGAAGGTGGTGAACGACAGCGAAGGTCATGCCGCAGGGGACCAGGTCCTGCTCCGCCTCGTCGAGACGCTGCGGCGAGCACTGCGCGGACTAGACGGCGTGTACCGCCTCGGTGGGGACGAGTTCGCAGTCGTGCTACCCGACACGACGCCCGACGACGCCTCGGTCGTAATGGCCCGCGTGGAGCGGATGGGCGCACCGTCGTTCAGCTGGGGCGTGGCCAGCTATCAGAGCTGCGGCGGACCCGAGCCCGCCGTGCTCCTCGCCATAGCCGACGAGGCGCTCTACGACAGGCGCCGGATCACACGAGGTGACGAGCCGTCTCGCGCGGCGAGGCGGTCCGGCACCGCTGACACCGCCGCATCCCTCGAGGCGCCGAACCACGGGGGGCTGCCGCAGCTCCACCCGGACGCGTCGCCGGCCTGAGCGACTATTGCTCGAGATCCGCGTCGCCGACGACCGCTTCGAGCAGGGCAGCCGCGAGTCCCTCGAAGGCGAGCGAGAGCAGGAGCGAGCCACCTCCCGACTGCGAGCCTTGTCCCCGGAGCTGCTCCGCGATCTCGCCGGAGAGCACGAGGGCGTCGAGCACCGTCTCCTTTCTCGTGCGGCCGGCTCGTTGGGGCGAGAGGATGCCGGCGAGCAGGTCGATCCGGCGGCCCAGTTGTGCGTTGTCGTCAGGTCCGGGCAGCGAGCGGCGCGCCTCTGTCGTCGCCGCGCAGGCCGCCTCGCGGAGCCAGCCCGGTACGGGGATCGCCTCGAGGAAGATGACTCGCCGCTCCACCTGTCGCATCCGACGATCGTCGCATCGCGACCTACCGGATCACCTACCGCCCGACGCCGAGTCGATCCCCTGATTCCTACGACTTGCCCACAGGCTGAGCCGCTCGGACGGGTCTTGCTCTCCCGACCTGCCGATCGTTCAGCCGATGGAGGGGGAGAAGTAGGCCGTGGCAGAGATGGTCATGGTGTACGGCTGGCCGTTGACGTCGAGCAAGTTGGCTCCGGCCGAGGCCGGCCCTGACTGAGGGCTCGGAGTGATCGAGCTGATGGTGATCAGCCGCGGGAGCTTGTAGAGGCCGCGCAGGAACGAGACGCACTGGTCGTACGGGCCGGCGATGTCGATCGTGAGGGGTACCTCGCCGAGCGACTGCGTGGCGGTCGGCGGCGCGGTCGTGTCGTCGCTCAGCGCCGTCAGGTGCCTGCTGCCGACGGTGTGTGCGGCGAGCTGGAACAACTGCGTGGTGAGCACCTGTGCCTCAGGCGTCGGCGGCACGGCCGCGGTGAAGCGCTGCAGGTACGAGCCGTACTTCTGCAGGAGCGAGACGTCGTAGCGAGACGTCGCGAGCTCGGTCTGCAGGGAGTAGAGCTGCGCCTGCTTCGTCGTCTCCTGCTGGTTGACGGACGAGAGCTTGGCGCCCTGGGGCGACATCCAGGCGAACCACCAGGCGCCGGCGAGCACGAGCACGACTGCCAGGGAGACGAGCACCGTCGGCCGCTTGAACGTGGAGAGGTCTATGGAGGAGAATCGCTTCATCGGTTCGGCACCTCGAAGATGGTGGCCCGGCCGGACTTGATGGTCCCGAGCACGCTGATCGTTGCAGAGTAGGTCACGGTTCCGGCAGAGGACTGGGCGAAGGGAGACCACTCGGTCAGCTGCAACTGGCCGGAGCGCCCGAGCTGGTCGTACCAGACCTGGAAGTACGGGTAGTTGCGCTGCGCCTGCACCGTCACAGTCACGGATGCGATCTGCACCGCGGTCGCGGCGGCACTCGTCGGCGAGCCGGCCGGAAGGCTCGACGTCGTCTTCACCGGCGGCGTGTCGTTGCCGACGAGGCTCGTGACGATCCCTCCGGCGGGAGTGTTCCGCTGCACGGAGGCAAGCACGGCAGGCCAGTTCACCTCACCCTGCACGACCGGTGTGAGAAGAGCGGAGTCGCGCCGCATGTTGGCCACGTCGATCCTCGCCTTGTCGTACTTCCCTATCTGGGCAGAGGTCGAGGCGATCTCGGAGTTGAGCGCCGCCACCTTGCTCTCGGCCTTGTGGACCTCGAGGTACCGGAGGAGCCCGCCGCCCGCCATGGCGAGCACGATCAGAGTCGCGGCAGCTACGGCCACCCGGTCGCGTCGTACGTTCTTCCGGTCCTTCTTCACCTCTGGCGGCAGGAGGTCGAGCTGCTTCACGTCGGAGCGCTCCGGCAGGGCAAGGCCGAGCGCCACTGCGAGCAGCAGGTCGCGCTCGGCCGTCTCCTCGGGGGCCAGGTGCGCTCCCGAGCCGTCCACCCGTGCGGCCGAGCTGCCGAACGCGACCTCCGAGCGGAGCTGCTGCTGCAGGCGCTCGTACAGGCCGAACAGGAGCGCCCCGCCGCCGGTGAGCGTGACGCGCCTCACCTCGGAGCGGCCCGCGAGCGAGGAGTAGTACTCGATGGAGTTGCGGATCTCGCCGACGAGCGAGTTCGACGCCTCCTCGGCGGCCGTGGCTGCAGCCCGGATGTGGGGACCCGCCTGGTCGAGCGTCCGCTTGATCTTCTCGGCGTCCTCGATCGGGAGGTCGAGCGCCCCCGAGATCGCCGCGGTGATGGTGTCGCCGCCTTCGGCGATCGTGCGCACGAAGTGAGGTACGCCGTTCTCGTGGACGACGACCGTGGTGAGGCCCGCCCCGATGGAGACGATCGCCTCCGGACCGTCGGTGTGACGCCCGGGGTCGTAGAGGCTCCGTATGAGGGCCATCGAGGTGAGGTCGACGCTGAGGGGTCTCAGCCCCGACTTCTGCACGGCCTCGAGGAGCGGCGAGATGAGGTCCCTGTGCGCAGCCGCGAGAAGGACCCTCCGCAGCGTCGAACCGTCCGGCGCGAGCACTTCCTCGAGCGGGCGAGCAGACATGAGCGTCTTCTCGATCGGGAAGGGGACCACGTCGAGCGCCTGCAGCCGCACGGCGGAGTCGAGCTCGGAGTCGGGAACGGGCGGCATGTCGAGCTCGCGGGTGATGGCTCTCAACCCGGCGACACCGAGGTACACCTCTTTGACCGAGAAACCGCCCTCCCGGACGCAGCGAACGATCGCCGACTGCACTGCCGCCACGTTCACGACGGCACCGTCGATCACCGCTCGGTGGGGGAGCCGTACCTGCCCCAGTTTCACGAGGCGAGGTCTGCCACCGCCGAGCGCCAGCTCGGCCATGCGGACCGCGCTGTTGCTGACCTCGAGGCTCAAGCGCCTCGCGCCTCTGCTACTCATCTCGGGCTCCCTTTTCTGCTGCGACCCGTCCGGGGCCGATGTGCGGTGTCCTCATTGCGCTTACCTCAGTCCTCAGCCGTTCGAGCCGCTCTTCTGGATGAGCTTGTAGATGTCGAACATCGGCAGGTACATGGAGATCACGATCGCCCCGATGCAGACGCCCATGACCACGATGAGGAGTGGTTCGAGGACGCTCGTGAGGCTCGCGATCGTGGCGTCGACCTCGTTGTCGTAGAAAGTGGCGATCTTGTCGAGCATCGAGTCGAGCGCGCCGGACTCCTCCCCCGTCTCGATCATCTGGGTGACCATGGTCGGCATCACGCTGTACTGCGCGAGCGTGGCCGAGAGCGCCTGTCCCTGGCGCACACCGTCCTTCGCTCCGTGGAGAGCGTTCGCGACGATCTGGTTGCCGGTGTTGGCGGCGACGATGTCGAGTGCCTCGATGATCGGCACGCCGGCCGAGAGGAGCGAGGCGAGAGTGGCGGAGAAGCGGGCGAGCGCGACCTTGTGGATGAGCGGCCCGAAGATGGGCGGCCGCAGCTTGAGAGCGTCCCACTTCTCGCGTCCCGCGGGCGTGGCGATGAAGCGACGGAGGACGAGCACGCCGGCGATGACGGCTCCGATGACGGCGAGCAGGTAGAAGCTCGCGAGGATGTTCGAGATCTCGATGACGATCCTCGTCGGCAACGGCAGCTGGCCCCCGAGCGACTGGAAGAGGTGCTTGAAGATCGGGACGACGAAGATCATGAGGCAGCTGACGATGATCACGACGAGGGTGAGGACGATGGCCGGGTAGCTCATCGCAGAGCGGACCTTCGCGCGGAGCTCCACTTGCTTCTCGAGCGTGGTCGAGAGCTTGAGGAGGACGGCGTCGAGAGATCCGCCGACCTCTCCCGCTTTCACCATCGCGATGTAGAGCGGTGGGAAGACCTTCGGCAGCTTCTCGAGCGACGCCGAGAGCAGGGTTCCCTGCTCGACGTCGGCGCGAACCTTGAGCATCGCCTCGCGCAGCGGTTTCGACTCGATCTGGTCGGCGAGCACGCCGAGGGAGCGGACGAGCGTGAGGCCGGAGGCCACCATCGTGGCGAGCTGCCGGCTCATGAGCGCGATGTCCTTCAGCTTCACGCGATCCGAGAGCCCGGGTATGGAGATCTCGCGGCGCAGGTTCACGCCGACGATCGGCTTGATCTCGATCGGGGCGAAACCCATCTCGCGCAGCCTCGCCGCCACGAGTGGCAGGTTGTCGCCCTCGAGTTGGCCAGAGATGAGCTTGCCTTCGCGGTCGCGGACCTTGTAGTCGAATGTCGTAGTTGCCATCAGTCGCCCTTCGTTCTCGGCGAGGCGTTCATGACTTGAGGTAGTCGCGCAGCTCGGACGGGTCGTGGCAGCGATCGAAGGCGATCGCCTCGGTTATGAGCCCGGCCCTCACCGCGCGAGCGAGACCCTGGTCCATCGTCTGCATGCCCTGTGCTCCGCCGGTCTGCATGAGGGAGTACACCTGGTGTGTCTTCGACTGCCGGATCAGGTTGCGGATCGCAGGTGTGCAGACCATCACCTCGGCGACGGGCACGCGCCCGAGACCCGTGGCCGAGAGGATCAGCTGCTGGGTCACGACGGCCTCGAGCGTGCCGGCGAGCTGGATGCGCACCTGGTGCTGCTGTGCGGTCGGGAACACGTCGATGATGCGGTCGATCGTCTGCGGCGCGTCCTGGGTGTGGAGGGTCGCGAAGACGAGGTGACCCGTCTCGGCTGCGGTGAGAGCGGTCTGGATCGTCTCGATGTCCCGCATCTCGCCGATGAGGATGACGTCGGGGTCCTGGCGGAGGACATGGCGGAGCGCTTCGGCGAACGACTCGGTGTCGACGCCGACTTCGCGTTGGTTGATGATCGCCCGGCTGTGACGGTGGAGGAACTCGATCGGGTCTTCGACGGTCACGATGTGGAGCGGCTTCGAATGGTTGATGATGCTCACGAGAGATGCGAGGCTCGTCGACTTGCCCGACCCGGTCGGGCCGGTGACGAGGACGAGGCCGCGCCGCAGCTCCGCGAAGCTCGACACGACGTCCGGCAGCCCGAGGGACTCGAAGTCGGGGATGTCGTGCGGTATGGACCGGAGCACCGCCCCGATGGAGCCGCGCTGCTGGAAGACGTTCACACGGAACCTTCCGACTCCGTGGATCATGTGGGAGGTGTCGAGCTCCTTCGTCGCCTCGAAACGCTCCCGGCTCCGCTGCGTGAGGACCCGGTAGATCATCTCGCGGATCGTCTCGTTGTCGAGCGTCGGCAGGCCCTCGATGGGCCTGAGGGAGCCGTCGATGCGTATGGTCGGAGGAAGCTCGGTCGCGAGGTGCAGGTCCGACGCCCCGTTGTCGACCGCGTAGGTGAGGAGGGCGTCGAGGTCGACGGCACCGGCCGAGAAGCCGATGCCGCCACCGCCGAGCTCGCCGAAGACATCGCCGTCGTCTTCCGGCGACGAGTCGACGAGCACCGGCGCGAAGGCGTTCTCGGACTCGACCGAGAACGGCTCGGTCGGGCTCGGCGCGACGGCCTGGTCTGCCGCGACCGTCTCGAAGGCCCGGTCGTCCGGCGACGCCGCGCTCTCCGGCGCGCCTCCGTTCGCGGCAGGAGCGGCGGCCGACCCGTTGAGATGCACAGCTTTGCCGTCGACGCCGGCCGGCGCAGCGGGCGGCCTCTTGTCGGTCGCGAGCTGCGGGTAGACGGTCGCCATCGCCCGGTCGATCGCCGTCGGGTCCGCCAGGACGCACACGACCACCTCCCGGCCGAGGAATTCGGACAGGTGGCGCAGCTCCTGGTTCGCTATCGGCTCCATGCAGGCAAGCGTGACCTTGTCGTCCTCCACCCTGTAGCCGACGGCTCCGATCTCTCTCGCCAGCATCTCCGGCACGAGGCTGAACGCGTCCCGGCTCGGTAGCTCGGCCACGATGTCCACGTTCGCCACGCCCGAGAGCGCCGACATCTCCTCGAGGATCGAGCGGGTGTCGATGAGCCCCCGCTGGGCGAGCACCATCGCGACGGGGACGCCACGATTGGCCGCCTCGTCGAGCGAGCTGTCGCCGGAGTCCGCGGTGACGATGCCCTTTTCCACCAGTGACGCCACGAGACGGCGTGACCAGTCGCTGGCCGAGCGAGATCCTTGAGTACTCATGCCACCACCCGTATGACTTCCTCGAGGCTCGTGAGCCCCAGGGCCGCTTTGCGTAGTCCGTCG
>JAJYVX010000156.1 GCA_021791795.1 Actinomycetes bacterium | reverse complement strand
AGCACCCCCGCACTTCGATCACCTGGCCGTGGCTCGCGTACGTGATGTCGCGCACCGGGCAGCCCGATCGACCGTCCCGGCGATGTCGAGGCGCCGGGCGAAGCCGGCCACGACCGGCAACGCCCCCGGCCTCTTGTCTACGCTCGGCGGCCCGTAGTCAACCTGACGTCGTGACATGGCTGTCCTCCCTGGTCGTCGACGATGCGCCGTCGGTGACCTTGGTGCTATACACTTCAAGGTCACGACCCGCGGATGCCCCGCAAGGAGGATGATGGACAGCCCCACCCAACGACAACGACGAGCTCAGGCGGCCATCGCCACCGAGCTGAGCCGGATCGGCTTCGCGCTACCCGGCAGCCTGGTGTCGCGCACCACTGCTTGCGGCAAACCCGGCTGCCGATGCCAGGGCGACCCTCCGGTGCTCCACGGGCCCTACCTGACCTGGACCCGAACCGTCAACGGCAAGACCGTCACCCGCAAGATCAACGAAGCCCAACGCGCCCGCTACCAGACCTGGTTCGACAATGCCCGCAAGCTGCGCAAGCTCGTCACCGATCTCGAAACCCTCTCCCTCGAAGCATCCGGGCTCGAAGGAGACAGGCCGCCACAGCGGAGCTGATCACACCGCCCGAAACGCTGGATCACCCATCAACCGAGCATGTGCTGAAAGCCCGGCTAGTGTGTGGTTGGCCGGTGAAAGATTCAGTCGAGGGGGCTCCTGTTTCTTGGGTGATTTGACCAACTTCATCGAAGGCCTGCCGAAGGCGGAGCTTCATCTCCACATCGAAGGCACGCTCGAGCCTGAGCTGCGTTTCCGGCTGGCGGAGCGCAACAAGATGGACCTTCCCTACGGTGACGTCGACGACATGCGGAAGAGCTACGTCTTCCACGACCTCTCTTCTTTCCTGCCCGTCTACTACCAGGCGATGGCAGTGCTGCAAACGCCGCAAGACTTCTACGACCTCGCCTGGGCGTACCTCGCCCGTGCCTCGTCGGAGAACGTGAGGTACGCCGAGATCTTCTTCGACCCCCAGGCGCACACCTCGCGCGGCGTGCCCTTCCATCACGTGATCAGCGGGCTCGGCGCCGCCGTGCTCGACGCCCGCGGCGGTCTCGGAATCAAGGCGCAGCTCATCCTTTGCATCCTTCGCGACCGGTCGGCCGAGTACGCCATGGCGACGCTCATGGAGTCGCTCCCCTATCGCGACTCGATCGTCGGGATCGGCCTCGACTCGGACGAGCGAGGCAATCCGCCGGGCAAGTTCTCCGACGTCTTTCAGCGGGCCCGTGCCGAGGGTTACCACCTCACGATGCACTGTGACGTCGACCAGGAGAACACGACCGAGCACATCCGCCAGTGCCTCCATGACATCAAGGTCGAGCGCATCGACCACGGCGTGAACGTGCTCGAGAACGAGGCACTCGTAGAGGAGGCGCGGGCGCGCGGCCTCGGGTTCACCGTGTGCCCCGTCTCCAACGGCTACGTCACCGGCGACCTGAAGACCGCCGAGCTGAAGGAGATGTTGCGCCGGGGGCTGAAGGCGACCGTGAACTCCGACGATCCCGCCTACTTCGCGGCATACATGACCGACAACCTTAAAGCCGCCGCGGAGAGCGGCGCCCTCGAGGCGGCAGACCTGATCCAGATCGCGCGAAACGCCTTCGAGATCTCCTGGCTCGGGACTGGGCCGAAAGAGGCGCTCCTTGCCGAGCTCGAGCGTTACGCGACGAGCGCCGCAGTCTTACCGAGCGCCTGACGGGTATCACACGGCTTCGAGCGCAGCGGGGGAACGTGGAGGGATGCCAGGCAGTCATCTGGCTGGCTGCCTCGACCGGGAATTCGTGGCCATGAAAGGGGAGCAAGGTCAGTCATGAAGAGCGGAAGCCAGTCACAAGATCGCCTGTCCGATCGGTTGGACCCACGTTCCTCACTTCTCGAGGCGGTCTTCTCTCCCCCAGCCGCCTGATCAGGCGTAGACCTCGGCAGGGACGCCGGGCAGGTCGAGCAGCTCTTCTTGGAGCGGCGTGAGTACCGGTGCGAAGGTCTGGACGAGGTCGCGGTTCACGTCGAAGAGCCGGTGACGGGCGACACCGGTGAACACCTCGATGATTCGTGCCGCGCTCGGCGAGGACGAAGGACGCTCTTCGGGTTCAGCGACGACGGCGAGACGCGCTACCGGGCGCTGCCGGACCGAAAGACACCACCACCACCACCTCGTCTGCCGGGGGGTCTGCGGGCGCAGCGTCGAGGTCGACGGACCGGAAGTCGAGAGTTGGGCAGAGGCGGTCGGGGCATGGTTTCGCTGATGTGACGCATACCGTCGAGGTGCTCGGCACCTGCGCCGGCTGCGCGCGGCTGCGCGCCTCGTAGCGCCCAGCTCAGGTTGTGGAGCGGAGCGTCGCTCTTTCGACACGCCAACTCCACGAGTTGAGCGGCGCGCCGAGAGCAATCGGCGGAGTGAACTCGCCTTCGACGTGGTGCCAGGGTCCAGATGACCGGGCTCCAACGAACGCGGTGCTCGCTCTCGAGACGGTGATCGTATGGCTCACCGATGTCGAGCCCTTGTAGTTCGTGTTACCGAGGTAGACCGCGACGACCTTGTGCGAACCGACAGAAAGAGCTGAGGCCGAAGGCGAACATCTCGCCTTGCCTCGCGACAACACGGCCTTGCAGAGCGTCACCCTCCCGACCCTCATGTCCACGACACCGCCGGGCGTCCCGCCGTCGACCGATGTCACCTTCATGGAGAAGACCTCGAGCCTCTCCTTGCCGTAGGTCAGCCTCGATGTCGACACGGAGAGCACGGTCGCCGACGTCGCTCGGTCGACGACGAGCCTCGACGTCGTCGAGCTCGCCGGGCTGAAGTCCGCGGAACCGGCGTAGGTGGCCTTCACATGGTGCACGCCCGCACTGAGCGCGCGGTTCGCCGGACTGCAGCTTCCACCCCCCTTGGTGAGGGAAAGGGAGCAGAGTCTCTTGGTGCCGACGAAGATCGTGACCGTCCCGGTGGGAGTTCCGGAGAACTCAGGAGAGACCTTCACGGAGAACTTCTCGTCGCGTTCGCGGCCATAGGTGACGGTCGCCCGGGAAAGTGACAACGTCGCTCGAGCGGTCGCCTTGTCGACCACGATGCTCGAGGCGCCGGACAGGGACGAGCCGAAGTTGGCGTCGCCGCGGTATGTCGCAGTGATCGAATAGTGGCCAGGGCTGAGCGTGCTTGCACCCGGGCTGCACAACCCGGCTCCTGACGTGATCGTCGCTTGGCACAGGGTCCGAGCGCCGTCGTTCACCTCGACCGTTCCGGTGGGCGTCCCTGACCCCTGTGGTACGACGGTGAACGAGAACCTCTCGGCGTGCTCGTTGCCGAAGGTGAGGGTAGCCACCGACGTCGAAAGCTGTGTTCTCGAGGAGGCCTTCGCCACCGTCACGGTGATGCTCTTCTCGGCCGTGGCGCCGACGCTGTCTCGAGCCTGGAAGCCAAGCGGACCGGTCCCGGCCGCGCTCGGCGTGCCGGAGAGCACCCCATCGGAGGACAACGCGAGGCCTGCGGGCAGCGTGCCGGACACGATCGACCACGTGACCGGCGCGGTACCACCCGACGAGGTCAACGCCTTCGAGTACGCGACTCCGACGGTTCCGCTCGGCAACGAGCTCGTCGTGATCGCGAGGGACGGGTTCACCACGAGGCCCGTCGTCCCCGAGGACGGCGCGAGGGCTGAGGTCCCTTCGAACGACGCGGTGATCACATCGGATCCAACCGGAGCGTTCGACGCGGCGCAGGAGGCGGACCCGGCACTGACCGTGGCGTTGCACAAGCTCGTCGAACCGGCGGTGAAGTAGACCGAGCCCGCCGCCGCCCCGCCAGTCGCGTCCACGGTGGCCGAGTACGTCACCGACTGCCCGAACGTGGTCGCGCCCGGCCGGACGCTCGCTGTCGTCGATGTGTCGGCGAGCACGTCGATCGACAATGCGCTGCTGACGTGCTCGGGCGTTTTCGAGGAGTCCGTCACCTCGAGGGTGAAGTCCGACGTTCCGGCGGTCGTCGGCGTGCCGCTGATGACTCCACTGCTCGGGTCGAGGTTCAAGCCCCCGGGGAGCGATCCGCTCGTCACGTCGAAGGAGTACGGCGGTGTACCCCCGCCCACCTGAACGGCTTCTGAGTACGAAGTTCCGGTGGTGGCGTCCGGCAGAGAAGTTGTCGCGATCGAGAGTGGGGGGTAGGGGATGTCCGTCACGAGGGTGGCGTCCGCGCTGTCGAGGTTCGACCAGGCGCCGGCGTAGCATCCGATCGTCGACGGGCAGCTCACCGCCGAGAGGTCGTTGGACGAGCTCTGGCTGAGGACGGGCTGCGTCGCCCAGTCAGACCCGTCGCTCGTTGCGAGCCCAACCTGCCCCGAGACGGCGAGGCAACTGGTCGTGGTCGCGCAGTCGATCGATGCGACTGAGCTCCCAGCTTCTACCGAGACACCAGCATCGATCCAGCTCGATCCGGAGTCGGTCGTCTCGGCAATGTCGGTGAGTGCCGGCGCCACCGCCCAACAGGTGGCCGCGGTCGGGCACGACACCGAGGTCTCCACGCTCGGAGGAGTACCCGCATTCCAGCTCGAGCCGGAGTGGGCGGTCGCCTCCGAGAGTGGACCCGCAGAGCCGTAGCCGACGGCGAGGCAGCTCGAGGCCGAACCGCACGAGATCGCGTTCAGCGTGGCGCCGGCGAACTGCGTCGGCGGAGACCACTGAGCGCCGCCGTCGAACGTGGCCGTCTCGAAGGCGTTTGTCCCGCCGGCGTTGTTGTTGCCGACCACGTAGCAGGAGTCTGGCGAGGGGCACGAGATCCCGGTCGGCTGGGTGATCTCGGCACTCAGTGCGGTCGTCGTCCAGCTCGCACCACTGTTCGCCGTCGCGGCGACCGCCACGCCAGAAGCGGTCCACCCGAGGACGTAGCACGTCGTCACCGACGGGCAGGACAGATCTTGTGGTTCCGAGAGGGAGGGCAGGCTCGTCGAAGACCAGACCGCACCGCCGTCGCTCGTGGTGAGGACGACTGCGGCCTGGCTGTTCACCGAGCCTGCCGCGTAACAGGTCGACGTCGTCGGGCAACTCAGGCCTGTGACGTCGCTGAGACTCGGTTGCAGGTCCTGCACGGAGTTGCTCGTCCAACCGTCCGTCGTCCCGAGGAAGCTCCCCGGGTAGGACACACTCGCCGCCTCGCAGGTTCCGGCGCTGGCACACGCAACGGACGTCAGCGACGCGGCCGAGGACGGGACGGTCGCCGCCGTCCACGACGCACCGCTGTCGGTGCTCGTGAGGAGCATGGGCACGCCGACGAAGTCGGCGTTGAAGCCGACCGCCGCACAGTCCGAACCTGCGCAGGCGAGCGCGTTCGGCCAAAAGCTCGCCGGCGTGGTGGTGAGCGACCAGGTCGAGCCGCCGTCCGTCGTCGAGTAGATCGAGTTGGCATCTTGCTGCAGCTCAGCCGAGCTCAGCAGACCGAGCACGCAGTCGGAGCTCGACGAGCAGGCGATCTGCGAGGCCTGGATCTCCGGCCCCGACGGCAGGCCCTCGGGTACCCATGTCGAACCGCCGTCGGTGGTCATGGCGAGGTCGTCGGTGCCGCTTCCCTGACTTCCGCCGACGAGACACGTCGTCGCCGAGGAGCATGCCACCGACGACAACGCGAACAGGTTGGAAGGCACCGGGCCGCTCGTCCAGGTCGCGCCTGCGTTCGTGGTCTCGTAGACCTCCGGGTTCCCGCTCGGGTCGGAGCCGACGGCGTAGCAGTACGAGGACGTCGGGCAGCTGATGGCCTGGAGGTCGGCTGTCCCGGTCACAGCAGACAGCTGCCAGGTGGACCCATCCGTCGTGCTCGCGATGATGCCTCCCGCGAGATCGGCGCCGACAGCGAAGCAGACGGTGGCCGACGCGCATGCCAACGCGTCGGGGTTGCCAGCGATGCTCCAGGTTGGCGGGAGCGGCTGTTCCGACCACTGCGAGCCACCGTCCGTCGTCGAAAAGACGGTGAAGCCCCCGTAGAACGCGCGAGACAGCGCGTAGCAGTCGTTCGCCGAGGGACATGCCATCGTCAGCGCGCCATCGGGTGGGAGGGGCTCGCTGGTCGCAAGCCATTGCGATGCGAGAGAAAAGGTCGCACTCGAGGTGTCGCGTGCCGAGTCGGTCGCCGTCACGGAGAACGTGGACGTCCCGGATCCCGTGGGGGTCCCCGAGATCACCCCCGTGGACCGGTCCAGCGCGAGACCGGCAGGCAACGCACCGGAGGTGATCGCCCACGAGACCGACCCGGATCCACCGCTCGACACGAGCGTCGCCGAGTACCGCGCGCCAGGGGTCGCCGGCGGCAAGGAACTCGTCGCGATCTCGAGGTCCGGTGTCGAGATCGTGAAGATCACTCCTCCGGTGCCGCCGGCGCCCTGCGAGGCGTAGTAACAGTCATCGGCCGAGCGGCAGGCAATACCTCCCTTTGCCCCGGTCGTGCCCTGCGGGAGGATTTCGGGCGTCACCGAAGCAAAGCCGTCCGCTGTGTAGTCGATGGTCTCGGTGCCGCTGACCGCGGCATAGCACTGGAGCTCGGTCGCACAGGCGATGGCCCCTCCGCCTGCCGTCCCCCGGAACTGCCAGGACCCGCCACCGTCGGTAGTCACTTCGATAGCGGGCGACGCCCCGTTCCCGGTTACCCGTTCGATCGACACGTAGCACGTCGTCACCGATGGGCAGGCGATGCCCTCGATGTTGTTCTCGTCCCCCGACATGCCGGTCAGCTGCCCGATCAACTCCGTCGTCGCCCACGACGAGCCTCCGTCGGAGGTCGCGGCGACGGCGGCGACCGAGTCCGTGCCACCCGCGAGGGTCTCGACTTCGTTTCCGGCGGCGTAACAGGTGGTCGTCGAGGGACAGGCAATAGCATTGAGGTTGAGGCCGCTCGGCGTCACGAGGGAAGCCCAGTGCTGTCCGCCGTCGGTCGAGATCTCGACCGCTCCCTGGGTACCAGAGGACTCCGCGGCGTAGCAGTCGTCGACCGATGGGCACGCCACGGAACTCACATACTCGTCGAGGGCGGATGACTGGCTCCAGCTCGAGCCTCCGTCGGTGGTGGACCAGGC
>JAJYVX010000155.1 GCA_021791795.1 Actinomycetes bacterium | reverse complement strand
CACGCCGGTCCGAAGTCCGTAGGCGATCGGCACATAGGGCATCATCTCGAGGAGCTGCCGGCCCATGGCGTAGATGGGCTGCTGCGGGCCGGCCACGTTCGTCGTGACGCTCACGATCTCGCGCTGGGGGAGCCGGAAGGCAAAGCGTGTCACCGACGCGAGCGAGAAGGGCACGTACCTCGCGAGCGACACCAGGGTCTCGCCGGCGACGGCTTCGCCGCTGCGCTTCAGTCCCGAGAGCTCGTCTCGAACCGCCTGATAGCGCTCGACAGGGTCCTCGAGGTGGACGGGGAGGTTGGCGACCATCGCGGAGAGCCTGTTGTCGCGGATGCTCTCGGGCGACGGCGTAGTGCCTGAGGCCCCGTGCCGTCAGCCCCGCCCGGCGCGCGATCTGCGCCGGCTGCATGAGCCCCGCCAGGGTGGCTCGGATGTCGCGCAGCGGGAGCAAGACGGTGTCCCGGGCAGAAAGGGCGAGGAGAGACAGCGCCGAAGGCTCAGGCTCGAGCGGGACCGCTCCGCCCACGGGAGGGGCGGAGTCGGGCGAGAGATCGAAGACTACGGAGTAGAGGTCGGTACCGGATATCCCGTCCACCATGGAGTGGTGCACTTTCGAGATGAGGGCCCAGCGGCCGCCTTCGAGGCTCCTCACGAGCCAGCACTCCCACAGCGGGTGGTCGCGATCGAGGCGGTTCGCCATCACGCGGGCCATCAGTCGGCCGAGCTCCGCGTCGCCGCCCGGCGCCGGCAGCGCCGTCTCGCGGATGTGGAAGCTGAGGTCGAAGTTCGGATCGTCGACCCAGAGCGGTGCCCCCAGGCGAAACGGGACCGTCCTCAACTTCCGCCGGTATCTCGGCACGAGCGCGAGGCGCGCCCCGATGGCAGAGCTGACCTCGTCGTACGCAGGCGCCGGACCCTCGAAGACGGCGATCGAGGCGATGGCCATCGACAGATGCCGGTCCTGGTCCTCGGCGTCGAGGAAACCGGCGTCGAGAGGGCTCAGCTGCTCCATGGCCGGTTACCTGCCCGCGACAGGTCGGCTGTCGACGAGCATCGCCGGCGCTCGCCCGAACCGATGCATCTCTCCTCCCAAACGCGCGGCACCTCCCCGCTCATTCTGGATGTGCACCTCGCCACCCAACAGGGTCGAAGGTCCTAAGCCACCGGCGCGCCGCGACCAGCCCCCGACGGCCGATCTCCCCGTTTGCTCCGCACCAAAACCTGACTAGCCTCCCCGACATTCGACGAGACCGACAGGAGAGACACCATGGCACTTCAACTCGGGGACACGGCGCCCGACTTCACGGCGGACTCGACTGAGGGCACCATCAGCTTCCACGAGTACCTCGGCGACGGCTGGGGCATCTTGTTCTCCCACCCGAAGGACTTCACTCCGGTCTGCACGACCGAGCTCGGGGAGGTCGCCCGGCTTAAGGGCGAGTTCGACAAGCGCAACACGAAGGTCATCGGCGTGTCCGTCGACAACGTCGACTCGCACAAGCAATGGGCGCAGGACATAACCGACGCCACGGGCCAGAAGCTCAACTACCCGATCCTCGGCGACGAGGAGCACAGGGTCGCCGACCTCTACGACATGATCCACCCGAACGCGAGCAACACCCTCACGGTGCGCTCCGTCTTCATCATCGGGCCAGACAAGAAGGTCAAGCTCATCATCACCTACCCCGCGAGCACGGGGCGGAACTTCGACGAGATACTCCGGGTGCTCGACTCGCTCCAGCTGACGTCCGACTACCAGGTTTCGACGCCGGTCAACTGGAAGGACGGGGACGACGTGATCATCGCCCCCGCCATCGACGACGAGGCGGCCAAGGAGAAGTTCCCGAAGGGCTTCCGCAAGGTGAAGTCCTACCTCCGCTACACGCCACAGCCGAACCGCTGACAAGACGGCTGGTGGCGGAAGGGAACCGGTTCGCGCGGGTGACCATCGGCTGACCGTCCGGGAGCGGTCGGTCGGGCACCCGCCCGATCGAGTCGTGCGTCGTCCACCGCGAGAACGCCCGACCCTACGATCGAGGCCCGTGGCTGTCGGTCTCTACGAGCGCGCAGTGGCTCCGGCACGAGGGGGCCTCGAACGGGCGTGGGGGAGATGGACCGCGCTACCGGTGCTCGTGCAGGACGCCTGGCTCTACGCGCTCGGCGGCATCTTCTGCCTCGGCACGTTCGCAAGGGCGGTCTCCCCGGACTACCGGGAGTGGGCGCGGATGGCCGTCGGGCCGTACTTCGCCGGGGCTCTCCTCAGCCTGGTGCTGGCTCGACGGCGCTCGCGCGGCGCGGCGCCCCGCTCGCGGCGACCAAGGGCCGCCGTCGCCGTGGCGTTGCTCCTTCTCACCGTCGTGCTCCCGCTGTCGCTCGAGGTCGTCTGGCGCGCCCAGG
The DNA here is from genome assembly GCA_021791795.1 of Actinomycetes bacterium. Classification (GTDB taxonomy): domain Bacteria; phylum Actinomycetota; class Acidimicrobiia; order Acidimicrobiales; family Bog-793; genus JAKATT01. The sequence goes on along the minus strand of JAJYVX010000155.1, from coordinate 4,881 downwards.
CTCCGGCCAGTTCGACCCGGTCGCAGGCCCAGCCGGAGGTGGCGGTCATCGAGCGAGCAGGAGACAGGCTCGCCCAGCTCCGCGACCCGTACCCGTCGACGCCCACAGTGCCCGGCGTGTCCCCGGCGAGCGACACCCCGGGACTGGACGCGAGCGCCTTCTTCCCCTACCTGCCGGGCATGGCGGTGTTCGGGCTTCTCAACCCGACCTCACCGGGCGGCGCGGTCGGGGACGCCAGGCTGGCACTGACGGGGGCGACCTTCCTCATAGCGGCGGGCGCCCTGTTCGCCGCGGCGGGACAGGCTGGGAACGGCGACCGCAAGCTGCGGGTGGCGCAGGTGCTCATCGTCCTTCCCACCGGGGCGCTCCCGCTCGTCACCGGCGGCGACGACCTCCCGGTGCTCGCGCTCATGTTGCTCGGACTCGTCTACGCCGCGAGACGAAGACCGGTTGCCGCAGGCCTCGCCCTCGGCCTCGCCGCCACGACGAAATTCACCGCCTGGGGCCTGCTCGTTCTCTTGGCGTTCGGCGTCTACGACAAGACGGGCCGGCGCGCCCCGCGGGCGTACCTGTTGGCGGCCTGCGCCGTCGCGCTGCCGGTCGGCCTCGCCGGCTTCTTCGCGGATCCGCACGCCTTCCTCGTGAACGTGGTGCTGTTCCCGCTCGGGCTCACGAAGGTGCACTCGCCGGCTGCGAGCCCGATGCTCGGCCAGGAGCTCGTCGTGCTCCTGCCGCACCTGAAGCGTCTGCTGACCGTCCTACTGCTCGGTGTGGCGGCCTTCACGATCCTGTTCGCCCTCGCCACGCGGACGCCGCGCCGGCCTTCGGCCGTCGCCCGCTTCACCGCCTGTGCCATCGTCCTCGTGGTCGTGGTCGCACCCGCCACGCGCTTCGGCTACTTCATCTACCCGGCGAACCTGCTCGTCTGGGGCGGGTTCCTCCGCAGCCTGGAACCGCCGGCGCCCGAGGAGGTCCCCGACGCCGCAGCCGGCGGGCTACTGGCCGCGGCCCAGGCGGGCGCCTAGCCGGCGCGCCTTCCGGCACCCCGCACCCAGCGCCTTCCGGCACCCCGCACCCGGCGCCTTCCGGGCGGGTGGGTGCCGGCTGCGTGCTAGCTCGCGTCGCCCTGCTGCTGCAGCCTGATCTGCACCGTGCAGCTGACGGCGGACTGGCCGTTCCCCGCGAGTGCCGGCGAGACGGTCGGCGAGTAGTCGATGATCTTCACCCCGACGAGCCACTCGTAGCCATCCGAGCCGGCGTGCGAAGCGATGATCTGCACGACGCCGCTTCGCACCGAGCGGTCGGAGACGACGAGCCACTTCGCCCGCGAGAGCTCGGACATGTAGAAGTGCACGACCGTCGCGCCGGGCGAATTCACCTTGATCGTGACGGTCCTGTCGTACTGGTCGAGTGCTTGCACGCTGCCCGAGGCGCCGAGGTAGCGGGCTCCGGCCGGGATCGTGAGGTCGCCGACGATGTTCCGGGGTGGCTGGCCCGCCGTCTCGATGTGGCGCATGACCGGTGCGGCCGCGACGGCCCGCAGGCCGACTCCGGGCACGAGGCGCCCGATGCCGGGCACGGGGGTACCCGAGCTTTGCCGCCCGCTCAGGAGCGCGAACGTGGCACCGAAAGCGCAGATGAGGACTGCTATCCCCACCACCACGAGCGCCGGCCGGACAGACGGCCGGGGCCGCGTGGCGGCGCCGAGCGGCGAAATCGCGTGTGACTGGCCGGGATCCACCGGCCACAAAGCTACCGGCCGGCAAGACGGCGTCCTCGTCGGCCGGCGCCGCCGGTCACAGCGGCCGGGCGGGCTCCGACCGATCGCCGGAGAGGCTCCGGACCGATCGCCAGAAAGACGGGCTCCGACCTGTACTCTCGCGCCAAGAGGGACCTGGGAGGGAGAGGCCTCATGGCGAGCGAGGTAGCTGGGCTGCGCGATGCCACAGCCGCGCCTGTCGCCGCCGCGAGGGCACTCGTCCCGCCTCCGACCGAATCCGTCGAGGGGCTCCTCGCGATCCTGGACAAGCGCCACGAGGGAGAGGATCTCTCGGTCGTGCGCCGGGCGCACGCGCTCGCGGTGCGAGCCCACCACGCGCAGAAGCGGGCTTCGGGCGAGCCTTTCGTCACGCACCCGATCGCCGTCGCGACGATCGTCGCCGAGCTGGGCCTCGACGCCACGAGCGCCGTGGCGGCGCTGCTGCACGACGCAGTCGAGGACACGCGCGTCGACCTCGACCAGATCGAGCGGGAGTTCGGTGCCGAGACGGCCGCCATCGTCGACGGCGTCACGAAGCTCGATCGGCTCCGTTTCGGCTCGAAGGAGGCGCAGCAGGCCGCCACGATGCGCAAGATGCTCGTGGCGATGGCGCGGGACTGGCGGGTTCTCGTCATCAAGCTCGCGGACAGGCTGCACAACATGCGGACCCTCGACGCGTTGCCCGAGTGGAAGAGGCGCCGCACGGCCGAGGAGACGCTCAGCATCTACGCCCCGCTCGCCCACCGCCTTGGCATCCAAGAGGTGAAGTGGCAACTCGAGGACCTCGCCTTCGAGGCGCTCCATCCGAAGCGGTTCGCCGAGATCGCCCAGATGGTCGCGACGAGGGCGCCGCGGCGAGAAGTGGAGCTCGAAGAGGTCCTCGCGATTCTGCGGGCTCGCCTGGCCGAGCTCGGGATCGAGGCCGAGATCACCGGCCGGCCGAAGCACCTTTGGAGCATCTACGAGAAGATGGTCGTGCGGGGCAAGGAGTTCGACGAGATCAACGACCTCGTGGCCATCCGCATCGTCGTCTCCGCCGAGAAGGACTGCTGGGCGGCGCTCGGTGCGGTGCACGCCCTCTGGCAACCGGTGCCGGCGAGGTTCAAGGACTACATCAATTCGCCGAAGTTCAACCTGTACCAGTCGCTCCACACGACCGTCCTCGGTCCCCAGGCCAAACCGCTCGAGGTGCAGATCCGCACCTACGAGATGCACCAACGGGCCGAGCACGGCATCGCGGCCCACTGGGGCTACAAGGAGCAGGCCACTGGTCGGGCGGGCAAGGGGGCGCGCAGCACCGACGAGATCGCCTGGCTGCAGCGGATCGTCGACTGGGAGCGGGAGACCCCCGACCCGCACGAGTTCCTCGAGACCCTGCGGGTCGACCTCGAGCAGGACGAGGTGTACGTCTTCACGCCGAAGGGCGAGATCGTCACCCTCCCGTTCGGTGCCACACCGGTCGACTTCGCCTACTCCATCCACACAGAGGTCGGCCACCGTTGCGTCGGGGCACGGGTGAACGGTCGCCTCGTCCCGCTCGAGTCGAAGCTCCAGAGCGGCGACAGCGTCGAGATCGTCACGTCGAAGGCATCGAGCGCCGCACCCTCGCGTGACTGGCTGAAGCTCGTCGCGAGCCCGCGGGCTCGCAACAAGATCCGCCAGTGGTTCTCCCGGGAGCGGCGCGAGGACGCCATCGAGGCGGGCAAGGACGAGCTCACGAAGGCCCTGCGCCGGGCCGGTCTGCCCGTGCAGAAGCTGCAGGGCTCTCCCAGCCTGCTCTCGGTCGCCACCACCCTCGGCTTCGCCGATCTCGACGCCCTGCACGCCGCGATCGGGGAGGGGCACGTCTCGGGACACTCCGTCACCCAGCGCCTCGAGCGTGAGCTGCGCGGCGGCGAGCTCGACCTGCAACTGCCGTCCACCGCCCTCCAACCGCGGCGTCCGAGCAGGCGGCGCGGTGCCGCGGCCATCTACGTCGAGGGTCTCGACGACGTCATGGTGCGCCTCAGCCGCTGCTGCACGCCGGTGCCGGGCGACAGGGTGATCGGCTTCGTCACCCGCGGCCGGGGCGTCTCGGTCCACCGGGAGGACTGCGCGAACGCTCTCTCGCTCGCCGGGAGCGACTCGGGGCGGCTGATCGACGTCGAGTGGGACGAGGATCGCCAGGGCGTCTTCGTCGCGGCCATAGAGGTGAAGGCTCTCGACCGCGCCCGCCTGCTCGCGGACGTGGCGAGAGTGCTCTCCGAGCACCAGGTGAGCATCCTCACCTCGTCCACGAACACGTCTGCAGATAGGGTGAGCAGGATGCGCTTCGAGTTCGAGCTGGCCGATCCCGCCCACCTCGACTCTCTCCTCGACGCCCTCCGCCAGCTCGACAGCGTCTACGACGCCTACCGCCTCCTGCCCGGTCGGGGCGGGCACCTCCGGACGAGCAACTGACCGCGTCGTGACCGAGCCAGACCGTGCAGACGCGCGCCCCCGGGGCCTGCGCGACGCCTACTGCGGGACTCTCCGCGCCGAGGACGCCGGACGCCGCGTCTCTCTCTGCGGCTGGGTGGCGCGGCGGCGGGAGCACGGCGAGCACTTGGCCTTCGTGGACCTGCGCGACCACACCGGCGTCGTCCAGTGCGTCGTCGACGGTGCTCAGGAGCTGCGCACCGAGTACGTGATCCGGGTGGAAGGCACCGTGCGGCTCCGCCCCGAGGGAACGGTCAACCCGCAGCTGCCGACCGGGGAGGTGGAGGTCGGCGCCGACGAGGTAGAGGTGCTCGGTCCGGCCGACCCGCCGCCGTTCTCGCTCGACGCCCGCGTGGAGACCGACGAGGCCGTCCGGCTCAAGTACCGCTACATAGACCTCCGCAGCGAGCGGATGCAGCGCAACCTGAGGCTTCGTGCCAGGGTGAACGCGGCGATCAGGCGGTCGATGGAGAGGCAAGGCTTCGCCGAGGTGGAGACCCCCCTCCTCTGGACGCCCACACCCGAAGGCGCCCGCGAGTTCGCCATCCCCTCGCGGCTGCAGCCGGGCTCGTTCTACGTCCTGCCGCAGAGCCCGCAGATCGCGAAGCAGCTCCTCATGGTCGCCGGCTTCGACCGCTACTACCAGATCGCGAGGTGCATGCGCG
>JAJYVX010000009.1 GCA_021791795.1 Actinomycetes bacterium | reverse complement strand
CGCAGAAGTCGCCATCGTCGAGCTCGCTCACCAACGGCACGGTCCCTCCGACAGGCACCGCTCTTCACACCAAGCAGATCGTCGCCAAGCTCGATCCGGCGATCGTCGACATCAACACGGTCGTCGAGCTGCCGGGAGGCAACGCCCAGGCTGCGGGCACCGGGATGATCGTCTCTTCGAACGGCTATATCCTCACGAACAACCACGTGGTGGAGGACGCCGTCAACATCAAGGTGACCATCCCGGAACACGGCACGCACCAGGCGAAGTTCGTCGGGGCGAACCCGACAGCCGATGTGGCCGTCATCAAGGTCTCAGGGCTGAGCCGACTGCCCATTGTGTCGCTCGGCAACTCGTCGACGCTCTCGGTCGGTGACCCCGTCGTGGCCATCGGCAACGCGCTTGGTCTCGGTGGCACTCCGACCGTCTCGACAGGCATCGTCTCGGCTCTCGGCCGGTCGATAACCGCCAGTGACAGCACTGGGGCGAGTGAGCACTTGAGCGGCATGATCCAGACCGACGCGCCGATCGAACCGGGGAACTCCGGTGGTCCCCTCGTCGACGCTGCCGGTGACGTGATCGGGATGAACACCGCTGCCCTCTCCGCAAGCGGGACCGGTTCATCCGTGGGCTTCGCGCTGCCGATCAACCGGGTCGCGGCCATCGCGGCCAACATCGAGCACGGCGTGCATGCGAGTGGCATCGTGTTCGGGCTCCCGGCCTTCCTCGGCATCGACGGTCAGAACGTGACCCTCTTCGGGCAGGGCTCGGGCAACGGAGTGAACATCGTTGCCGTCGTTCCCGGGACTCCCGCCGCTCAGGCAGGGATCCAGCCTGGCGACGTCGTCACGAACTTCGACGGCAAGCCGACTCCGACGATCCAAGCGCTCTCCTCGGACATAAGAGCGCTCAAGCCCGGCGACGCCGCGACGGTGACGTTCCAGTCGCAGTTCGGGACCCAGACCGTGAGCGTGCATCTGATCGCCGGGCCGGCGGCGTAACCCGCAACGGACCCGCGGACTGGGATGGACTCACAACAACCTCTTAGGAAGCTCTCAGGTTCATCTGACACACTTCTCGCATGGTGAACGCTGCGCAGGCGGACTCCGGCCCACGTGTGCTCGTCGTCGACGACGAGGAATCGATCACGGAACTCGTCGCCATGGCTCTGCGCTACGAAGGTTTCACGGTGTCGACCGCTGCGGCGGGTTATCCGGCGTTGAGCCAGCTGGAGCAGTTTCGCCCTGATCTGATCGTGCTCGACGTCATGCTGCCTGACGTCGACGGCTTCTCGGTCGCCGAGCGGATCCGGAGGGAGCGACGGGAGGTCCCGGTCCTGTTCCTCACGGCAAAGGACGCCACAGAGGACAAGGTGCGTGGCCTCACCATCGGCGGCGACGACTATGTGACGAAGCCCTTCTCCGTCGCCGAGCTCATCGCCCGTGTCCATGCCATCCTCCGGCGCACAGGCAAGGACGAAGCGTCGAAGAAGATCGTCCTCGCCGATCTCGAGATGGATGACGATGCGCACGAGGTCCGCCGCGCCGGCGAGCTCGTGGACCTGACGGCGACCGAATATCGGCTGCTGCGCTACCTGCTCGTCAACGCCCGCCGGGTGCTCACGAGAGCTCAGCTCCTCGACCATGTCTGGAGCTACGACTTCGGCGGCGACGCCGGCGTGCTCGAGACCTACATCAGCTACCTGCGCAAGAAGATCGACTTCGTCGAGCCGCACCTCATCCACACGGTTCGCGGCGTTGGTTACGTGCTGCGACCTCCAAGGGACTGACCGAGGGCCGTCAGGCCGCCATGCCGCTTCGCTCTCGACTCGTCCTCCTGCTGGTGGGACTGCTTGCAGTCGCGCTCGTCGCGACGGACGCGGTCACCTTCTCATCGCTGCGAGGGTCGCTCTACAACCAGGCTGAGCAGCAACTCTCGCAGCTGTGGAGCCAGGGACCGTCGTGTCGCAACGCCCCGTCGAACACCTACAAGAGCTTCTATGACGCAGCCGGTAATCGATTCCAACCGCTCGTATGCGAGTTCGATCCGAACGTCTCGCTGAGCAGCGTGCCAGTTCCGACGGTGAACAGGCGCCTCATCGACCGGGCAATCAGAAGTGCTGGTCCGGTCTTCGCCACGGTGGAGACCTCCGTGGCGGGCACGCGCGACCTCGTGATCGCCCAGAGCCAGACGGGGATTGTCACGGCCGGACCGGTCTTTGTCGTCGGCATACCGCTCACCGCCGTCGACAACACCCTCGCGCACCAGCTTCATCTGGAGCTCTATGTGAGCCTTGCCGTCCTCGCGGGCCTCGCCCTTGCCGCTTGGGCGCTCGTGCGCCTCAGCATGCGACCCCTCGAGCGCATGACGAAGACGGCCGGCGAGATCGCGTCCGGCAACCTGAGCGCCCGTGTGGAGCACACGGACGAGCGGACCGAGGTGGGCCAGCTCGGGGCGGCACTCAACGTGATGTTGACGCAGATAGAGGAAGCGTTCCGAGAGCGAGAGGAGTCGGAGAACCGGCTCCGTCGCTTCGTGGCGGATGCAGCCCACGAGCTGCGCACACCGCTCACTTCGATCAGAGGGTTCGCCGAGCTGTTCCGGAACGGTACTGCGAACCGCCCGGAGGATCTCGCGGTGGCGCTCCGCCGTATCGAGGGCGAGTCGGTGCGAATGGCTGGCCTGGTCGAGGACCTGCTCCTCCTCGCACGCCTCGACCAGGGCAGGCCGCTCCGGTTCGAGCCGCTCGACCTCGTGCAGCTCGCCGACGACGCCGCGGCCGACGCCCGCGCCATCGACGCCACGCGCACAGTGACCGTCACCGCCCCGGAGACGCTCCTCGCGGAGGGTGACGAGCAGCGACTCCGGCAGGTCACGGGGAACCTCGTCAACAACGCGCTGGCTCACACCTCGCCCGGCACGCCGGTCGAGATCCTGCTCACACCCGAAGGCGACGAAGCGAAACTCTCCGTCGTGGACCACGGACCTGGTATCGGAGAGGAGGACGCGAGCCACGTGTTCGAGAGGTTCTGGCGAGCTGACAGGTCGCGCAGACGGTCGCAGCAGGCCGGCAACCTCAGTCCAGGTGCCGGGCTCGGCCTCTCGATCGTGGCTGCCATCGTCGCGGCGCACGGCGGCCGGGTCTCGGTCGAGCGCACGCCGGGCGGGGGGGCGACCTTCGTGGTGCAGCTTCCCTTGCGCCACGTGCCGGACGGAGCGGACTCCGCGGACGACGGCGACGGCCCCACGGTCGGGGCAAGGGGGCAAAGCGACGACGGCAGCGCGACAGCCCGACCGACGCGAGCCGATCCCGGGGCGGCGCCACAGGCGGGCATCCCAGCGTCACCGTCGCAGTCAGCCGCCGACGCCCCGTTCAGGCGCTAGCCGGGGCGCCGACGCGGCTGCGAGCCAGCTCGGCCCGTCGGCGCGTCGCCCACCCCGGGCCTCTCAGCACGAAACCCACCCTGTCCCCCCACGTCCTCCCCACCCCTACGTCCTTCAGCATCTCGGCGTACTCGTGAGTGGCGATGCGGACCGGGTTGAACGTGTCGATGTTCTTCCTGAGGCCGTAGACGACCTTCTCGGACTCGGGTTCGAACGTGCCGAAAAGGCGGTCCCAGACGATGAGGATGCTCCCGTGGTTCCTGTCGAGGTACCGGCCGTTGCTCCCGTGGTGCACCCGATGGTGCGACGGAGTGTTGAGGGCGCTCTCGGCCGCGCCGAGCGTCCCCACGGTCTCGGTGTGGATCCAGTACTGGTAGAGGAGGTTGACCCCGCGCGCCGTCGAGACGAGAGAGGGGCGGATGCCGAACAGGCACAGGAGCGAGTAGGGGACGAACACGCCGAACGACTCCGCCACGGGCTGGCGGAGCGCCGTCGACAGGTTGTACTTCTCGCTCGAGTGGTGCACGACGTGGATCGCCCACAGCGCCCGGCACTCGTGCATCAGGCGGTGGTTCCAGTAGTAGATGAAGTCCCAGCCGAGCGTGGCCGCCGCCAGCGCCGCCGGTCCGGTCCCGAGATCGCCCACCACGCGCCGGTGCCACATCCGGCTGAGCGATGTCCGGCTCGAGACGAACGTGGTGAGCGCCGTCCCGCCTGTCACGACGGAGACCTGCCCGCCGACAGCCGCCACACGCCGGGCCGCATCCGCAATCCGCCGTCGCCGAGCGGACCCGTCGAGTCGCGCCAACCGGTCGCAGACAGTCGTCACGACGGCAGCACCGGCCGTCGTGACGACGAGACCTTTGCCGTACCTCCCTCGCCCTGGCACGAACGGGCGGAGCAGTCTCGGCACGACGAGGGGCGCGATGAGGCTCGCGACGCCCATCGTCAGGCTCGCGGTCGTGTCATTGCGCTCGTAACGACCGGCGGACATGTCCCGGCGGCGACCGGCGGACCCGGGCCGGGAGCAGCCGGCGGATCCGTCTGGATCGTCGCGCGAACGAGCAGCGGACAGGTCCTCGTCGTGATCCGGGCGCCTCTTCAAGAAGACGTACTCGGCGCCCATCGTGCCGAAGTAGAGAGGGATGGCGACCACGGTCGGATCCTTCACAGGTGCCCCATGCTAGGGCGCCGCTAGGCGCCGGCCAGTCCGACCACCGGCTGCCACCCGACCGCCCCTGTCCACCCACGTCCACCGACGCCCACCGACCCGCACCGACCTCCACCCAGCCGCGCGGCCCGGTTGCGTGCAGGGACCCGACCACCACAGGTACCCAGTCGCCTCCCCACGCGCACCCAGCCATCTCCCAGGCATGTGACCCCATTTGAGGGGCCGGACCCTCTGATCTGACGGAAAAGCCTTTGAAACGACTGCACGGCACCCGGCTGGTGCGCCAGGATGGACTACAAGCGGCGGGACGTCTGTTCGTGCCGCCGAGAGAGCTCATGTGACGACACTCGCCGACCTAGCAAAGCTCGTCGAGGGCAGTCGCCTCGAAGGCGACTGCCCGGTGGTCGACGTGACCCACGACAGCCGGGAGGTCGGCCCCTCCTTCGTGTACTGCGCGCTGCGGGGGGGCATGAAAGACGGCCACGACTTCATAGGCGAAGCCGTCGCTAGGGGTGCCTCCGGAGTGGTCGTCGAGCGACCGATGGCAGTCGATCTGCCACAGCTTGTCGTGCCGTCGGTCCGCCGGGTCATCGGGTTGCTCGCGGCCGAGGTCCACGGGCGGCCGTCATCGCGCCTCGACGTGGTCGGCATCACCGGTACGAACGGGAAGACGACGACCGCGCACCTTCTCGACGCCGTCCTCTCCCACGCCTCCGTGCCTTCGGCGCTCATCGGGACGATCGAGACGCGTACAGGTCTCTCCCGCACGCGTTCGATGCTCACGACCCCGCAGGGTCCCGACTTGCAGCGGCTCCTGGCCGAAGCACTCGCGGCCGATGCGAGGGCGGCCGTGATCGAGGTCTCCTCCCACGCGCTCGAGCAGCACCGGATCGAAGGCACGCGGTTCAAGTTGGCCGTGTTCATGAACCTCACGGCGGAGCACCTCGACTATCACGGAACGATCGAGCAGTACTACGCCTCGAAGGCGCTGCTGTTCGAGCCGTGCCGGAGCGAGCGTGGGATCGTCTGCGTCGACGACGAGTGGGGCCGCCGGCTCGCGGCACAGGCCCGGGTCCCGGTCGTGACCTTCGGCGCCAGCCCGGAGGCAGACGTGAGGGTCGAGCTCCTTGCCAGCCGCCTGCAGCAGACGTCCGTTCGGGTCCACCTGGAGGGAGCGTCGGTGGACCTCGTCGCCCCGGTCACCGGGTCCTGCAACGCGTCGAACATCGCGGCCGCTTACCTGGCTTCGACCCATCTCGGCATAGACCCGGCCGACGCCGCCGCCGGCCTCGCCGTGGCGCCGCCCGTCCCCGGCCGGTTCGAGCTCGTCGACGAGGGCCAGCCCTTCCACGTCGTGATCGACTATGCCCATACGCCCGACGCGGTGGTGGAGCGCGTCCGCACGGCGAGAGACCTTGCCGTCGATGGTGGGACCGTCCGTGTCGTGCTCGGGGCGAGAGGCGGCCGGGACAGGATCAAGCGCCAGGACCTCGGGCGTGCCGCCGCTCTCGCCGACGAGGTCTTCCTCACGACAGACAGTGCCGGGCAGGAGGAGGCGACCCACATCATCGAGGAGGTCCGTCTCGGCATGCTCGGATCGCCGCCGCGTCGCCTTGTGGCGCACCCCGACCGAGCGAGGTCGATCCAGCGGGCGATAGAGGAGTCGTCGAGTGGGGATGTCGTGCTCATCACCGGCAGGGGGCACGAGACGGCCCAGCACGTGAAGGACCGGGTCGTGAAGCTGGACGACCGGGAGGTCGCACGGAGGGCTCTCAGGCGGCTGCGCGTACGTGGACAAGAGCGGGTAGCGGCGAGAGCCTGAGGTGCCCGCGAGCCACCCGAGAACCGGGGGCGTCACGGTCGTCATGCCAGTCTGCGGCAACGAGGACACCGTGCTCCAGGCCCTGCGCTCGGTCGAGCGTCAGACACGCCCCCCCGAAGCGGTCGTAGTCGTGGACGACGGATCGAAGGACCGCTCGGCCGATCTCGTCGCAGAGCACTTCCCGGCTGCACGCCTGATCCGGCAGGAGAACTCCGGGCCGGCCGCGGCACGGAACACCGGGTGGCGTCTCGCCGAGAAGGAGTGGGTGGCCTTCCTCGACGCCGACGACACATGGGAGCCGGCCAAGCTGGAGTCCCAGCTCCGCGCCTCCCACCTCCTCCCCACACTCGGCCTTGTCGCCTGCAACTGGGTCCCACCCGGTGCCGCGCCGGGCGGCACCACCGGGTCGAGACCCAAAGTGGCCTACCGGCTCCGGGCGCTCGATCTGCTCCTTCTCAACCGCTTCCAGACGTCGACCGTGCTGGTCCGAACAGATGTGCTGGAGAAGACGGGGGGCTTCGATCCTGCGCTCGACGGCACGGAGGATTGGGATCTCTGGCTCAGGTGCACCCGGCAATGCGACGTGGTCAATCTTGAAGCCGCCCTCGTGCGCTACAGGGACAGCCCGAACAGCTACAGCAAGGACGGCGAGCGATATCGGGCGAGCATGCGACGGATGCTCGCGAGGGAATTGCCGACATCGGGTCTCAGCGACATGCGCCAAGCCGAGATCCGTGCCTGGCACGAGCTCCGTCTGGCGGTCGCCCTGCTGCTCCGGCGACGACACGGCCCGGCCCGTGCAGCCTTCGCCGAGACGTTCCGCAGCGATCCCGCCGCCACTCTGGCAGCGACCGGGCGCTACCTGGTCCCGTTCTTGTTGCGGCGCAAGCTCCGCAGGATCCGGCCGGTGCAACCCCTCCGCCTGGGGCGAGGAGCGACGCTCGAGCTCTGAGCGAACCCGGGGGCGGCGCTCGGACGTGAGGGCGTTCCGGCGTAGGTGGCTCGAACATATGTTCGTACAACGAGGTTATCCTCGCGTGCATGGGCACCGTCCCCTACGCCGAGTTGCACTGCCACTCGAGCTTCAGCTTCCTCGACGGCGCATCGCATCCCGAAGAGCTCGTCGCCGAAGCATCCCGGCTCGGCCTCGAGGCACTGGCGCTCACGGACCACGACGGGCTCTACGGGGTGGTCCGTTTCTTCGAGGCGACACGAGAGTCCGGGACGAGGGCCGTCTACGGAGCCGAGCTGACACTCGGGCCACAGGGTGGGGCCGGCGGAGGCGGGAGTGCCGCAGGGAAGGCCCCTTCCCGTACGCGGGTCCCAGATCCGGGAGGTGCACACCTCCTCGTCCTCGCGAAGGACCCGCTCGGCTACAGAAGGCTTGCCCGCGCCCTCAGCGAGGGGAACCTCGCCGGTAAGGAGAAGGGGCGGCCGGCCCACCACCTCGGCCGCATCGCCGAGCTTTCCGGCGGCCACCTGAGCGTCCTCACCGGCTGCCGGAAGGGGGCAGTCCCTGCGGCGCTCCTCGAGGCCGGGCCGGCGGCTGCGGCCCGCGAGCTCGACCGCCTAGTCGCCTACTTCGGGCGCGAGAACGTGTTCATGGAGCTGTGGGACCACGGCGATCCACTCGACTCCGCCCGCAACGACGCTCTCGCCGAGCTCGCCGTCCGGCGCGACCTCGGCATCGTCGCCACGAACATCGTCCACTACGCCACTCCGGCCGACCGCCGCCTCGCGACGGTCGTCCAGGCGATCCGGTCAGGTATGCCGCTCGACGACCTCGACGGCTACCTGCCCGCCGCCGGGATGGCACACCTCCGTGCGGGAGGCGAGCAACTGAGGCGCTTCGCCAGGTATCCCGGCGCGGTGGAGACGGCGGCGGAGCTGGGGCAGGCGAGCGCCTTCGACCTGAAGCTCGTCGCCCCGAAGCTCCCCGACTTCCCCCTCCCACCAGGCGAGACGGAGATGTCCTTCCTACGCTCCCTCGTCTACGAGAGGGCGGTCCGCCGCTACGGCACCCGCGACGCCGAGAAAGTGAGAGGTGCCTGGCAGCAGCTCGACCACGAGCTCGACATGATCGAGCAACTGGGCTTCCCCGGCTACTTCCTCGTCGTCTGGGACATCGTCGAGTTCTGCCGCCGCAACGACATCTACTGCCAAGGGAGAGGGTCGGCCGCCAGCTCGGCCGTCTGCTTCGTCCTCGGCATAACGAACGCGGATGCCGTGAAGCTCGGCCTCCTCTTCGAACGCTTCCTCTCGCCGGAACGGGACGGCCCGCCCGACATCGACGTCGACATAGAGAGCGGCCGGAGAGAGGAGGTCATCCAGTACGTCTACGAGCGCTACGGGCGAGAGTGCGCTGCCCTCGTCGCCGTGGTCGTCACCTACAGGGCACGTTCTGCCATAAGGGACACGGGGAAGGCGTTCGGCCACCCGGAGGGGCAGGTGGAAGCCTGGTCCAAGCAGATCGAGGGCTGGAGCGCACTCGGCGGCCGACGCCACGTCAACACCGGCGAGCGCAGCGGCCACTGGTCGTGGTGGTCGGGTGCCGTCGCCCGTGAGCTACAGCGCCACGAAGCCTCCCGCCCCGCCCACTCCTCCACGGCTGGGCGCCGCATGCTCGCCCGCCCCGGCCGGGACGACGTCGCCCGGGAACCGGGCTCGCAGCCCTGGACGCTCCCGGGAAGGGCAGCCGAGGCGGTCGCCGAGCTCGGCATCCCCCTTCAGGTGCTCGCGACCGCCACCGAGCTCGAAGGCTTCCCTCGCCATCTCGGCATCCATCCCGGCGGGATGGTCATCTGCGACCGCCCGGTCGCCGAGGTCTGCCCCGTCGAGTGGGCGCGCATGGAGGGCCGGACCGTCCTCCAGTGGGACAAGGACGACTGCGCGACGGTCGGCCTCGTCAAGTTCGACCTCCTCGGGCTCGGGATGCTCGAGGCGATCCACCGCGCCGTCGACACCGTGCGCTCCTACCACGGCACCGAGCTCGACCTCGCCGACATCCCACAGGAGAAAGAGGTCTACGAGATGCTCTGCCGGGGCGACTCGGTTGGTGTCTTCCAGGTCGAGTCGAGAGCACAGATGGCGACCCTGCCCAGGCTCAAGCCGAAGGACTTCTACGATCTCGTCGTCGAGGTGGCCCTCATACGGCCGGGGCCGATACAGGGGGGTTCGGTCCACCCGTACATCCGCCGGCGCAACGGCGAGGAGCCCGTCACCTACATCCATCCCGTCTTCGAGAAGAGCTTGAAGAAGACGCTCGGCGTGCCGCTCTTCCAGGAGCAGCTCATGCAGATGGCGATCGACGCGGCCGGTTTCTCCGCCTCGGAGGCCGACCAGCTCCGCCAAGCGATGGGCTCGAAGCGGTCGGCCGCCCGCATGGAACGCCTCCGGGAGCGCCTCTTCGGCGGCATGGCCGAGCACGGGATCACGGGCGAGACGGCCGAGGAGATCTGGGACAAATTGCGTGCCTTCGCCAACTTCGGCTTCCCTGAGAGCCATTCGGTCTCGTTCGCCTACCTCGTGTATGTGAGCGCGTGGCTCAAGTTGAGGTACCCGGCGGGTTTCTTGGCGGCACTGCTCAACTCCCAACCGATGGGCTTCTGGGCGCCGCACACTCTCGTGGCCGACGCTCGCAGGCACGGTGTCGTAGTCCGCGCACCCGATGTGAACAGGAGCGCAGCGAGCGCTTCGTTGGAACCGCTCTCGCAGGCGGACCGCGCTCCGGCCGTCCGGCTCGGGATCGGATCGGTGAAGGGGGTCGGGGAGGACCTCGCCGAGAGGATCGCCTCGGAGAAGCCGTACGAGAGCATCGAGGAGGTGGCGCGCAGGTCGGGCGCCGGGCGGAAGGCGCTCGAAGCCCTGGCGACTGCAGGTGCTCTGGCGTGCCTCATGCCGAGGCGGGAGGCGCTCTGGGCGGCGGGCGCGGCCTCGGAGTCGACGCCGGACCGCTTGCCGGGAACCGTGCCGGGGG
This sequence comes from Actinomycetes bacterium, assembly GCA_021791795.1. Taxonomy (GTDB): domain Bacteria; phylum Actinomycetota; class Acidimicrobiia; order Acidimicrobiales; family Bog-793; genus JAKATT01. The sequence goes on along the minus strand of JAJYVX010000009.1, from coordinate 23,936 downwards.
TGGTCGCCCCACCGCTCCCGGCGATGGATCTGCTCGAGGAGATGTCGGCCGACCTTCGGACGCTCGGTCTCTCGCCGGACAGCTCGCCGATGTCGTTCCTCCGTGCCGATCTCGAAGGGAGGGGGGCGGTGCCCATCTCGGCCATCCTTGGGATGTCCGACGGGGAGCGTGTCACGGTTGCCGGCATCGTCACCCACCGCCAACGGCCAGCGACGGCAGGTGGGACGACGTTCATCAACCTCGAGGACGAGACCGGCCTCCTCAACGTCATCTGCTCCGCGGGGCTCTGGGTCCGCTACCGGAAGGTCGCCCGCTCAGCCGTGGTCATGCTCGTCCGCGGCCGGCTCGAGCGTGCGATCTCGGCGCATCCGGACGCGCCATCGGCTGCGAACCTCCTGGCGGAACACTTGGAGGACGTGAGGGCCGACCTCCTCTCGGTACGCTCGAGTGACTTCCATTGAGCGCACGACCGAACGCACGACATCCCGCCTGTCGGACTACCGCCCAGTGAGCCAAAGGGCTGTGCACTACATTACGAATCCGTTATGACGTGGAGCGGCACGTCCCGCCATTCACGGGCCGGCGGCGTGCCCCACGGCCCGGTGCACGGTGAGCAACATTCGCGCCTGCTGTGGCGTGCCATCGCCTGGCGCCTCAGCTCTTCCGTGGCGTTCTTCCTTGTCGCCACAGTGGCTGTCGCTGCCGCCGCGGCCGGGCCGCTCTACCTGTCGGCGGCGAACCAGTCGATCGTCACCACGTCACTCACGAACGTGCCGCCAAGGCTCTCGGGCATCACGCTCAACGGTGCAGTGGCGGCGCAGCCCACACCCTCGGAGCTGCTGGCGGCCACTTCGAGCATCCCGGGAGGCGCCGGAACCGGGCCGTCGCAGCTCTTCGGGACACCGATCATCACGAGCGACCTTGCGGGCTTCTTCTTCAGCCCGGTCGCGGGCAGGGCAGACGCGGTGTCACTCGTGTCGCGCAGCAATGCCTGCCCGTACCTCCACCTCGTCGCCGGGCACTGCCCGTCGAGCGCCGAGGACGTGATCTTGAGCACCCGGTCGGCGAGCCAGCTGAAGGCGCACGTCGGGAGCGTCCTCGACGTCTGGCGGCCGGGAAAACCGCCGAACGGCCTGCCTTCCCCGGTGCCTCACTTCCATCTCGAGGTGTCCGGCATCTACACGCCGGGGAATGCGGCAGCTCCCGAGTGGTGGGGCAACGACTTCTTCCTGTACGGCCAGCCCGGGCCGAAGGGGAGCGGGGAGGAGCTGGACTCGGGCTTCGTGTCGCCGGCAGGCGCAGCCCGTCTCGCAAGGGTGCTGCCGCCTACCAACTGGGCCGAGATACCGCTCCGCCCGCAGCTCGTGTCTGCTCCTGGCATCCCGAGCCTCCTCGCCTCGCTCTCGGCCTGGGAAGGCAGCGTCCAGCCGCAGTATTCGGTCAACGCGGGCAGCAACCTGCCCTCGCTCCTCGGTGCCGACCAGGGCGAGGAGAGCTCGGCAGGGTCGATCGTCCTTCTCGTGACGCTTCAGCTGCTCCTGCTCGCCCTGCTCGTTCTCTTCGCCGTCGCCCGCGAGTCCGGTTCGCTCAGGTCCGGCGACGTTCGCGTTGCCGAGCTCCGGGGCCTGCCGCCGGGGCGGATCGCCACGCTCGTCATGCGTGAGCCGCTCTTCCTTCTCCTCGCGGCTCTGCCCGCCGGCATCGGACTCGGCTGGCTGGCGGTGTCCGGGCTTTCCCTGGCAGTCCTCGGAGTGGGGGCGCCGACGCCCGACCTGCTCGTCTTCGTGGCCGCCCTCGTGGCCTTCGTGGCCGGCGTCTGCGCCGCGGCGCTCGCGTCGGTGTCGTTGTTGAGGACCGGCTACGGGCAGGATGCCCAGGAGGCGTCCGTCAGGCGGCGCAGCCGGAACGCCGCCGTGGTCGACGCCTTGGGAATCGCGCTCGCGGCCGGTGCCATCGCCGACCTCGTCGCGAACCGCGGGTCCGGACGCTCGGTGACGAGCGACCCGCTTGCGGTCGCCGGGCCGGGACTTCTCGCCCTCGGGATCGGCATCCTCGGCTCTCGCCTCCTCCCGTATCTGGCTCGTGGCTTCGAGTCGGCGACGCGCTGGTCCCATCGGGTGGCTCTCGGACTCGCCGCCAGAAGCGTGAGCCGGAGGGACGTGATGGCGCGCCGGGCGGTGGTGCCTGCGATAGCCGCCGGGCTGCTCGTCTTCTCCGTCGCAGGCCTGTCGGTCTCACAACGCAACTACGCCATGCAGGCACGGTTCACTGTCGGAGCGCCGGTGGTCCTCTCCGCCCAGGTTCGGCCGGGCGTCGATTTCTTGAAGGCTGTCAGGGCGGCCGACAGGGGCAGCGCGCCCGCGATGGCCGCGGTTGACGTCAGGGCCTCGTACGGCGAGACGCTCGCCGTCGACGCCGCGCGCCTCCCGTCGGTGGTCTCGTGGCCCGCGGGCTTCTCATCGGTGAGCGAGCAGCGGCTGGCCGACGAGCTCGCCCCGAGCCTGCTCCCCGAGCGCACGGTCCCACCGGGGAACAAAATCGTGCTGACGGCCGACCTGGCGACGGCGGTCTCGCCTCCACCTGACCTCCAAGTCACCTTGTTCAACAGCCGCTACTTCGTCGAGACGCACGTCGACTTCGGCAACCTCCGCCCCGGTAGCCACAGGTACACCGCTTCCCTCGCCGGAGACTGCCCGTCTGGGTGCAGGCTGGACGGCTTTGTCGTCTACTGGGCTGCCGGCCCGCGACCCGATCCGGCGGCAGCGGATGTCACGCTCCGGCTGGGTTCGCTCGCAGTCGGCTCGACGCCGGTGGTCACCGGGTTCACGCGCCCGAAGGATTGGCAAGGCGGAGGTGCCACGAGCCTGACACAGGGCGCGAACGGCGTCACGGCTTCGATGAACCTGTTAGCGGGAGGCTCACCGACGATCGTGCCGGTCTCCGCGCCTGCGCTTGTCCCGGCGGTGCTGACGCCGGCCTACATGGCGAACAGCACGAACGCTCAGAAGCCCGGCGAGTATGCCGCCCTCGGCTTGGACCAGAACGAGGTCACGACAGAGGAGGTGGCGTCGGTCAGCGCTCTGCCGGAGATCGGCAGCAGCGGCGCCCTCATCGACCTCGGCATCCTCGAGCGTGTCCAGACGGGAGCGCCGGCCGGGACCACCTTCCAGATCTGGACGACGCAGCCGCCGTCGCAGAAGTTCCTCTCCCACCTTGCGGCTGACGGCATCCAGGTGACAGGCACGCGGCTCGCCTCGTCCGTCCTCAACTCGCTCAAACGCTCAGGACCGTCGCTCGGCTTCGACCTCTTCTCGGTCACTGCGATCGCCGGCATCGTGCTCGCGACGGCTGCTCTTCTCTTCGTCCTCACCGCGAGCGCGCGGCGGAGGGCGATCGAGGTAGCGGGATTGATGGCGTCGGGCGTGTCCAGGCGTGACCTCCGTCGCTCGTTCGTGCTCGAGGCCCTCATGGTCTCGCTCATGGGAGCCATCCTCGGGCTCATCGCCGGAATAATCGGAACAGCTCTCGCCCTGCCTCAGCTGCCAGAGTTCGTGCCGGGCAGGATCGGCCCGCCGCTCGACCTGGCGATCCCGTGGGCCACGGTGTTCTTGAGCGCTCTCGTCGTGCTCGCACTCCTCGTCGGGGCAGCGTTGGTCTCTGCCCAGATCATTGGGAGGCGAGTGCGTCCGGACCAGTTGAGGCTGCAGCCATGAGGCGGCCGGGGACGCCACCTGTATGACAGCGGACATCCCCATGGGGGGCGCCGCGATCATCGAGACGGTGGGCGACGCGGTGGCAGACGCGCCGCCGGAGCCCGGCCTCGCCGTCGAGTGCATCTCTCTCGTCCACCTCTATCACCTCCCTGACAACGACGTCGTGGCACTGCGCGGAGTGGACCTCGACATCGACGCCGGAGAGATCGTGGCCTTGCTCGGACCCTCGGGCATGGGCAAGTCGACCCTCTTGAAGATCCTCGCCGGAATCCTGCGGCAGTCGGCCGGCCGAGCACTCGTCGGTGGGCGCGACGTCGGCCGTATGTCGCCCACCGAGCTGCGCAAATACCGGGCCGTGGACGTCGGGATCGTCATGCAGGACCCCCTCGCGAACTTGCTGCCCTATGCCACCGTGGCCGAGAACGTCGAGTTCGCACGCACCGGAGCGGAGGCTTACGGGACTCGGCCCCAGATGGCGGTCGGTGACCTGCTCGATCTCCTCGGGCTGCGACAGAGCGCCGACCGGCCGGTGTCGGTCCTGTCGGGCGGCGAGCAGCAGGTCGTCGCCATCGCGACGGGCGCTTCGGGTGGCGGCAGGCTCCTCCTCGTCGATGAACCGACCAGCCAGCTCGACATCTTCGGGCGGGATCGGGTGACCCGCGCCCTGCACGACCTGCACCGCGAGACGATGGCGACGATCGTGCTCGTGACCCACGACCCTGATCTCGCTGCGTCCATCGCCCGCACTGTGACCATCCGCGACGGAAGGGTCGGTGCGGAGGGACGTCACGGCAGCCAGTATGCGGTGGTCGCCCGCGACGGAACGATCCAGCTGCCGCCCGAGATACTGGACGTCCTGCCACCTGACACCCTCGTGCGCCTGGTCCGGCACGTGGACGGGGTGGACCTGCGGAACGCCGACATGGAACAACTCGTGGGTACCGACGAGGGAGAAGAGCACGGGTGAGCACCCAACTCGCAGCGGACATCTCGGCGAGCGTGCACAGCGTCCGTTACCGGCTCGTGGCGCGGTCCCTCTTCGTGAAACGGGGCGACCGGGAGCTCCTCACCGGGGCGGACCTCGACGTCGAGCCCGGCATCGTCACGGCCGTGACCGGCCCTTCGGGGTCGGGGAAGACGGCACTTCTCATGCTGCTCGCGAAGCTCGAGAGACCAGACGCCGGAAGCGTAGACCTGCTGTCAGGCGAGAGCCGCGAGATGTCCGACCCGGTTGGGGCGGAGAGGTCAGACCCCCCTCACATCGGCTACGTCCCCCAGACTCTCGCGCTCGTCCCCCACCTCACCGCCGCCGAGAACGTCGCCTTCCCCCTGCAGGCGCGCCGGGTCCCGCCAGCAGAGGTCGAGCGCCGTTCTCTCACGTCGCTCGCGAGTGTCGGCCTCGAGACCGCTGTGAACCGCCCGGCGACGGAGCTCTCGGGTGGTCAACGCCAGCGGATAGCCGTTGCCCGTGCGCTCGCCTTGTACCCGCACATCCTCGTGGCCGACGAGCCGACGACCGAGCTCGACGCATCGAACCGCGACCTTGTCATCCATCTGATCCAGACGTGCGCCGCCGCTGGCGCCGCAGTCGTGCTGGCGACGCACGATCCCGACGTCATCGAGCAGTGCGGTCGCGCCTACCGCCTCGAGGCCGGGGGGTTGAGACTCCTCTGAGGGCCCGAGACGGCGCCCGAAGGCAGTAGGGTTGCTTTTTCCGGACTGCCGACCCCTGACCCTCGGATCGTTCAATGCATGCTCTCTTCAGCGCGCTCGGCCGCGCCACCGTCAAATACCGCTGGCTGATACTCGTCATTTGGCTGGTCGGGACCGGTGTTGCCATGAAGGCACTGCCTTCACTGGCAAGCCAGGTGACCAACGACAACACGCAGTTTCTCCCTTCGAACGCTCCAGACGTGAAGGCCGCCAACCTGGCTCGGCCGCTCATCGGCAAGGAGAGCCTCGTACCCATAGTGGTGGTCGCCGTCCGCCCCGGGCACACACTCGGGCCGAGCGACATAGCCCTCCTGCAGCACGAGTCCAAGCTCGCATCGCAGGTGCAGAACGTGAGGCGGGTGCTTCCCGTCGTGCCCTCGCCGACCCTACAGCCCGCAGAAGGCGACCGCGACGGTGAACGCCCTGCAGCACACGCTCAACAGCCTCCGGGCACCGCCCGGGCTTCATCTCTACCTCGCAGGCCAGGTCGTCGACTCCGTGGCCCAGAACGCCGCTTCGAAGACGACCGGGACACAGACCCAGGGCCTGTCGGTCATCTTCATCGTCGTGCTCCTGCTGCTCATCTTCAGGTCGGTGCTGGCACCCTTCGTCACCCTGCTCCCTCCTGTGGTGGTGCTCGCCCTCTCGGGAGGGTTCATCGGCGAGCTCGGGGCGCACGGGTTGAAGATCTCGGAGGTGACGCAACTCCTCCTCATCGTGATCGTCCTCGGCGCCGGCACGGACTACGGGCTCTTCCTCGTCTACAGGGTCCGAGAAGGCATACGCAACGGCCTCGACCCACACTCGGCTGTGTCACTCGCGGTGTCACGAGTTGGCGAGTCGATCACGGCCTCTGCGGGGACGGTCATACTCGCCCTCCTCTCGCTTCTGCTGGCGACGTTCGGCATCTATCACGACCTGGGGATCCCGCTTGCCATCGGAATCGCGACGATGCTCGTCGCCGGTCTCACGTTGCTGCCTGCGCTGCTGGCGATACTCGGTCGTGCCGTCTTCTGGCCCTCCATGCCCCGCAAGGGCCAGCGCCACGGCGGGCTGTGGGGCAGGGTGGCGGCCCGCGTGGTCAGCCGGCCCGTCCCGACGCTCGTGGCCGGCCTCGTCGTCTTCGGCGGCCTCGCGGCAGGTGCTGTCCTCTACGCCCCATCGGGCTTCGGCGGCGCGACGAGCGCACCCGCCCACACGACGGCGGCGGCGGCCGACGCCGAGCTCGCCAGGTACTTCCCCCAGTCGAGCGCCAACCCGACGAACCTGGTCTTCGTCTACCCCCACTCCGTCTGGAACGACCCCTCCGTACTCCTGACGGACCAGGCTCGGCTCGAGGCTTCGGGCTACTTCAAGACACTGCTCGGGCCACTCAACCCCTCGACGATCCCGTTCACCGCCGCTCAGCTCGAGCAGCTCCACCACGCGCTCGGCCCGCCGAAGCTGCTGCCACCGCTTCCTCCACCGGGGCTGAAGATCCCACTCCTCGTCTACGTCTCGTACCGCGGCGAGTCGCAGTTCGTGAGCGCCAACGGCCGGGTCATCCAGTTCCAGGCGGGTCTGTCCGTGGGCGACCCGGGCTCGACCGCAGCCCTCGAGGAGGTGCCGGCGCTGCGCTCGCTCGTCTCAGGCGCGGCGCGTGCCACCGGTGCCTCGGCGAGCGGGGTGGCTGGTGAGGCCCCGGCGCTCTACGACATCTCGTCCACGTCGAACGGCGACCTCATCCACATCATCCCGCTCGCTGTCCTCGCCATCGCGATCCTGCTCGCGCTGGTGCTGAGGAGCGCCGTCGCCCCCTTGTACCTCATCGCGAGCGTCGTCCTGAGCTACCTCGCCGCGCTCGGGCTCGCCTCGATCGTCTTCATCTGGATCGCAGGCGACCAGGGGCTCACCTTCCTCTTACCGTTCCTCATGTTCATCTTCCTGCTCGCGTTGGGGGAGGACTACAACATCCTCGTCATGACGCGCATCAGGGAGGAGGCGCACGACCACTCGCTCCGGGAGGCGGTGGTGAGGGCCGTCGGCCTTTCGGGGCCGACGATCACCTCGGCGGGGCTCGTGCTGGCAGGCAGCTTCGCCGTGCTCGCCATCGCCGGATCGAGGGGCCCGGGCGGCAGTCAGGTCCGCGACATCGGCTTCGGCCTGGCGGTGGGGATCCTCATGGACACGTTCCTCGTCCGAACCCTTCTCGTACCCTCGACCGTCGCGCTTCTCGGCAAGTGGAACTGGTGGCCGAGGCACATCGAGGCAGGCATGGGTTATCCGGGCACGAAGGACCCCGGTCCGGGAGCTCTTCTCCAGGTCGCCCAGATGAACGGTGGGGGACATCCGAACGGCGCGACGCCTGCTCCTCAGGGCGGGGAGAGCGACGGCTTCAGTGCCGTTCCGGGGCTCTCACAGCCTCGAGAGCTGAGATCATCGCCTTCGGCGCCACCGCTCGGTAGCTCTCCTCGATCCAGTCCTCGAGCAGACCTCTAGGCGCTCGCCGGAGGGGTACGGTCACCCAGCTCGACCGCCCGAGCCCGTAGGCGGTCGGCTCCACCCCATCGAAACCGAGCGCTTCCTCGGCGGACTCGGGCAGCTTCAGAGAGACTCGTGCCGGCGCCGACTCATCTGCGCCGGCGAAGAGGAAGACCTTCTTCCCGACCTTGACGACGGTCTCGCCCCACGGGTGGTCCTCCCAGGCGCCCGGGTAAGCGAGAGCGTGTCGGATGAGTCGTTCCCTGGCGGTCGGCATCAGATCTCCGGTGAGCAGTCCTTGGTGTCCAGGCATGCCCGAGCGAAGGCGGGAAACGCCCGACCAAAGCTGCTCCGGGGGAGAGACTCGAACTCTCAACCAACGGATTAACAGTCCGCTGCTCTGCCGATTGAGCTACCCCGGAATGAGCGACCACCAGGATCTTCTTCGAGAACCTCTGCGCTCGAGCCGCAAGATACTAACCGCCGGTACCGGGTCCCACGAGTAGGCGAGACGCAACTCCGTCTGCATCGCGCTGGCGCTCGGCGCCGAGTCGCGGGTAGAAGAAGGGGATGGGCTTCAAGGTAGGGCTAGCTCTTGGGTGTGCCGTCGGTGTACTCGCGGCAGTGAAGGCAGCCGAGCTGCGCAGGCTCGGCGTCGGTGCCGAGTTGGGGCAACGGCGCAAGAAGCCCGTGCCGCAAGCCACTGCCGCACGGGTGAGGGCCGTCGGCGATCTCGCCCGGGAACGGGTCGTCTCGATGCTCGAAGGCCCGTCCCAGGAAGCCGCTCTCGACCGTGTGACCTCGCTGCTCGGTTCCTCGCTCGGCCACGCCGACGGTTCGTTCAGTCACCCTCGACGTAGTCGCGCAGCGGTCGGCTGACCATCGGGTGGCGCAGCTTCGCGAGCGTCTTCATCTCGATCTGACGGATGCGCTCACGCGTGACGCCGAAGATCTGACCGACCTCTTCGAGCGTCCTGATCCTCCCGTCGTCGAGGCCGAAACGTAGTCGCACGACTTCCTGTTCCCTCGGGGTCAGCTCGCCGAGTGCCCGCTTGACCGCCTCGTTGAGAAGCATGCGAGTGGCCGCGTCAGCGGGCACCTCGGCGCTCTGGTCCTCGATCAGGTCCGAGAGCGAGAAGTCCTCCTCCTCGCCGATCGGCTGTTCGAGCGAGACGGTGTCCTGGCTTATCCGCTGCAGCTCCCGCACACGCTCTACGGGGAACTGGCTCTTCTCGGCGATCTCCTCCACGGTCGGCTCCCGGCCGAGCTCCTGGGAGAGCTGACGCTGTGTCCGCAGCACCTTGTTGATCGTCTCCACCATGTGGACGGGGATCCGGATCGTCCTCGCCTGGTCGGCAACGGCGCGGGTTATCGCCTGGCGGACCCACCAGGTCGCATAGGTCGAGAACTTGAACCCTCGCTGGTAGTCGAACTTCTCCACCGCCCGCATGAGGCCGAGGTTCCCCTCCTGGATGAGATCGAGGAACGCCATGCCACGATTGCGGTAGCGCTTGGCGATCGAGACCACCAGCCGAAGGTTCGCTTCGATGAGAAGGTCCTTCGCATCCTGGCCGTCGCGGACGGCCTGCTCGATCTGACGACGCTCGGCGAACGGCACGAGCCCGAGCGTGCCTTCGGCTTGCCACGATTCGTATATCGCCGAAGCCTCGACACCGGCCTCGATCTGCTGGGCGCAGAGGACCTCGAGCTCGGAGGTGAGCAACGGCACTCGTCCTATCTCCTTCAGATAGGCGCGTACCGGATCGGTGCCCGACGAGGAGGAGTGCTGGTATTCGGCCACGGCCATGGCAGTAGCCACCCTGGAGCGCCGCTCTGCCGCCTGCGAAGGCGTGAGCAGGTCACCGTTCTCGGCGCCTGTGCTCCACGTCATACGACCTCCCCTCGCTCCGAAAACCACGCTAACAACTGGTTTGCGGCGTCTGTCACGAGGAGGGCGGGTTTCTCGTCGTTTCGTTCGTCCATCGCTTCTAGTTGCTGCTTCAGCCAGCCGATCGACGCCACGACCACGCTGAACCGATCCTGGTCACCTTCCGCCTCGGCAATTCGGGCGTCTCGCTCGAGCGCTGCCAACTCGCGCGAGGCGGCCGCTCTCGTGAGCGCGACGAGTGTCTCATCCGCGTCGGTGGGCGGCTCGCTCACTATGAGCTGGCGGAGCAGGTCCGCCGACTCGTCCGGGGCGACGTCGACTGCCTCGGCGAGGGACGAGGACTTCCAGAGGGCCCGGAATGCTTCGAGCTGCACCTGGTCAGCGAACAACGCCTCGACGAGGCGGTTGGCCATGGACGCCGGCTCGTGGACCGCGAGCGCCAGCGCGTCCCTCCCCGCCCTGGTGCCCGGCGAGACCGGTCCGGGGCCGTTCCGGGAGGAGGACATGGTCGCGGCGACGTCGGTTGCACGCGAGAGGTCGAGCCGCGGCGATCCGGCGGCACCACCGGTGTGCCCGTCTCTCGCCTGGGGCTGCTGCCGCGCGCGCTCGACACGGTCGCGGATCCGCTCCGCGTCGATGCGAGACCGGTCGGCCACCGTCATGGCGTACTGGTCGCGCACGAGCTCGTTCGGGTGCTCGGCCACGATCGCCACCGCCTCCTCGGCGGCGCGGGCGCGCGCCTCGGGTGTCTTCAACCGGTCGGGCGAGAGCACGCGGTCCAGCCGGAACTGCAGGAACGGCTTGGCGTGCTCGACGGCCAAGCGCAGGGCGTCGGGGTCGCGGGATGCGAGCTCGCCCGGGTCACTGCCTGCGGGCAGCGCAGCCACCGCGACTTCGAGGTCGTGCCGTCGCTCCCATTCGTAGAAGCGAGCCGCTGCCTCCTGACCCGCCGCGTCGGCGTCGAAGGCCAGCACCACCCGTTTGGCGAATCGAGCGAGCAGTTTGAAGTGGTCCTCCGTGAGCGACGTGCCGCACGTCGCGACGGCACGAGGCAGCCCGGCGAGGAAGAGCCCGATGACGTCCGTGTAGCCCTCGCACACGATCACCTCCTGCGTCTGGACTATGTCGTGGCGCGCCCAGTTGAGTGCGTACAGCGTGCGCCGCTTGGAGTAGATCGGCGTCTCGGGCGAGTTGCGGTACTTGGGCCCGCCATCGCGCCCACCGGGTACGACCCGCCCGCCGAGAGCTATGGCGGCACCGGAGGGATCGAATATCGGGAACACGATCCGCTCCCGGAAGGCATCCTGTGGCCCGTAGTTGCCGGACCGGGCCAGCCCGCATGACTCCAGCAGCTTCGTGTCGACTCTGAGCGCCCGGACCAACTGGCTGCCGCCCGGCGCCCATCCGAGGCGAAACTGCCTCACGACCTCCCCCCCATACCCCCGGGAGCGCAGGTACTGGCGGGCCGGACCTGCGTCGCGACCGTCGAGCAGTCGCTGGTGGTAGAAGGACACAGCTCTAGCCATGGCGTCCTTCAACGGCTGGAGCCGATCACGCTCCGAAGTCGCGCCGGCATCGTGGCGAACGGCGATGCCGGCACGCTCGGCGAGGCGCTCCACCGCCTCGACGAAGTCACACCCTTCTATGGCCCGGAGAAAGCTGATTGCGTCGCCGGCCGCCTTGCAGCCGAAGCAGTAGTAGAAGCCCTCTTCGGCGTTGACACTGAAGGACGGCGTCTTTTCGGCATGGAAGGGGCAGAGCCCGACGAAGCGGCGCCCCACCCGTTTCAGCGGGGCGAATTCGCCGATCAGTGCCACGATGTCGGTCGCGGCTCGGACGGCCGCGACATCCTCTGGCACTATTCCCATCACGCCGACCGTATACCGGAGGGCGACCCCGTTCAGACGCTCGGGCGGCCGTGCACAGGCTTGGATGGGCGTTGTTCCTGCCCCGGTCCATCGCCCTGCCCCGGCTCGTCGGCTGGCCTCTTGCCGTGCCCGTTGCCCGGCCCCTGCCCCGGCCCCGGCCCCGTGCCCGGCCCATTGCCATGACCGTGCGAGTGCCCCTTGCCGCGGCCGTGCGAGTGCCCCTTGCCCTTGCCGCGCCCGTGCGAGTGCCCCTTGCCCTTGCCGCGGCCTTGCGAGTGCCCCTTGCCCTTGCCGCCGTGCTGCGACCGCCCTCCGCCGGTTCCACGCCTCGTGTGGCCGCTGCCCGGCGACGAGCCGCTGCCGCGGCCTCTCGGGCCTTTTCGGCCGTGTCGGCTCTCGGTAGGCCGGTTGGCCAGTGCTCTTCTTCCGGCAGGGGCGGACGTGCTGGCAGGCACCTGCGTAGTGTCCGCGCCCGCGAGAGCACTGCCGATGCTCGCTCGCCCTCGAGACGGTGCTCCCGCGACGTCACCCGGTATGCGAATCCCGAGCCCGGCGAGAGCCCGGGCGACGGCATGTTGTATCGGCGCAGGCAGGCTGCCGGTGGCGGCAGCCGCGACCGAACCGCCGATCAACACGCCGACGATGATGAGGCCCTTGGCCGTCGCCGTCGCCGCGGCGATCCTGAGGCGGTCGAGATAGGAGCTGCGCCCCCTCGACCTCACCGAGCGAGCGACCTCGCCGATGAGGGCGACGTCGAGCGGCCCGAGGGCAACCTCAGGCGGCCCGAGGGTCACGCCTCCGGCTTTTGTCGAGAGGAGAGGCGAAGGAGCGGCGAGTGCACGGAGCATGTCCGCCACCGGCTCAAGACCGTCCGCACCTCCCATGCGCCCCGTCGCCCGCAGCATCTCGTCGATGGCGTCGCGCCGCCTTCGCATGGCGCTCACTTCAGCCCTCCGAGGGTCGGCGCAGCATCTGTCCCGAGGTGCTCCGCCGCGAAGCTCACGGTGGCTACGCTTCGCGCGCCCTCCTCGCCAGCCGCCAGCCGCGCCCGCAGCGCGGCGACGGCGCGGTGCTGGAGAACTCTCACGTGACCCGGTCGCCTGCCGATGGCCGCCGCGACCTCCTCCACGCTGAGTCCTACGAGCAGGCGCAGCAGCAGCACGTCGGCTTGGTCTCGGTTCAGTTGGCCGGTGACGAAACGGATCGCCTCCGCCGTCGAGACCGACTCGAGTCCCTCGGCCTCGACATCGGCGGGACCGGGATGGTGGATGAGATCGTCAATGGCCACCGGCTCCGTCTTCCGCCGACGTTGTCGCTTCCAATGGTCGTTCAGGCACCGCCGAGCCACGAGGAACACCAGCCCGAACCATCCGGGCTCGTCTCCTTTGAACGAGGGAAGTAGGCGGGACAGCCGCAGCCACACCTCTGATGCCAAGTCCTCCGCTTCGCCGGGCTCTCGGGCGCGGAGGAAGCGGAGGAGGATCGGGTTGACGTCCATGTACAGCTCCGCCAGGGCTGCCTCGTCCCCGCGGCGCGCGGCATCCATGGTCGACGCGAACCGGCTCCCGAGTGTCATCGACCCCAATCGCTCCCGCTCCAGTGTCCCAGGTCGGGACGGGCAAGGGAACACGGACACCGCGAAGGGAGCGCTCCGGTGCCGGTTCGGGAACCGGAGCGAGACGTACTCGAGGTCACCCGCCAACGACACGGGGCTATCGGCCAGTCAGGCGAACGCCCCGCCGTGCACACCGCTTGCAGTCAGGTTCCCGTCGTCCACGCTGTTCGTGCCGCGCGAGACCCAGGTCGTCGGTCTGTGAGAATGGCGCGGCACATGCCGCCGTGCCACCGGGCAGGAGTGACCCAGGAAAGGCCCCACCGCTGAGCCTCGCTGCTGAGGTCACCCCTGCTCCCGTCTTGTCCGCTGGTCCGGGCGAAGGCGTCGCTCTCGCCGAGGAGGCGCCTTCGGTCCTCTTCATTCAATGGCAGCGCCCACAGCCCGCGTTACACGGCGGGTGCAGATCTCCGAGACGTGGCCCCGTCTCAGCTCGACGAGGCGAGCACCGACTGCGCGGCGGCGAGCCGGGCGATCGGGACCCTGAAGGGGGAGCAGCTCACGTAGTCGAGGCCCGCCTTGAAGAACAGGTCGATGGACGACGGGTCGCCGCCGTGCTCGCCGCAGACTCCGCACTTCAGGTCCGGCCGGGTCGCCCGGCCCCGTTCCACCGCGACCCGCACCAGCTCTCCCACCCCCTCGGGGTCGACGTTCTCGAACGGGTTCGCCCGGAGGAGGCCCTTCTCGAGGTAGGCCGACATCATCCGACCCTCCACGTCGTCGCGGCTGAAGCCGAAGGTCATCTGGGTGAGGTCGTTCGTGCCGAAGGAGAAGAAGTCGGCGACCTCGGCGATCTCGCCGGCGACGAGCGCGGCGCGGGGAGTCTCGATCATCGTTCCGATCGTGACCTCGACCCTCTCGCCCTCGCTCGTGGCGGACTCCTCGACCTCGGCGACGGCCGCTTCGACCCAGCTGCGAGCGAGCGCCAGCTCCTCGCGGGAGACGGTGAGAGGGATCATCACCTCGACCATGGGCCTCCCGCCGGCCCGGACCCGGTCGACGGCTGCCTCCATGAGCGCCCGGACCTGCATGGCGTAGAGGCCGGGCTTGAGCACGCCTAGGCGAACCCCGCGAGTGCCGAGCATGGGGTTCGCCTCGCGCCAGGCTCGGGCTGCGTCGTAGAGCCTCTGCTCCTCCTCGTTCAACCCTTCCTTCGCCTCCTTTATCGCCAGCCACTCGACGTCGGGCAGGAACTCGTGCAGCGGTGGGTCCAGCAGTCGCACCACTACGGGGAGGCCGTCCATGGCTTCGAGGATCTCGGTGAAGTCCGAGCGCTGCGCCACTCGCAGCTCCTCGAGGGCGGCGGTCTCCTCTTCCGCGTTCCCCGCGAGGATCATCCGCCGCACGATGGGCAGGCGGTCGTCGCCGAGGAACATGTGCTCCGTGCGGCAGAGGCCGATCCCCTCGGCGCCGAGCCGCCGGGCGTTCGCCGCGTCAGGGCCGTTGTCCGCGTTCGCCCTCACCCCGAGCTTGCCGTGCCTGATCTCGTCCGCCCATCCGAGGATGCGCTGAAGCTCCTCGGGCGGCTCGGCCTCCGTGAGCTCGACGGCGCCCTCGATCACGAGGCCGGAAGATCCGTCGATCGAGATGACATCTCCTTCCCGGACGACGGTGTCGCCGACCCGGAACGACTTCGCCCTTGTATCGACCCGTATCTGTTCTGCACCGACGACGGCCGGCTTCCCCCAGCCGCGGGCGACGACCGCAGCGTGGCTGACGAGTCCTCCCCGCGCGGTGAGTATCCCTTGCGCCGCGAGCATGCCGTGCACGTCGTCAGGGCTGGTCTCGTTCCTCACCAGGATGACGTGGGCGCCGTCCGCCGCCTGAGCCTCAGCGTCGTCAGCCGTGAAGACGACACTGCCCACGGCGGCGCCGGGCGAGGCGCCGAGGCCCTTTGTCAGCGGGGGTGTCGAGTGGTCGGCGAACTGCGGGTGCAGGACCTGGTCGACGTGCTCGGCTCCGACTCGCTGCACTGCCTCGGCGTGCGACAGGTGGATGACGGGGTCGTCGGCCATGTCGACCGCCATCTTCAAGGCCGCCCTGCCGGTGCGCTTGCCCACGCGTGTCTGCAGCATCCAGAGCTTTTCCTGCTCGATCGTGAACTCGGTGTCGCACATGTCGCGGTAGTGCGCCTCGAGACGGGCGAATATCTCCATCAATTCGGCATAGATACGGGGGAACCTGCCCTCGATCGCGGCGAGCGGTTCGGTGTTGCGGATGCCCGCGACGACGTCCTCGCCCTGGGCGTTGACCAAGAAGTCGCCGTACGCCCCCTGCGCACCGGTCGCGGGGTCGCGGGTGAACCCCACTCCTGTGCCGGAGTTGTCGTCCCGGTTGCCGAACACCATGGCCTGGACGTTCACGGCCGTGCCGAGGTCGTGCGGGATACGCTCCCTCACCCGGTACGCGATTGCGCGGGCCCCGTTCCACGACTCGAACACCGCTTCGATTGCGCCGCGGAGCTGGTCGAGCGGCTGCTCGGGGAAGGCCTCGCCCGTCTCTTCCCGCACCAGGTCCTTCAACTCGTCGACGAGCCCGCGGAGGGTCTCGGCCGGGAGCTCGGCGTCCGAGGACGCGCCGGCCCTCTCCTTCGCCTCCTCGAGCGGCCGCTCGAGCTTCTCCCCGGGTATGCCGAGCACGATGCGCCCGTACATCTGGACGAAGCGTCGGTAGGAGTCGTAGGCGAAACGTTCGTCGCTTGTCTGCTGGGCGAGGCCCTGCACCGACTTGTCGTTCAGGCCTAGGTTGAGGACGGTGTCCATCATGCCGGGCATGGAGAACTTCGCCCCGGAGCGTACGGAGACGAGGAGCGGCTCGTCCGGGTCGCCGAGCTTGCGGCCCATCGCCTGCTCCAGCCGTGCAAGGTGGTCGTCCACCTCAGCCGAGAGGCCGTCGGGCCAGCCACCGGTCATGTAGGAGCGGCAAGCGTCCGTCGAGATCGTGAAGCCGTGCGGTACGGGCAGTCCGAGCACCGACGTCATCTCCGCCAGGTTGGCGCCCTTGCCGCCGAGCAGGTCCTTCATCTGCATCGGGGGGCGTGGGTGGGAGTGGTCGAAGTCGAAGACGTAGGGCACTTTCCCTGCTCCTGTTCAATCTGCGGTCGGCTCTCTGGCCTCGCGGCGAGCCTACTGACGACCGGCCGACGGCCAGCAAGAAGAGCGAGCGCTAGGAGCTGGGCAGGGGGATCGACTGGGGAAAGCGCCAGAGGTCGTGCGGGTCGTAGGCGGCCTTCACCTGTTCGAGACGGGGGAGGTTGGAGCCGTAGTACGCCTCCGCCCAGTCGGTCAGCTGAGGGTCCGCGTAGTTCTGGTACGCCTGGCCGTTGACGTACGGTCGCATCGACTGCCAGGCGTCGCTCAGCCAGGTCATGTTCGCCTGCACGAGCGATGCCGCCGCACCGTTCGGCCAGTTGGCGCTGTACTGCATGCTGAAGAGGGCGTCCCGGTGGACGAAGGCCGTGGCGCCGGCGGCGACGCGGTTCACCGCGCCGCCGGCGGCGTCGAGGGCGATGCCGCCGCCCGACAGCACCGGAGATGCCTCACGAGCCTCGACCGCGGCGAGCAACCGGGAGATGGCGGCGCTCGAGAAAGGCACGGAGACGAAGTCGGACTTCGCCGCGAAGGGTGCCCGCGTGAGGATGCCATGCGGGTTGACGCTCGGCAGGTGGCACTCCGGCAACGTGTCGCCGTCGCATCCTGCCTCGATGAGCATCGTCTGCAGGTAGGCGGCGGAGCCGACGAAGTCGTCGAAGGGCTGGCTGCCCACGGCGGAGATGAGATCGTCGACGAGGGGCTGGAGCTGCGACTGGCCGCCGGCGTAGACACCGGTGATCCGGGCGACCGGCGCCGTGCCTGTCGGGGTGCTCTGGCTCGCGAGCAGCAGGCAGTTCGACCACAGCTCGTCGGGAGCCGTCGGTGCCCAACGCTGCCAGGCTGCGACCGCTCGCGGAGCCGCGGACCAGGGCCACACGAGGGTGAGAAGCCCCAGATCTCCGATCGGACTGGGGCGAAACGCCATCCGCGTCACCACACCGAAGCTCCCCCCGCCTGCGCCTCTCAGTGCCCAGAAGAGGTCGGAGTGGGAGGACTCGGAGCACGTGACGACCTCTCCCGAAGCGAGCACCACCTCGGCGTGCACCATGTTGTCGCTCGTGAGGCCGAGCTTCCGGTCGAGCACGCCGAGGCCGCCGCCGAGTGCCAACCCGGCGAGGCCCACCGTCGGGCACGATCCCCCGGGCACGGCGAGCCCGTGCGGCGCCATGGCCGCGTAGAAGTCGACGAGCCGCGTGCCGGAGCCGGCCGTCACGGTGCCCCCCGACACGGTCACCGCGTCGAGGCGGGTGACGTCGATCACGACGCCCGGACCTGTCGACCAGCCTCCGTAGCAGTGACCGCCCGAGCGGATCGAAAGAGGCACGTTCCGGTCGCGGCCGTAGCCGACGACCGCTGCGACGTCGGAGGCCGACTCGACGTAGGCGACGGCGAGCGGATGCGCCCCGTCGAAGACCGGGTTGTAGGACTGCACGGCCGTCCCGTAGGCGGCGGAGGACGGAAGGACGAGCTCGCCTCTGATGGCGCGAGCGAGACCGGAGAGGTCGCTCGGCACCGCGGTGGTCGACGTCGTCGAAGTCGATGTGCCGGTCCCCGTTCCCGCAGTAGTCGTCGGGCCGGTGCCCGATGTCGTGGTAGTCGCCGAAGTCGCCGAGCTGCAAGCGGCGAGCACGCTCCCCGCCATAGCGCCACCGCAGAGAGAGAGGAACTCGCGCCGGCGCATCGCGGAATGGTAAATGTGCTTCGTCCCGTGTTAAAGGATCAACGTGCCAACACTTGTCACCCTGCGCCACGGCCAGAGCACCTGGAACGCCGAGAACCGCTTCACCGGATGGACGGACGTCGACCTCACGGACGCCGGCGAGGAGGAGGCGAGGGTCGCCGGCAGGCTGCTCGCCGGCGAGCAGGAGCTCCACATCGACTCGGTGCACACGTCACTTCTCACCCGCGCGGTGCGCACGGCGAACCTCGCGCTCGACGAGATGGAGCTCAGCTACCTCCCGGTGCGGCGGCACTGGCGCCTCAACGAGCGGCACTACGGCGCGTTGCAGGGGTTGAACAAGAAGGAGACGGCCGATCGCTACGGCGCCGAGCAGGTGAAGCTCTGGCGGCGGAGCTATGACGTGCCGCCCGCACCGGTCGCGCTGGACGATCCCAACCACCCGGCGAACGACCCGCGCTACCGCGGGGTACCGCCTTCGGCCCTTCCGGCGACCGAGTGCCTGAAGGACGTGCTGCTGCGGCTCCTCCCATATTGGGACGACGCCATCGCACCCGAGCTCTCCTCCGGCCGGACCGTCTTCGTCGTCGCCCACGGGAACAGCCTCCGGGCGCTCGCGAAGCACCTCGAGTCCATCTCGGACGAGGCGATAGCCGGCCTCGACATACCGACGGGGTTCCCACGCGTCTACGAGCTCGACAGAGCCTTCAACCTCGTGTCCGCCCGCTACCTCGGCGACCCGGCCGCTGCCGCGGCGGCTGCCGAGGCTGTCGCCCGGCAAGCCGGCTGAGACAGGCGCCGACTCTCAGGCCGGCTGCTCGGGTGCCGGCCCGCCCGGCGGCGCGCCCGACCCCGTTTCCGGGACCATCTCGGCGCCCGAGCCCGCCGAGTCGTCGAGAGTGGTCTGCGGAGAGGCTGGTGAGGCCGCTCCGAGGCGCGCGGGCGCCATGGAGCGCTCGAGCACCTGGGCGATGTCCATGACGGACACCTCCTCGTCGCGCTGGCGCTCCTTCACGGCGTCGTCGAGCATGATGAGGCAGTACGGGCAGGCGGTCGAGACCACGTCGGCACCCGTGCCGAGCGCTTCGTCCATCCGCTCCAGGTTCACGCGCTTGCCGATCCGCTCCTCGAGCCACATGCGGGCACCACCTGCTCCGCAGCAGAAACCGCGCTCGCGGCAGCGGTGCATCTCTATCGACTGGACTCCCGGCACCGACTCGATGACCGAGCGCGGCGGGTCGTAGACCCTGCTGTGCCGGCCGAGGTAGCACGGGTCGTGGTAGGTCACCTTGGCGTCGAAGCGGTCCGGGCGCAGCCGGCCGTCTGCCACGAGGCGACCGAGGAGCTGCGAGTGGTGGATCACCTCGAAGTCGCCGCCGAGTGCGGGGTACTCCTTGCCGAGCGAGTTGAAGCAGTGCGGGCAGGAGGCGATGACCTTCTTCGTGCCGGTGGCGGAGAGGGTCTCGACGTTCTGCATCGCCTGCATCTGGAAGAGGTACTCGTTGCCGAGCCGCCTCGCCGGGTCGCCGGTGCAGGACTCCTTCGGCCCGAGCAGGGCGAAGGTCACCCCTGCCTGGTGAAGAAGCCGCGCGATCGATTGGGTGGTCTTTCGCGCCCGCTCGTCGAGGGCGCCGGCACAGCCGACCCAGAAGAGGTACTCCACCTCCTCGGGCATCCGGTCGTCCACGACGGGTATGTCGAAGTCGAGGGCTTCGGTCCACTCGAGGCGTTTCGCCGCTCCGAGACCCCATGGGTCGCCGCGGTTCTCGATGTTGCGCAGCATGAGACCGGCCTCGGACGGGAAGCGGGACTCGATCAGCACCTCGTAGCGGCGCATGTCGACGATCGCGTCGACGTGCTCGATGTCGACCGGGCACTGCTCGACGCAAGCGCCGCACGTCGTGCAGGACCAGAGCACGTCGGGATCGATCACCTCGGGAACGAGGTGCCGCTCCTCGAGGGGGGCCTTCACGGCGCTCTTCGCTTTCGCCGAGTCGCCCCCGGTGGCCTCGGTGCTCGTCGAAGCGGGCGCGGTGGTGTCCGACCCGAGGCTCTTCTTCTTGTGGGTGCGGAACATCTCGTCGCGAAGGTCCATGATGACGAGCTTCGGGCTGAGCGGCTTGCCGGTGTTCCAGGCAGGACACTGGCTCTGGCACCGCCCGCACTCGGTGCAGGTGACGAGGTCGAGCAACTGCTTCCAGGTGAGGTCGCCGATCTTCCCCGCGCCGAAGACGGTGTCCGCGTCGAGGTTCTCGACATCCATGTCCGGCGTCTTGTCGAGTGCGCCGAGGGCTCGCGGCTGGCGGGAGAAGGCAACGTTGATCGGCGCCATGAAGATGTGCAGGTGCTTCGAGTAGACGACGAAGACGAGGAAGCCGACGATGACGGCGATGTTGACGTCGATGAACACCGTCTCGATGGCCCTCGCCGTCGCTACGGACACGGGCCCGAAGAGGCTTCCGACGCCCCAGGACGCGAACGCCCAGTGGCTGTAGGGGAAGTCGCCCGGCACCCGCGTCTGCGCCGCCCGGTACATGAGGAGCGTGATCATCACGCCCGCTATTAGCGCGAGCGTCACCCAGGCAGCTCCGGTGTGCGAGCCGTAGAAGCGGCTCGAGCGCCCGATCCGCTTCGGGTCGTAGACGAGGCGGATGACGCTGAAGACGATGAGGGCCACGAGGACGGCGACTATGAAGAAGTCCTCTATGAACCCGACGATCGGATTGGTCCCGATGCCGGGGATGTGGAAGGTGGGCTGGAACGTGTCACCGTACGCCTCGATGATGGTGAGAAGAAGGATGGTGAAGCCCCAGAACGTGAACGCGTGGGCGAGCCCGGAGAGCCTCCAGCGCAGGAGGCGCTTCTGCCCACCCACCTCCGCCAGCTCCACCTCGGCGCGCCTTCTCCAATGCGAGAGACGCCCCGGGGCCGGCTTGCCCGCTCTCACCATGCTGTAGAGGTAGAAGAGCCGCCGACCCGCTATTGCCAGCGCGAAGGCGCTCAGGGCCAACGCGACCGGATACCTGTCCAGCACAGCGGCGGAATCTATTATCCCTGCTCTCCGAGCGGTAATTCGTTCTCGCGCACTCGGGCAAATTCCGGTCGAGCGGCCACCTCGGTACGATGCGCCATGCCCGTGCGAGCGCTCGGAGGAATGCCGCGATGAGGGGCCTCTCACTGCCTGCAGGCGACGGCGTGCTCGCGAGCCAGCATCTCTTCGAAGCCATCGAGGCCGGAGTGATCCACGGCGGGGAGTACGAGGTCCCCCCCGAGAACATCCAGCCCGCAAGCCTCGACCTGCGGCTCGGCGAGACCGCCTACGGGCTCAGGTGCAGCTTCCTCGCTGACTCGAGGCCCGTGAGCGAGAAGTACAAGGAGCTCGAGATGGAGGTGCTCGACCTCCACCGTGAGGGCGCTGTGCTGCATCCGGGGCGGCCCTATCTCGTCCCCCTGAAGGAGCAGCTCCTCCTGCCGCGGACAGTCCGCGCCAAGGCGAACCCGAAGAGCTCGACCGGTCGGCTCGACGTCTTCGCGCGGGTCATCACGGAAGGAGGCGCACGCTTCGACGAGATCGCCCCCGGGTACGAGGGGCCGCTCTACCTCGAGATCGTGCCCCTCTCCTTCGCGGTGAAGCTGAGGGAGAACATGAGCCTCAACCAGCTGCGGCTGTCGGTCGGCAGGACGCAGCTCACCGACGACGACATAGTCGGGATGCACGGCGACACGCCCCTTCTCTGGAGAGGTTCGGAGCCGCTTCCCTCCGCGGATCTGGTGACGGCGAACGGCCTGTACCTGGGGCTCGATCTGATCGGCGACCAGGCGGGCCGCGTCGGCTACCGAGCTCGGAAGGACACCCCGCTGCTCGACCTCACCAAGCCTCCGCCCATCGATCCCGAGCCGTTCTTCGAGAAGGTGAGGCACGAGCCCGGGGACCGGCTCGTCCTCAGCCCTCACGTCTTCTACCTGCTCATGTCCGAGGAAGCCGTCTCCATCCCGCCGCACCTCGCGGCCGAGATGACGGCCTACGACCCCACGAGCGGAGAGCTCCGCACCCACTACGCCGGCTTCTTCGACCCGGGCTTCGGCTACGACGCCGAGCGCCTGTTCCACGGTTCGCGGGCAGCCCTCGAGGTGAGGGCGCACGACGTGCCGTTCATGATCGACCACGGCCAACTCGTCTGCAAGCTCACCTTCGAGCGCATGCTGGAGGCGCCGGACCACCTCTACGGCCGGCCGATCGGGTCCTCCTACCAGCGCCAGCACGATCCCCTCAGCCGGTATTTCGACCGGCCGGAAGAGTCCGGTCTCCTCGGGGCCTTCGAAGGACGCGCTGCTTCGCCTTCTCCCTCTCGTCCCGGAGAGACGAGCTTGTTCGAGCCTTGATCCGGCGAACCTTGCCATAGCTCTGTTAAGGTTTGGCCGATGGATGCCGGCGCTCTCACCATCCACGAGGCGGCGGCTACGAGCGGCTGGTCGCCGAGGATGCTCCGCTACATAGAGGAGTCCGGCCTCGTCGTACCCGAGCGCTCCGCTTCCGGCTACCGGCTGTTCGGGCCGGCCGAGCTGCAGCGTCTCCGCACGCTGCGAGAGCTGCTCGACGGATTCGGGGTGGAGTTGGCCGAGATGGGTTTCGCCCGCAGGTTGCGAGAGGACCCCGGACTCCGCCACGCCGTCGATGCGTGGTTTGCCGCTCTGCCCGTGCGGCCGCCCGGCGTCTCGCCGCCGGACTGGCTGGCGTACGAGCAAGAGAAGCATCTGCAACTGCTCGCGCTGGCGGGCTCCGCGGCAGGTGCCGGATTCCAGGAGGAGAAGTGATGGGTTTCGCATACAAGATCGCCGACATCTCGTGCGCCGACCTCGGCCGGAGGGAGATCGAGCTCGCCGAGCACGAGATGCCCGGACTCATGGCGGTCCGGGCCGAGTACCAGCCCTCCCAGCCACTGCGTGGCGCCCGCATCACCGGCTCCCTCCACATGACGATCCAGACCGCTGTCCTCATCGAGACCCTCGTCGCTCTCGGAGCAGAGGTGCGATGGGCCTCCTGCAACATCTTCTCCACCCAGGACCAGGCGGCGGCTGCCGTCGTGGTCGGCCCTCACGGCACGCCGGAGGACCCGAAGGGAGTACCCGTGTTCGCCTGGAAGGGCGAGTCGCTCGAGGACTACTGGTGGTGCACGGAGCAGGCGCTCAGCTGGCCGGACGACGACGGCCCGAACATGATCCTCGACGACGGCGGGGATGCCACGCTGCTCGTGCACAAGGGAGTCGAGTACGAGAAGGCAGGTGCCGTCCCGGACCCGTCGTCGGCCGACAGCGAGGAGGCCGCGGTCGTGCTCTCGCTGCTCGGGGGTTCGATCGGCGGCTCGCGCTGGACTTCGCTCGCCAACGGCGTGCGGGGCGTGACCGAGGAGACCACCACAGGTGTCCACCGCCTCTACCAGATGGAGCAGCGCGGCGAGCTCTTGTTCCCGGCCATCAACGTGAACGACTCGGTGACGAAGTCGAAGTTCGACAACAAGTACGGCTGCCGGCACTCGCTCATCGACGGCATCAACCGGGCCACCGACGTTCTCATCGGCGGGAAGGTCGCGGTCGTCTGCGGCTACGGAGACGTCGGCAAGGGTTGCGCCGAGTCCCTCCGGGGACAGGGGGCGAGGGTCGTCGTGACCGAGATAGACCCGATCTGCGCTCTGCAGGCGGCGATGGACGGCTACCAGGTGGCGACCGTGGCCGACCTCGTGTCGACGGCCGACATCTTCGTCACGGCAACCGGCAACCGGGACGTCATCACGGCCGAGCACATGAGCCGGATGAAGCACCAGGCCATCGTCGGCAACATCGGCCACTTCGACAACGAGATCGACATGGCAGGGCTCGCCCGCTGGCCGGGCGTAGATCGGGTGCGTGTGAAG
>JAJYVX010000154.1 GCA_021791795.1 Actinomycetes bacterium | reverse complement strand
CAGAGCCTAGGTCATCGACCAGGCGAGACGCTCGCGACCGCTCGCGCGATAGCGTTGTCGCACCCCTCGTGCATCCTGTGCCTATGCAGAGGCCGAGGGCCGTCTCGCCGACGTCGGCTAGGATGACCAGGTACAACCAAGCTACCCCTGCCCCGCGAGGGGCCCCGGTGCGTTGGCGCCGGGTCCGAAGGAGGTGAGGCCGCCGTGCGGCCCTACGAAGTCATGGTCATCTTCGACGTCGACCGCGAAGAGGACGAGATCCGTGAGCGCGTCGACCGGGTGGTCGAGCTCGTGAAGAGCCGAGGTGGGGCACCGGGCCAGGTGAGCCACTGGGGTCGTCGCACCTTCGCCTACGAGCTCAAGCACCGTAGCGAGGGCTACTACGTCGTCATCGAGGCGACGGCCGAGCCCGAGGTGCTGGCCGAGGTGGACCGGATGCTCGCCCTCGAGGATGCAGTGCTGCGCCACAAGGTGATCCGCCAGCCGGAGCAGGCGGCCGGGCGTTCTGCCCGCAGGTCGACTCCGGCAGCGGCTCAGCCGGCGGCCAGCTGACGACGACTGGAGACAGAAGATGTCGAACGGCAACACGATCGTGCTGGTAGGCAACGTGACGCGTGAGCTCGAGCTGCGCTTCACCCCGTCCGGTCAGCCGACGGCGAGCTTCGGGCTTGCCGTCAACCGCCGCTGGCAGAACCGCCAGACCCAGGAGTGGGAGGAGGCGACCTCGTTCTTCGACGTCGTCTGCTGGCGCGAGCTCGCCGAGAACGCGAGCGCCAGTCTCCACAAAGGAACCCGGGTCATCGTGACCGGGCGGCTCGAGCAGCGCTCCTGGGAGACCCAAGAGGGCGAGAAGCGCTCGAAGGTGGAGGTCGTCGCCGACGAGGTCGGTCCGAGCCTTCGGTGGGCCTCTGCCCAGGTGGAGAAGAACGAGCGGCGCGGCCCGTCCGACAGCCAGGCCGGTCGCCCGGCGACCGTCGCAGCCGCCGGGCGCGGCCAAGGCGAGCCTGAGACCAATTACGCATCCTACGACGAGGAACCTTTCTGATGGCACGGAACAACGACCGCGACCGTTCGTCGCGCCGGTCCACCAAGGACACGGTGCGCCGCGGCAAGAAGAAGGTCTGCATCTTCTGCAAGGAGCACATGAGCTCGGTCGACTACAAGGACGTGGGACTCCTGCGCAAGTTCATGTCGGACCGGGGGAAGATCCGAGCTCGGCGCGTCTCCGGCAACTGCGCCCAGCACCAGCGCGACGTGGCGCTCGCGATCAAGACAGCGCGGGAGCTCGCTCTCCTGCCCTACACGCAACGCACGACGAGCGACCGGCCGACGCAGCGCTCCGGCGGCGGGCGCGGGCCCGGCCGTGGGGCCGCCGCCGGCCCTGGGGCGTCCGAGGATGCAACCGTCGACATAGAAGAGATCGACCTCGGCGAGGAGGAGAGAGACGAGGGCAGCTTCGAAGAGCCCTCATCCGACGGCGGGGACAGCCTCGTCGAGGCGTCCGCCTCCCCGGTTGGGGAGGGAGGCGAGTCGTGAGGGTCGTGCTCCGCTCCGACTTCGGCACGGTGGGCAAGCGCGGCGACATCGTCGACGTCGCTGACGGCTTCGCCAGGAACTACCTGCTGCCGGGGGGCCTGGCCATAGTCGCCACCGAGGGGATCGAATACCAGGCGTCCTCCATGCGCCGTGCGCGCGACCTGAGGGACGCGAAGGACCGCGAGGGCGCCGAAGCGATCGCCCGGAAGCTCGTCCCAGCCGTCATCACGATCCCGGCCCGGGTGGGCACCGAGGGCCGCCTGTTCGGCTCCGTCACCCCGCACGACGTCGTCGAGGCCGTCAAGTCGCAGACAGGCATCGAGCTCGACCGTCGCCGCCTCACCACCGACGAACCGATCAAGTCCGTCGGCACGCACGAGGTGGGCGTCCGCCTGCATGCCGAGGTCGAGTTCCGCATCACCGTCGAGGTCGTCCCGGCGGGTTGACGATGCCGGCGCTCGCGGTTGCCCGTCCCGATGCGCCAGCAGAAAGCGAGCCTTCGTTCCCTGTCTCGAGGAGATCTCGCGCGCCCTTGACCCGTCTTCCACAGGGTCCGGCCTTCCTTCCACAGCGAAGGTTCGGCGTTCCACAGCGAATGGCCGGCGTTCCACAGAAGAATTCACATGTTCCTCGCCTATCGATCCCCCGCGGCCCGGAGCGAGGCTGAGGACGACATGGCGACGCACCAACCCGCTTCGAACATTCCGGCGCGAAGGGTCCGCTCGGGGACGGCAAACAGCTCGGCCTTCGGCTCTGGACCCGCTCCCCACTTCTCTGCCGCAGGGCCACACAGTGCCGGTGGTGGTGTCGGAGCAGGCGCCGGCACGGTGAGCCGTGTCCCGCCCCACAGCCTCGAGGCGGAGGAGTCGCTGCTCGGGGCCATGCTCCTATCGCGCGATGCCATCGCCGTGGCGGTGGAGGAGGTCTCGGGAGACGACTTCTACAAGCCTTCGCACGCGCACATCTTCGGCGCCGTCACCGCTCTGTTCGCGAGGGGAGAGCCGGCCGACGTCGTGACGGTGGCCGAGGAGCTGCGGCGCGCCGGCACGCTCGAGGCCACCGGCGGGGCGTCGGCCCTGCTGTCGCTCGAGGCGAACACGCCGGCCAGCTCGAGCGCCGGGCGGTACGCGAAGATCGTCCAGGAGCACGCGATGCTCCGCCGGCTCATCGGCGTGGCCTACGAGATAGCCGAGCTCGGCTACGAGCTCCCGGGCGACATCGTGGCCGCCCTCGACCAGGCAGAGGCGATGGTCTTCGAGGTGGCCCAGCGCCGCTCGAGCGACAGCGTGAGGTCGTTGAAGGAGCTGCTCGGGGAGAGCCTCGAGCACCTCGAGGTCCTCGCGGACCGCGGCGAGACGATCACGGGCGTCGCAACGGGCTACACCGACCTCGACCACGAGCTGTTCGGTCTGCAGCCTTCCAACCTCGTCGTCGTCGGCGCCCGTCCTTCCATGGGGAAGACGGCGTTCGCCATAGGCCTCGCGGCACACGCCGCCCGCAGCGGGATCCCCGTCCTCTTCTTCTCGCTCGAGATGAGCCACCTCGAGATCGCCCAGCGGGTCCTCTGCTCCGAGTCGAGGGTGGACGCCAACCGCTTGCGGAACGGCAAGCTCGCCGAGAGCGACTGGTCGAAGATCGCTGCGGCCATAGGTCGGATAGGCACGGCGCCGCTCTTCATCGACGACAACCCGAGCCTCACCGTCATGGACATCAGGGCGAAGGCGAGACGGATGAAGGCCACCGAGGGAGGCCTCGGTCTCGTCGTCGTCGACTACTTGCAGCTCATGACGGGGCGCAATTCCGCCGAAAACCGTCAGGTGGAGATCTCCGAGATCTCGCGGGGCTTGAAGATCCTCGCCCGGGAGCTGAAGATACCTGTCGTCGCCCTGAGCCAGCTGTCGCGCAACCTCGAGGCGAGAGCCGACAAACGACCTATGCTCGCCGACCTGCGGGAGTGCCTGAGCGGCGACACGCTCGTCGCCCGGGCGGACACGGGCGCGGAGGTGACCATCCGCGAGCTCGCCGCCGCGGGCGAGCGGCAGATCCCGGTCTGGTCGGTCGACCACCGCTACCGGCTCGTCCCTTCGGTGATGACCGAGGTGTGGTCGACCGGCCGCAAGCGCGTCTTCGACGTCGAGCTCGTCTCGGGTAGGACCGTGCGTGCCACCGGCAACCACCCGCTTCTCACCTTCGACGGGTGGCGAACCGTCTCCCAGCTCGAAGCCGCCGAACGGATCGCCGTCGTGCCTCACGTCCCCGAGTCGGAGGAGCGTCTCGAGCCTTCGGGCGAGACTTCGCGCGGCGCCGGGCTCGGCGGCGAGCACCGGGCGCACAGAGGCGGGGCGGGCGGTGGCCGTCTGACGGGGCTGCGGGCGAGGGCGGTGGCCGAGGTCCCGGTCGAGCCGCTCGTCTCCCACGACCTCGGCTGGGACCCGGTCCGCCGGGTGGTGCCTGCCGGGGAGGAGGAGGTGTTCGACGCACATGTCCCGTCCACGCACAGTTTCCTTGCGAACCGGATCGTCTCGCACAACAGCGGCGCCATCGAGCAGGATGCCGACGTGGTGATGTTCATCTACCGCGACGACGTGTACAACCCCGACTCGGCGGACCGCGGCACGGCCGAGGTGCTCATCGCGAAGCACCGCAACGGCCCTACGGGGGTGGCACGTCTCTCGTTCGTGAGCAACATCGCCCGATTCGGCAACCTCTCGCAGGCCTAGGCCGTGCGGATCGCTTCGAGCGACGGGGTAGAGCTCGCCGTCCACGACCTCGGCGGCGAAGGTGCGCCCTTCCTCGTCTGCCACGCCAACGGCCTGCTCGGGATGGCCTATCAGGCCATGGCGACCCACCTCCGCCCCTTCTTCCACGTGTTCGCCATGGACTTTCGCGCCCACGGCGACTCGAGCTCACCGGCCGGCGACCGCTTCGACTGGAGGGCGATGGGCGAGGATGTCTCAGCGGTCGTCGGCGCCGTCTCCGACCGGCCCGTCGACACCTTCGGGCACTCGTTGGGCGGCGCGGCGCTCCTGCTTGCCGAGCTGTCCGCGCCGGGACTGCTCGCGTCCGCTTACCTGTTCGAGCCGATAGTCCTGCCCGACGACGGCCTCGACGGGGTGTCCGCGAGGCTCACGGACACTGCGTTGCGGCGGCGGCGCGTCTTCGAGTCGCGGCCGGACGCGATGTACCGCTACGGCAGCAAGCCGCCGCTCTCCCTCGTGCAAGCGGGGGTGCTGGCTACGTACGTCGAGCATGGCTTCGCCGACAGGAAGGACGGCAGCGTGGAGCTCAAGTGCTCGCCGGAGCACGAGGCGGCGATCTTCGCTGCCGCCGGGAAGCCGACCTTCTCGATGGTCTCGGCCGTCCGGACCCCTACCCTTGTGGCCGCCGGCAGCACCGACGACCATTTCACGCCTGCTCTGCTCGCCCCCCCTGTGGCTCGGGCGCTGCCCTACGGGCGCCTCGAGAACTTCGAGACGCTCGGGCACTTCGGGCCGCTCGAGTCGCCGAGCAGGGTCGCGGCCGCGATCCTTGCCTTCCACGGCAAGGGCTGAGAAGCCTCTCTAGAGGATGCCCACCCGCTGCAGCACGAGGAAGGTGAGCCACCCGGGGAGCATCGGCAGCCAGAACGTCGCGACCCGGAAGATGAGGACAGCGGGGACAGCGTCGTGCGCCGGGATGCCCACAGCCGTCAGCCCGGCCGCTAGGACGGCCTCGACCGCACCGATGCCGCCCGGCGTCGGTGCAGCCGTCCCGACCGCGTTCCCCGCCATGTAGACGGCGGCGGTCGCGAGGACGGGAGGATGCGCTCCCACCGCCTCGAGCGAGGCGACGAGTGCGAGCGCGTACCCGCCCGTGATGAGGAGGTTGCCTCCCACGCCCATGAGGAGGCGAAGCGGCTGTGAGAGGGCGTCCAACAGCCGGGGGACGGCGTGGCGGATCGGCGGCCATGTCTTGGCGAGTACCGCGGCACGGGTCTTCGGGATCGCGAACACGGCTCCTGCGAGGACGGCGAGGCCGCCGAGGAGGTAGAGGACCCTCGAGCTCGGGACGATGTTGAGGCGCCCGGCTCCGGTGCCTGTGAGAAGCACGGTCACGAGGAGCAGGACCATGGTGACGAAGAAGTTCACGATCTGGGAGACTGCGACGGCTCCGCCCGTCGTTGCCGCGTCGACGCCTTGGCGGCGGAGGTAGCGGGCGTTGATGGCGAGGTGTCCCACCGTCGGGGGCGTCACGAGCCCGATGAAGGCGCCGGACAGCTCCACCAAGCTGCCTTTCCAGACGGACACCTTCTTAGGCACGAAGGCCACGAGGTTGAGGCTCGAGCCTACGTACGTGACGGCCGAACCTACGAGCGCCATGGCGAACCAGCCGAAATTGGTGTGCGAGAGCGCACCGACGAGGTTCACCTTCGAGAGCTGCCCGACGAGCACGTAGGCCGCCACCGTCAGGGCGACGACCGTGGCGACGGTGCGCCACCTGAAGCGTTCCAGGCGCTCGAGCTGCAGATCCTCCGTCCCGGTGCCCGGTTCGCGTGCGAGCAGCTCGCTCCTCACCTCCGAGAGGCAGGAGCGCGCCGCCCTCTCCTCGCGCCAGCCCCAGCTGAGTAGTGCGACGGGCTGCAGTATCGCGGCGATCCTCGTGTCGTCTGGCGGCTGGTACCCCTTGTGCATGGCGTCGACCGCGACCCGAGCCCCGAGGACTCTCCCCAGTGTCGTGAGCAGCTGGGCGACGTCGATGCGCCGGACCAGCTCGCCGGCGGCCACCGTGGCGTGCGCGAGGCTGCGGAAGCCGCTCTCGGCACCGTCGCACACGAGGTTCTCCGCCCGCAGGTCGCGATGGGCGATGCCTGCATGATGCAGGGCGCGCAGGGCTGCGAAGAGCGCTTCGGCGTCGGAGGCGGGTGTGTCGGGCGAGAGGGCAGGACCGTCGTTGGGTCGCTCGACGAGGACGACAGTGTCAGGCTCCACGTGGCGGAGGAGGAGAGTCCGGGGTGCCGAGACGTGACCGTCGGCCGCGAGGACGTTCGCCAGGGACTGAGCCTGGAGCTGTGCCCACACGCCGAGCGGCTCGTAGCCGGTGGCGGCGCCGCGTAGCCTCACCAGCGACCAGAAGCGCTGCAGGATCCTTCCACCGCGTGACTCGGAGCCGATCGCCGTGACGGCGAGCAGTCCGCCCTTCTTGTCGAGGCCGTTCAGGTGGGCCGCGTCGTCCGGGGAGCGCTCGAGGTGGGCGACCTCGATGCCGCCCTCGGTGAGGGCGGCGACCAGAACCTCAACGCTCGGCCGCCTGATGCTCGTGCCGAGGAGCCATCTGACGAGCAGCCCGCCGCCCCAGCCGCTCAGCGTCGCCACGAGGGCACCGATGCCGGTGATCTGGCCGAGCCCCACGCCTGAGAGGACGAGCAGCCCGAGGGCGAGGACGGACCAGCGCGTCCAACCGGTGCGCCGCAGGATCCCCGAGGCGGTGACAGCCGCGATGAGGGCGGCGTCACGCACCATGGCCGACCCGTCGGTGCCGGCCAGCATCGCATGCGACACCGGGCCGGGTGCCCGGTGCCACGCGGCCACAGCTCCTGTCATGAGGAGCGCCGTCGCGGCGCCTCCGACTATCGCGTTCAGCCCGTCTCGGCGGCCTTCGCGGGCGAGCTTCACGGCGAGGGTGCCGAGCAGCGCCAGGCTGCCGAGTGCGGCGATCGCTGCCACCGTGAAGACGGC
Organism: Actinomycetes bacterium; assembly: GCA_021791795.1. GTDB lineage: Bacteria > Actinomycetota > Acidimicrobiia > Acidimicrobiales > Bog-793 > JAKATT01. The sequence continues at coordinate 110 of JAJYVX010000154.1, read as the reverse complement.
GAGCCGCGGGATGCGGCCCGCGAGCCGGATGACGTCGCCCGTGAATTGAGCGCTCCCGGCCGGCAGCCCGTGCGTCAGGGCGAAGATGAGCGCGAGGACTCCCCCCGAGA
>JAJYVX010000153.1 GCA_021791795.1 Actinomycetes bacterium | reverse complement strand
CGTTGCCCAACTTCGCCTTCGTCTGCCCCTCGAACTGGGGCTCGGTGAGCCGGACCGAGATGATGGCCGTGAGTCCTTCGCGGATGTCCTCACCCGAGAGGTTGTCCGCCGTCTCCTTCAACAGGTTGCGCTGGCGGGCGTACTTGTTCACCACGTTCGTCAGCGCCTTTTTGAACCCTTCCTCGTGCATCCCACCTTCGACCGTGGCGATCCCGTTCGCGAAGGAGTGGAGGCTTTCGTAGTAGGCGGTGTTCCACTGGAGCGCGACGTCGACCTCCTGGTGCTCCTCCTGCTGGCCGAAGGAGGCTACGCGGCGGAAGAGGGGCTCCTTCGACTCGTTCAGGTGCTTCACGTAGTCGACGATGCCGCCGGTGTAGCGGAAGGTCTGTTCCTGCTCGTGGCCGGCCCGTTCGTCCCGGAACCTGATCTCGAGGCCGCGGTTGAGGAAGGCCATGACCTGCAGCCGTTCGAGCACGGTCTGCGCGCGGAATTCCGTCTCGTCGAAGATCGCCGCGTCCGGCCAGAAGGAGACGGTCGTCCCTGTCCTGCCACGGGGCGCGTCTCCGACCACGCTGAGCGGTCCGGTCGGCGTGCCCCCGTCGCGGAACTCCAGCCGGTGCCGCTTGCCTTCGCGGTCGATCTCGAGGACGAGCCGGGTGGACAGGGCGTTCACGACGGACACACCGACGCCGTGCAAACCGCCTGAGACCTTGTAGCCGGCGCCGCCGAACTTGGCGCCGGCATGGAGGACGGTGAGCACGACTTCAGCCGCAGACTTGTCCTTGTACTGCGGGTGCGGCTCGACCGGGATGCCGCCTCCGTTGTCGACGACCCGGCAGCCTCCGTCTGCGAGGAGGGTCACGTCGATCCGGTTGGCCCTACCCGCCATGGCCTCGTCGACCGCGTTGTCGACCACCTCCTGTATGAGATGGTGCAGGCCGCTCGGCCCGGTGGAACCGATGTACATGCCCGGGCGCTTGCGCACGGGCTCGAGCCCCTCGAGGACGGTGATGTCCCTGGCGCCGTAGGACGCCGCCGGCTGCTCGGCTTTCCGGTCTCTGGTTCCTGCGGTGTCCAGCAACGGGCGCGACCCTCTCTCGTCCTCGGCAGCAAGTGGCCGACGCGTGTCCGCGACCTCGGCGGATAAGCTGTCGGCGATGGCCCTGAGTCTACTGGCTCGCTGTGTCACGCCTGAGCATGTGGGTCGCTCTTATCCCCACGTTTTCTGGGGAAAATGCCTCTTCAGAGCTGTCTCGGGCGGCCGGGGCGCGCTACGCGGGCGGCGAGGCTCGACGGTGCTTCGTCGCCGAGCTCTTGGCGGAGGCGCCCGAGCACATCGGACGCCGAAAGCTGGGCCTGCGTCGCCCACGACGGGTGGTCGACTTCAACCACGAGCTGGCCTCCGTCAAGACTCACCGGTCTCATGTGCAGCGCCGCCTCGGGGCCGACCACCTCGCTCCACACAGCCGCGACCCCCGTCAGCGCCATCGCCCTGCCCAGTCTTCGCAGCTCCACCAGATGCTCGAGCGCCTTGCCGAGCGGCATGCCGCCGGACGCTTCGCCCTCTTCGCCATTCCCACCGCGCCCCGACCGACCGCCGTTCATGACGTGACCAACTCAGGCGATCCGACCGTCGGCGAGCAGGACCTCCGTATCCGCCCTCGCGCCGGGTGGCAGTGACCCGGCGGTCGTGAGCAACGCCTGGCCTACTGGGAGCTCCGCCATGAGAGCGGCGGCCGTCCTCTCGTCGAGCTCCGAGAACGCGTCATCGAGCAGGAGAACAGGCGTGGCACCCGTCTTCGACGCGACGAGGCGATGGGTGGACAGCTTCAACGCGAGCGCCGTCGCGCGTTGGCGGCCCTGCGACAGCCGCGTGCGCGCGTCGAGGCCACCGGCTTCGATCTCGAGATCGTCGCGCTGCGGTCCGACGGTCGTCACCTGCCGCCGCAGGTCGTCGTGCCTCGCGCGGGCGATGGCGCTCCGGAGATCGCCTTCGAACGACCTGACGTAGCGCAGACGCAGAGGGCCGGCGGACGGGGCGAGAGAGGCAAAAGCCTCGTCGGCTGCCGGCGCGAGCTCACCCACGACGGCCTCCCTCGCACTCGCCACGCGCTCTCCGCTCTCGGCCAGTTGCTCGTCCCACACATCGAGCGTGTGCAGGGCGTCGGCATCCAGGCGAGCGCCGGCCTGGCGCAACAGGGCGTTGCGGTGTCGAAGGACGCGGTCGAGGCTTCGCTTCTCGGCGGCCATGCGTGGCCAGGTCGCCTCAATCGCCTCGTCGATGAGATCACGGCGACCCGCCGGACCTTCCTTCACAATGGCCAGGTCGTCGGGGGTGAAGAGCGTGGTCCGGAGGCTGTGGAGCATCTCACGGCCGGAATCGACTCGTCGCCCGTTCTTCGTGACACGATCCCTGTGGCCGAGCTCTATGTCGACTGCGATGTCGACTCGGCGGCTGTCCACGACTACCTCGCAAGCGACGTTGGCGCGCTGGGCGCCCGTGCTGACGAGGGCTTCCCGCGGGACTCCTCGAAACGACCGCAGCGTCGAGCAGTAAGCGAGAGCTTCGAGCAGGCTCGTCTTCCCCGCCCCGTTCAGCCCTCGGACTACGGTGAGGCCGTCGAGCGCGGGGCGGAGCGTCACCTCCTCCAAGTTCCGGAAGTTGGTGACGCCGAGCCGCACCACGTTGACGCGGGCGGCGAGCGCCGCGACCACCTGGCTCAGGAGACCTTCACCGGCATGAGCAGGTACCTGTACTCGTCCTCACCCTGACCCCGGAGCAGAGCCGGCTTTCCCGGATCGTTCACCTCGAGGACGAGCATCTCTGCCCGGACAGCCTCTGCGCCCTCGAGGAGGTAACTCGGGTTGAAGGCAACCATGACGTCGGCTCCGCTGTAGTCGCCCTCGATGCTCTCGACGGCCCGCCCACTCTCCGGTGTGAGGACCGCCATCTCGGCGCCCCCTTCGCGGAAGGTGATCCTGACCGGGGTGGTCACGTCCTTCGAATCCCGCACGAGCAGGCGAACCCGCCGCAAAGCCGCCGCGTACTCCTCCCTCCGGGAGAGGAGCTTGCTCTCGTAAGAGGACGGCACCAAACGCTCCACGTCCGGGAACTGGCCACGAAGAAGGCGTGTTGTCACCCTCGCGCTGCCGAGGTCGAACACGGCGTCGAGGTCGCTGTGGCGAAACACGATCTGCTCCTCGTCTCCGTCCTTCGCCCCCGCTACCAGTCTCTGCACCTCGGCGAGGGCCTTCGCCGGCACGAGCACCTGCGTGTCCACGTCGAGCGCGGAGAGGCCGGCGAAGTCTCGGAACGCCAGCCGATAAGAGTCGGTGGCTATGAGGCGGAGTCCGTCGGCGGTCTCCTGCATGAGGACTCCAGTCAGCTGCGGAGCACGCGAGTCGTCGACAAGTGCCGCGCGCACCACCTGTCTCAGCCCCTCGGCGAAGCTGCCTGCGGGGAGCTTTATCCCCTCAGCTTCCGGCAGGCCGAGGCGCGTTATCTCGGCGCCGACCGCGACCCGTACGACGAACTCCGCCCGACCGGAGGAGAATCGGGCCTCTTCCTCGCCACCCGAGACAACGACAGCCCCTTGGTCGAAAGAGCGCACGATGTCGACAACGAGCCGGCTCGGCACGAGAACCGTTCCGTCGGTGTCCCCCGCCACCTGACAACGCGCCTCGATGACGAGGTCCGGATCGGAACCTACGACCTCCAGTTGGTCTCCCTTGAGCACGAGCTGCAATGCGGCTATCCCGGTCGAGAGAGCTGAGCGCGCCGCCGAGGCCCGGCTGGCTGTGACCAGTCCTTCCAACAATGTGTCTCGGTCCGCTCGAAACCTCACAATCGCTTGCTCCTTCTTCCTTGAAGAAAAATGGCAGAAGTAATAGGGGGTGTGGACTGTGGAGAACTACTCGTTTCCCCTGCTCAGCCCTAATCCTTGCACGCAGCGGTTTCCACTGTCGTCAACATGGACACCCGAACGGCCCGCCCGCGTGGTGGACAATCGCCGAGCGGTCCCCCGCGAGCCACGTCGTTTCCCCAGGCAACCCCGGCCAATTCCCCCAGGTGTCCACAGGCTCATCCACTCGCGTTCTTGATGCGCAGGATGAGCTCAGTGACGGTGTCATAGATCGGCCGGCGTTCTCTCATGAGAGCGGAGATCTTCTCGAAGGCGTGGATTACGGTCGTGTGGTCCCGTCCGCCGAACTCCCTGCCTATGGCGGGATAGCTGTAGTCGGTGAGCTCGCGGAACAGGTACATGGCTATCTGCCGGGCGATCACGAGCGGCCGGCGCCGGCTCGGTCCGCAGAGATCCTCGACCGAGAAGCCAAAGTGCTCCGCGCTCGTCGCCAGGATCTGTTGGGCCGTGATGCGCCGCGGCTGACGTGCCGCAACGATGTCGGCCAGCACTTTCTCGGCTGTGTCGCGCGTAAGCGGTTGCCTGTTCAGTGCGGCGTAGGCCGTGACCCTGATGAGAGCTCCCTCGATCTCCCGGATGTTGTCCTTCACGTTCGAGGCGATGAACTCGAGCACGTCGTCGCTCACGACCGCACCCTCGTGCTCGGCTTTCGTGCGGAGGATGGCGATGCGGGTCTCGAGCTCGGGGGGCTGGATGTCGGTGATGAGACCTGACAACAGTCGGCTCCGCAACCTGTCCTCCAGCGTCGCGATGGCTTTCGGCGCGCGATCGGAGGTGAGGACGATCTGTTTCGACGCCCCGTAGAGGCTGTTGAAGGTGTGGAACAGCTCCTCTTGCAGCGACTCCTTCTTGTCCATGAACTGCACGTCGTCGATGAGGAGCACGTCGCACTCCCGGTAGCGGCGCCTGAAGGCGCCCATGTCGTCCTTCGCGCGGAGCGTCTCCACGAATTCGTTCATGAACGTCTCCGTCGAGACGTACCGAACCCGCAGGCGTGGGAAGTTCTCCCGCACGTAGTTACCTATCGCCTGGAGGAGATGGGTCTTGCCGAGGCCTGCGGCCCCGTAGACGAAGAGCGGGTTGTACGACTTCGCCGGACCTTCCGCCACAGACAGGGCGGCTGCATGGGCGAAGCGGTTGGACGCGCCGATGACGAAGGCGTCGAAGACGTACCTCGGGTTCAGCGAAGGCATCTCGGCGCCACCCCTCGGTGGTTCCCGGGGAGCGAGCTGGCCTGCTGAGGGGGCCGGGCGCGCCTGATCCGAGCGGGTGGGGGGATCGGCGCTCGGTGTGGGCGTACCAGGGGGAACCGGCCCGGCGGTCGGAGCCGGCCGCCCGGCGAGGTCGTCGCCCGTGCTCCCCCTCCGCGGGGAGACGCGGCCGACGCTGCTGTCGTCGGAGTCGCCCTGGTGGGTGGGCTGCCGGTCGTCCTCGGCGGCGGCGTCCACCCGGAACTTGACCCGTACCGGACGACCGGCGGCGTCGGAGGCGGTGCTCTCGATGAGGGGTAGGTATCGCTCCTCCAGCCGGGTCCGCACTACTGCGCTCGGCACGCCGAGGTACAACACGTCGCCGTCGAGGTCCAGCGGTTGGATGCCGGCGAACCAGGGTTGCCAGGTGCCGTCGGTCACCTGGCTACGCAGCTGCTGGGTGCAGCTGGTCCACAACCTCTGGGCGGTGCTCACGTCCTAGCGTCACCTCCACCAGTTCGTCCACAGGACGGTCCACATGCTGTGGAGAACGGCGGACCAGCAGGGGCCCGGTGTCCACCCGGCCCCTCGGGAGCGGGGAAGGTGCCGTCCTCTGCGCTCGTCGGCTCATCCGGGCGCAAGCGGAGCACGGTAGCACCGTAGCTGCCTACCCGCCTCCGTGGTCCCCCGAGCAGCCGGCGGAGCGCTCGGGCCGGGAGGGGTGGATGCAGGGCATACGAACACTTGTTCGCTAGGCTTGGGGGTGGGAACCTTGCCCCACCGTGCGCCCCTCGGTAGCTGGGGGCTCCGGGGGTGGCGAGGGCCCGGGCCGGCACGAAGACCCGTCCACAGCTCCAAGGTGCCGGTCCACAGCTGCTCCACCGCCGGAGGCGGTCGATCAACAGGATTTTCCCGCTGGTGGTCCACCGGCTCCACCGACAAGGGTGAGCCACTGCCATGGTCCAGTCGATAGAAGATGCTCGTCGTCGCAGCCCTGCTCTCGGGCGTGTGCCGCCTCACAACCTGAACGCCGAGAAGTCGCTGCTCGGTGCGATGCTCCTGTCCAAGGACGCGATCGCCGCGGCGGTGGAGGCCTGCGCAGCGGAGGACTTCTACAAGCCGGCCCACGGGCACATCTATGAGGCGATCACGGCGTTGTACGCCCAGGGTGAGCCGGCGGACCCCCTCACCGTCTCGGACGTGCTCCAACGCTCTGGGCTGCTCGAGGCGATCGGCGGGCTGCCGACCCTCACTGCGCTGCAGGCCGATACCCCGGCGACCGGCAACGCCGGTCGCTACGCCCAGATCGTCGAGGAGCACGCGCTGCTCAGGAGGCTGATCGGCGTTGCCGGGGCGATCGCCGAGATCGGCTACGGCGTTCCCGACGACGTGTCTGCGGCGCTCGACCGGGCAGAGTCGCTCGTTTTCGAGGTCGCCGAGCGTCGGGTCACAGACACCATGAAGCCGCTGCGCGAGCTGCTCGAGGAGAGCCTCGATCGCCTGTCGGCTCTCTACAGCCGCCAAGAGCCGATCACCGGGGTGCCGACTGGGTTCCGCGATCTCGACGAGCAGCTGTCTGGACTCCAGCCGTCGGCCCTGCTGATCGTCGGCGCGCGCCCGGCGATGGGCAAGGCGCTGGCCCTGGACACGCCCATCCCGACCCCCGGTGGATGGACCACCATGGGCGCCCTCGAGGTCGGTGACGAGGTCTTCGACGATTCGGGCCTACCGTGCCGGGTGACGTACCGCTCTCCGCTGCGAAGTGGGGCGCGCTGCTACCGGGTGAGCTTCGACGACGGGACGGCGATCGTTGCCGACGGCGACCACCAGTGGATGGTCTGGGAGGTCGAGCAGGCCGGTCCGGCGGCTGAAGAGGAGTGCCTGGTCCTCGTCGGAGCGCCACCCCGGGCGGAGCGCGGGATCGGCCGAGACCTGGTCCCCGGTCGGAGGTCGGCGAGGGTGGACCCGGGGTTGGAGCGGGTGGTCACGACCGCCGAGATGATCGCAGGGGGGGTTGTCGGCGGCGACGGGCTCCCGAGGTGGTACCTGCCGGCTACCGGTCCCCTGGTGCTCCCCTACCGAGACCTGGGCGACCGGCCCTTCGAGCTCGGCCGTCGCCTCGCCGAGGCTAGCGACGGGGCGGAGGAGGACCTCCCCGATGGCTGCTTGCGCGCATCGGCCGACCAGCGACGGGCACTCCTCGAGGGGATGCTCGAAGGATCTCGGAGCAGGCTCGGTGAGAGGGCCTCGACGGGAGGGGTGGTCGT
>JAJYVX010000152.1 GCA_021791795.1 Actinomycetes bacterium | reverse complement strand
GGGCGCTCGTCGCCCTCACCGCCGGGGTCGCCGCCTTCGCCTTCGTGCGACTTCTCGGGCTGTGCGTCCTCGGCCGTCCCGAACGGGCCCCGAGCGGCCGGCCGCGCGACGGAGGCGTGCTCGGCAGGGGCGGTCTCGTCCTCCTCGGAGCGTCCTGCCTCGGGCTCGCCGCGGCGGCTCCATGGATCGTTCGTTACATCGCCCTCGGCCTGTCGCCGGTCGTCGCCCACAGAGCGACGGCGGCAGCCCTCAAGTCGCCCTGGGTCCTCCAGCCCGTGTTCGCCAACTTCTCCATCCTGTCGCCGTCGTGGCTCTTCGTGGTGATGCCCGTCGGCTTCGTCGCCGTCGGCCTCTTCGCCACTCTTCTCTCCGGGGGACGGTTGCTCAGAGTCCGCCGGGTGCCGGCCTGGCGCTCGGCCACCGGGGGCATCGACGGGCCCGATCGTTACAGCGCGTTCGGTTTCGCCAACTCCGTCAGGCACGTGCTCGCGAACGTCCTCGGCCACGAGCATTCGGCCGAGGCGATCAGCGCCCCGGCCTCGGCCTCCCCGGCCGCGGCCCCGGCGGTCTCCACGCCGGTAGCGCCTGCAGGGTCGAGCCTCACAGCTGCGCCGGCCGGCGAGTCGACCGAGCCGCACATAGAGGTGACGTCGCGCGTCGTCGAGCCCGTCGAGGACTACATCTACCGGCCGATAGGGAAAGGCTTCCTCAGGCTCTCCTCGCTGGCCAAGCGACTCCAGTCGGGCCGTCTCGAGAGTTACGTCGCCTACATGCTCGTGGCGCTGGTGATCATGCTGGCGGTCGTCGCGCTGCTCGGCTAGAAGAGCCTCGCGGGGCGACGTGACGATCCCAGAGCTGCGCCTGTGTGTGGCTAGGGCTAGGCGGCGAGCCCGCGGTCCGGACGCTCGACGGAGCGCTGCGCCGGTACCTGGGCGGTGCTCGCGCTCATCGGCCAGGCCTTGCCACGAAAAGCAGAGCGGGACTGCGAGGCGCCGGACACGCGGGCCCGCTCGAGCACAGCGCGCCTGAGCCACGCTGCCGTCCACACGAAGGCGGAGGCTACGAGGAGAACGCTCCCGACGACGTAGCAGCAGTCGGCGATGTTGCCCACATAGATCCGCCACATGCCCGTGTCGAACCAATTGACCACGAGCCGTCCGTGCACGCCCTGGGTGAGGTAGTCCATCCCCAGGCGATCGAGCAGATTGGAGCTGAGCCCGGCGAGAAGGACGGTGGCACCGCCCGAGGTGAGCGGGCGGCGGACACGCCGCCACGCGAAGAACGCGATGGTGACGAGGAGGATGATGCAGAGGTAGTCCAGCACGACCCCGCCGGTCGGGCTCTTGAACGCCCGGCTGACGAGCCACGGCCACAGCGTCCCGGTTCCGGGGTCGAGTCTCACCTGTGATCTCGGCACGAGCGCCTTCGAGACCTGGTCGCCCGCGATGATGACGATGAAGAGCAAGGGCCACGCGAAACGGCTGAGTCGTCTGTCGGAGGAGGCGTTCTTGAGCACGTGCTTCACCCTTCGTATGGACCTGTTTCGCCGCTCCCCGAGCGACGGGCAACTGCGCTGTGGCGATCGTCGCCTGCCAGCCTCGGTACCCGGAAGGGCCGAAGGTCACGTCTCGCGGGCCAAAGGGCCGTGGATGGCCACGAGTGTTGCGGACACGTTGCGCTGCGGTTTCTGTCGCCCTACCGTGGCGCTGGAGCTGTCTTCCTAGGGCGACGTCGGCTCCTGCAGCCGGCCGTCTACGGCGACGTCGGCTCCTGCAGCCGGCGCAGCCGCTGCTCGAGAGCGGGCCGTTCCTCGTCGCTCACTGTGATCTCCACGAGCTTGAGCCGGGCCGTCGCTCCGCGGACGAGCCTCAGCGAAGTCCCGGGCACATCGAGCGCGGCGGCGAGCAGTGCCAGTGCCGAGGTGGTCGCCCGGCCCCGGTCGGGAGGCTCGGTCACGCGCACGACGAGCGACCCGCCGTGCGTCCCTCCGACGCCGGGTCTCGACGAGCTCGGTCGGACGTGGATCTCGAGGCGAAACGGTCCCCTCGCGGTCAACGCTCCCCCCTCCCCTCCCGGTCGCTCAGGAGACCGGGCGCCCGCGAACCTTGAACGGCTCGGCGAGCTGTGTGGCCATGAGCCGCACGCCGGCACTGCGGACCTGTTGCTCGACGGGAACGGGCCGGCCCGCCAAGCCGGTGGTGCGCACGGGGTCGGCCGGTGAGGGGAAGCGGGCGCGCCCGCTCAGCAGGTCCCAGACGACGAGGACGACGCCGAGATTCAGGTCCTGCCTCAGCGGATCGTGATGCAGCCGGTGGTAGGCGGGACTCACGATGAACTTCCCGAGCGGACCGAAGGTCCAGCGAAGGTTCGCGTGCTGGAGCGTGCCGACGCAGACGTAGGTGGTTATGAGCACGGGTGCGATCGGCAGAGTCGGCATGAGCACGACGACTGGGACCGTCGCAAGGATAAAACCTGTCGTGTGCATGAGCGGGTGGGCTCTGAACGACGTGAGAACGCTGAGCTCTTCCTGGCTGTGGTGGAGCGCATGGAAACGCCACAGCGCTTCGAGGCGATGGTCCGCGTAGTGCGCCAGCCAGTTGGCGCCGTCCATGGCAACGATGGTGAGCACCACGAGAAGGGCGCGAGGGAGATGCTCCGCCGGGCGAAGCTCGATCCACGGCAGGTAGCTCTCCAGCAACAGCGCAGAGCCGACGCTGAGAAGGGTCATGAGAGGGATCACGAGCGCGGCATGCAACGCGAGGTAGCAGGCATCCTGCAGATGGCCGCGCGCGAAGAGCGGACGCTCCTCGGCCGGCCAGCGCCTCTCGCAGAGCGCTGTCCCCACCATCAGCCCGACGAGGAGCGGGGCGGCCAGCTCGGCTCGTCCCGCCGAGAGCACTCCCATGAGGCGCCCCCCGCGAGCGAGGTCGGCGACCGCAGCCCCGACGAGCACGCCGGTGATCACCGCTACCCCGAACGAGGACGCACGCACCTGACGCACCCGCGCTCGCAGAACGCCAGATGAAAGCTGGAGCTCAGCCGTGGACATCGCGTCTGCCTGCCACTCGCCTACGGCGGATCGGCACCGGCCTCGCGCCCTCCAGAGGATCTGCCGATCGGCTCAGTAGCCGTAGCCTCCGCCGGACGTCGTGGTTGTCGTACCTCCGCTGCTCGCGGGGACGATGACGACGGCCGTCCAGTGGCCCCAGCTGTCCGTCAGCCCGTTGCCCTTGGTGTCGCCGGCCTTCGTGTCGCCCGAGAAGGTGTAGAGGGGCTCTCCGTGGTACGCCACCTGCATCTTCCCGCCGCCACGGTCGAACGTCGAGAACCCTGACATGCCCGCGTACGAAGGAGTGCCCGTGGCGAGGAGCGGTGGCCAGATAGAAGTGCACGAGCCGGTGCACTTCGACTTGTCGGTCCCGTCCGCGGAGAGGCGGTAGAGCGTCAATCCCTTCGCGTCGACGAGGACCTTGCCGAGGCTCGTCGTCCGTTCGGCCACGACGGCTGCCGAGGCGGACGAGCTCACCTTCGCCTGGGTGGTGGAGGTCGTGGTCGTGTTGGAAGAGCTCGGAGTGCCACAGGCTGCCGCTGCGACGGCGACCAGGACCAGCGCACCGGCCACCCTTCTGCGGATCATTGCGTCTCCCTTCGCGGAACTTCGACAGATGAGATACGCCGCAGGGCGCAGGAGGGATTGGCCAGACGGCCTGGATCGGCTGCTGGTTGGCCCTCCTCATCGCACGCGGGATCCTCGGCGTGGCGCGACGCGAGATGTAAGAAGGGTGCTCGTGAGCCAACCATCCGGAGAGACACCCACCGAGGGCACGGCGCACGTGCACCTCTTGCTCGAAGACGGCTACCGCTTCCTCACCGACTTCGGCCCGGGGCTGCCGGCACTCGTCATGGACGAGCCGCCACCACTCGGGACGGCCGCTGGACCGAGCGCGTCCGCCACGCTAGGCGCCGCCGTGGCGAACTGCCTGAGCGCCAGCCTGCTCTTCTGCCTTCGCAAGGCGCACCTCGACGTCGAGGGCATGGCCACCGACGTCGAGGTGAAATTCGTGAGGAACGAGCGCGGTCGCCTGCGCGTCGGTGCCGTCGAGGTGCACATCTCTCCGCGCCTGGCGCCCGGCGAGGAGGGCCGCATGGGGCGCTGCCTCGAGTTGTTCGAGGAGTACTGCGTCGTGACCGAGGCTGTCCGGGGCGGCATCGAGATCGACGTGACAGTCTCGGCAAGCGCCTCGGAGTAGACCGCACGGGTCCGGCCGCCGCGCCGATCCTGCCGGGCTATTCCGGGAGCCGTCTTCCGGTCGGGGTGGTGCACCCGCGCGAAGACACCGGCCTGCAGGCATCGGACGAGATGCCTGCGGACGCCCGAGCGCTGGACGTGGCCGCGACCATTGACAAAGCTTGCCGCGAGCATGATGACGACGAGGCACGCGCAGCCGAACGCCGATCCGACGAGTCCAAGCACTCTCGTCGTCGTCGGTGCAGGCGGTGGCATGGGGAGGTGGCTCTGCAGGCACCTGTTGAGCCACCACCCGTGGTCCCGGGTGACACTGCTCGACGTGGAGCCCTCGGTGCACTCTCTGCGATCGGAGTTCTCCTCGAAAGAGGTGCAGACGGCTACCCTCGACTCAAGCTTCAGGGCGTACGACGCCACCGGCCGGCCCGCCGACCTCGATCTCGCTCGACCTCATTGCGCCGCCTGGCTCGCGGTGCCCCAGTCACAGCTGAGAACGGTTGCGGCGGCCCTGTTGCCCGAGCTGAGCACACAAGCGGCGGTGTTCGACATCTCGTCGGCGAAGCTGCCAGCTCTGGCCACGTTGCGGGAGATCCGTAGCGATCTGCCCATAGTCGGCGTCCACCCTCTGTTCGGCCCGGCCGTCGCCTCGCTCGACGGGCAGGAGGTCGTCGTGTGTCCGGCGGCTCGGTCGCTCGATGTGCACCAGTGGTTGGTGCAACTCGTGAGCTCGATGGGCGGGATCGCGAAGGTGACGAGCCCCGAGCACCACGACCTGCTCATGACCTACGTGCAGACAGCGACCCATCACGCCCTCATCACCTTCGCCGATGTCATCGCCCACTCGGGGCTCAGCATCGAAAGAGACCTCTGGGAGTTCCGGACCCCCGTGTTCGAGACACTCCTCGGTCTCGCGGCAAGGACGATCAGCCCGAGCCAGCAATCGACGACGGCCTCGATCCAGCTCACGAGCAGCGGCGCATCCATAGCCGCCGAGTTCGAGTCGGCGAGAGAGCGCCTCCGAGCGGCTGTCGAGGCGAACCGGCTCGAGGAACTGGCCCGGCACCTGGAGGACGTGCGCGACGCCTTCGGAGGGACCTTCTTCACCCTGCTGCAAGAGACCTCCAAGTTCTCCGTCGCGTCCGCCCAGAGAACGAGGGTGTTCCTCGCGGAGAGCCTTCGCGGGGGACGGGTGGTCGCACTCGATCACCATTCAGGTGAGAAGAAGCGGACCGTGGTGGGAGTCGTCGAGAACCTCGAAACGGCCTTCGTGACTGTTCGGGAGCTCATGACGGGTCCCGAGGGGCGAGCGGTGCTCCTCACCCAGGTGGGCAGATCGAACGCCCGAGCGCTCGGGATCGGCGTTCCTCGCCGGCAGCCGGTCACGCGGCTCGGACTGTCGCACATCACCCCACTCAGCGAGTCGGAGACCGAAGAGGTGCTCGATCGCTGGCTCGGCCGAGTAGGGAGGGACGTCCGCCTCCTTGTCCCCCAGGCGATCTCCGCCTCGGGCCTTGCGTCGCTGGCGCGCATGCTCCCCGCGCTGGACGAGGCGTCCGTGGTTGCCTCGGAGGTGAGGCGAGGACAGCGAGAAGTGGTCCTCAGGATCACTGTCCGTGGAGACCGGAGCCTCGAGAGGGTCCACCGATCCCTCGAGAAGCTGGTCGCCGAAATCGTCGGCCGAGCGGGCGCGTCATGACCGGCGGGACGACCCGGCGGCACCGGCCCGAGCGATGCGGCCCGGCGGCGGCCCGGGCCGAGCGAGGCGGAGCGCCGAGAGCCGGTCGCCCACCGCCGCGCTCTGTCGGCACCAGCCGAGACGATGTCTTAGCCGAATCCTTCGGATTGCTTAGCGTCCGCTTAACCCGCTTCGTCGCACCCTGATCTCCTGCCGTACGAACCTAGAAGGAGTGTCCAGGCGATGCCCATCACCCGTTCTCTCAAAGCCGGCTCCGCCCTCTTCGCGCTAGCCGCTGCCGCCGGCACCATGGCCGCCCTCGGGACGACGGGGGTCGCCACAGCGAGCCAGGTGCACCGCTCCGCCGTCGAGGCCAAGCGCTCCGGCGTCGAGGACAAGCGCCCCGCCGCCGGAGACCACCGCTCGGGCGCCGACACTCGCTCTGCGAGCAACGGCGGCCAGAAGAGCAGCTGCAGCAGCACCGTTCACACCTATGCCTTCCCGAGGGCGCCGCGCAGCTTCGGCGCCGCCAACGCCGGGTCGGTGACGATAGCTCCGGTCAACGGGCACACGATCCGGGTCGCCGGTATCACCCGTTCCAAGGGCTGGACGTCGTACGTCGACACGAGGCGAGGTGACTCCGTCGACGTGTACTTCCGGCAGGGCACCCACAAGGTCGAGCTCGAGGCAGAGATCACCGACGCCGGCCTCCTCAAGGTCACGGTGACGAAGTCCAGCACCGGATCCGACTGCTGACGTCTCGCCCTCCGGGCCGGGCAGCCTGCCAATTGTGACCTTCGGCCGATACGGCCGTGCCCGGGTAGATCTACCGTTCCACTGTGACGTTGGTCCTGCTCGTCGAAGACGACGCCCGGATCCGCGGCGGGATCGTCCGCAACCTGGCGGCTCGAGGCTACGAGACGCGGGCCACGAGCAACGGCCTCGAGGGCCTCACCCTCATAGTCGACGAGAAGCCGGACGTCGTCCTTCTCGACCTCGGCCTCCCGGACATCTCCGGGCTCGACCTGTTGCGCATGGTGCGGGCGGTGAGCACGGTCCCCGTCATCGTGGTCACCGCGCGGGACGACGATGACGAGATCGTGCGCACGCTCGACCTCGGCGCCGACGATTACATAGTCAAGCCCTTCTCGGTTAACCAGCTCGAAGCCCGGGTGCGCGCGGTCCTCCGGCGCTCACGCGACACCGAGGAGGTCGATCAACCGATCGTCGTCGGCGGGCTGCGCATCGACCTCGCCGCGCGAACTGCCACGCTCGAGGGTCGCTCGCTCGACCTCTCGCGAAAGGAGTTCGACCTCCTCGCCGCTCTGGCGCAACGAGCCGGCCGTGTGGTGACGAGGCGACAGCTGCTCGCCGAGGTCTGGAGCCAGCCCTTCGGCGGCAGCGACAAGACGCTCGACGTCCATCTCTCCTGGCTGCGCAAGAAGCTCGACGAGAGCGCCTCCCGTCCCCGCTACCTCGTCACCGTGCACGGTGTCGGCGTCCGCCTCGTCGACCCCGGCGAGGAGCCTCCGCGATGACGAGCGGGAGACCCCGGACGGCGGGA
>JAJYVX010000151.1 GCA_021791795.1 Actinomycetes bacterium | reverse complement strand
TGAGCAGGCGGACCAGCTCAGGGTTCGTCAGCTGGACCTGCTGTGGGCTCCACTCCTTCAACCTCAGTGTCTTCATGCACCCCCTCACGCAGACGGTCGAGCTGGAAGCGGACGAGGTCTTCGTCACGTCCGAAGAACTGGTCTTCGAGGAACGGCAGGATGTCTGCGTCCCAGATGCGGGCGAGCACCTCCTCTGACAGGTCCGGGCGCAGGAAGTAACTGTGGCCGACTTGCAGGTGGCGGCCCACGCGTCGGCGAAGCTCGGCGTTGAGCCTGTCGACGATCCCGGCGACGTGGCTCATCTCCGGCACGTAGTTGTCGAGCCACTGGGCCAGCAGATCAGTGAGCGGACCCTCGCCCGGGAAGAGCGGGACGAAGCGAAACCGGCGCCGCAAGGCGGCGTCGATCAGCCCGATCGACTTGTCAACCGTGTTCATCGTGCCGAGCACCAGCAGATTGCGCGGGAGGACAAGAGAGTCCTCAGCCGAGTACATGAGCCGAATGGGCTCCCCGCGGTACTCAAGGGCGTAGAGAAGCTCGCCGAGGATGCGCGGCAGGTTGCCGCGGTTGATCTCATCGATGAGCAGCACGTGCTCCTGCTTGCTCGCTTCGGCCGCCTTCGTCAGTCGGAGCAACGGGCCCGGCCGAAGCTCGTAGGAGAGATGTCCATCGGCTGACGTCGACGGTCGGTACCCTTCGACGAAGTCCTCGTACGAATAGCTCGGGTGAAACTGCACGACTGCTCGCCGGTCGGGCTCGGGGGCGACGAACTCCATCAGCTTGCGGGCGATGTAGGTCTTTCCGGTTCCCGGCGGGCCGTAGAGGATGAGCTGGCCTCGTTCGCGAAGAAGCGTGAGCACCGTGTCGAGGAACTCCTCGGGGACGAACAGCTCGTCCGCCAACTGCTGCAGGCTGCGTGCGACCGTCGGCTCTTCGCCGGGCGCAGCTTGTGCAGGTGCTGGGACCGGCGCCGGCACGCTTTGGCCCGACTTCCACGCCAAGAAGGCCGCGCGTTCTTCTTCGGTGAACGCCGGTGGCGGATCGTTCTCGGTGACGGCCCACATCACGCTCTGCGCGTCGAGTCGGTCCCGCAGCTGGAGCCCACGCCGCTCGGATTCCTGCTTCAGCCGGTCGAAGAAGGCCAGGGCGTGCCGGTAGCGACGTCCCTGGTCGGCCCCCGCGGATGGGGCGGGGTAGCCCGTGAGCTTGCACGCCTGAGCCAAGGGATTGGCGGCGACCGGCGGGTACTGGCGCGCGTCGACACCGAGGAAGAAGAACGAGACCACGCGCAGCAGATCGGCGCCCGAAAGCAGGTCGCTCGGCAGCGGGTCGATGAAGCCCTTCACTCTGTCGATCAGCGAGACGTCGGAGCGCTGGACGGCGAGAAGCATCTCGCGTCCCTCTTGTGGATGCTCCTTCCACCAGCCCAGGAGAGTGTCCCAGGCTTGCCAGCGGACGAGGTTGGTTCCTTTCAGCGCTGCCTCGGCCAGAGGCAACCACTCCGCTGAGTCCGAGGTCGCCGCCTCGAGGGCAGCGGCGACGCGCCGGCCGTCCTCGATCTTGTAGTCGTACTCCTCTGCGTCGAACCCGGACCAGTCGTGGATCTTCTTCGCCCAGCCGACGAACTCGTCCCAGGGCTTCTTCTGGGTCGCGACCGGGTCCCAGATCGGCGCCAGCTCCGGGTCGTAGTAGGCGAACCCGGGGCCGTACTCCACGGCGAGCGCGCTTCGGATGGCGAGCAGGTCTCGGTCGACATCACCGGTCGACGGCTCGCCCGCCCGCTTCTGGAAGGCGTCACGGATCCTCGCCTTGTGCTCGCGGGCCACGATGTCCTCGAAGACGTCCGGGAATACGAGATGCAAGAGCGCCTCGCGCTGCGCGTAGGCGCTTTCGATCGGCACCGTCCAAAGGACCGACTTGAACTTCCACGAGTCCGCGAGGGCGTCGGTTCGCTCGTCGTCGGGCAAGGTCTTCCACTGACGGGCGAAGGCAATCAGATAGGCGAGTTGGACCCACCGCCACGTCTTCCACGCGAGTCCGCCCGCAGCGATGCCGTGGTCGAGGGCGCGATCGAGATCCTCCGGGACAGTGGCGGGCCGGTTCATCCATAAGAGGACCTTCTCGATCGACGAGCGCTTGGTAGCCCCGGTGGTGTCATCTACCACGAGGAGGCTGACGAAGGTCACCTCCGCCATCAGCTGGATCGTGGCATCGGAGGCCCCCTCCAGCTGTCTCCGCAGCTTCGTGTCGAAGCCCGAGCCGGTCGACGTATCGGGGCGGAGGTTGTACCGCTGGTAGAGGTCCTCGATGGTCTCGGCCGACCAGATGGACACTCCCGACGCAAAGAGCGACCCGTCGCCTCTGAGAGCGACGTCGACCCATCGCGTCGCTGCGGCATAGATATCCACTGACCGAGCCTGTTTCACGGGTTCGTCCTCTCGCGCAAACGGTGCCGGTCCTTCGGACCGCTCAGCGGCGCGGTCCGAGGCCGATGGCCCGGACGAACTTGTTGATCTGCCGGTTGCCCGCGCGGTAGATGACGCGGCGCGCCTGCCGCTCCAACTCCCCTTCGGCACCGCCGGCCAGACCGCCACGCTTGTAACCGTGCTCGACGGCTTCGACGTTTCCGAGATCCCGGGCGAAGCGATACAGCTGGGACCTGGTCGTGCTCACGACGCCACCTCCTCCTTCGTTTGACGATCGGCCAGGATCACGCTCTCCACGATGGCCCGGAGCGCCTCGGGGTCCTCGGTGCCTTCCATCCTCGCCAGATCGTCCGGAGGGATTGGGGCACAACCGAGGCCACCGTCTTCGTGTGACCTGCGCCAGGTCAACCAGGCCTCGCCATCGGGGTCCGCGCCGTCTTCTTCGACCGCGTTGACGAGGGCCACCAGCTCGATCACGCCCTCCGGCGTCACGTCGTACTCGATTGCCAGCAACGTCCCTTGCCTCCTGACGAACCGCTCATCCTTTTGACAACCAGCCCAACGGTAGTCACCCGCTGTGACGGGGCCCCTGACCAGCACCTTTCCGGCTGAGACAAGGCCACCGATGCCCTCCGCCCCTCTGGCGGCGCCGGACCCGTCTTGACCTTTCCTCGCCCGCGAGGTGTCCTCGGACGCGATGCCCATGGCCCGAGTCGCCCTATACGCCCACGAGGAGCCCCGCCCGGGCGACTTCGCTCGACTCGACCGCCAGGTGGGCCGGCTGGCTACCCAAATGGCACGCCGTCCAGGATGGTGGCCAGTCGTCATCTTCGCCGACCGCTGGCCTGCCAGTCGTCCCGACCGGCCCGGGCTGGCCCGGCTCCTCGCCGACGCCGGCTGCGGCGTCTTCGACATCGTGGCGGTCGACGGCCTCGCCCGGCTGAGCCCCGACCGCGCCACCCGTGAGGCGCTGTTGTCGCGTCTGGCCACCCTCGGAGTCCAGGTGGTGGATCTGCGCCCGTCGGGCGCCCGGCGGCTCGCCGCCGTGGTGGCCGACCTCGCCCTCGCCGACCTGATCGGCGAAGCAGCCCGCTGAACTCCGGCCCCAGAGAGTCGTCAGCGAGCGAGGAGCACGGCGAGCAGGGCGCCGAGGCAGAGGTACGGGCCGAAGGCGATGGTGGCTCGCATGCTCCCGCCACCGAGCGCGTGTCGACCAACGAGGCCGATCACGGCAAGGACGGAGGCGAGCAGTGCACCGGTGGCGACCGCAGGCCAGCCGAGGTAGCCGAGGAAGAGCCCGAGCAGCCCAGCGAGTTTCACGTCGCCGAAACCCATCTGGCCGGGGAGCGCCACGGAGAGGAGAAGGTAGAAGCCGCCGAGGACCGCCATGCCGAGAGCGGCCCGGGCGAGGGCGCTCCACGCGTCGTCGGACGCCGCGGCGAAGGCGAGCAGCAACCCGCCGACCGGGTACGCCGGGAGGACGATCCGGTTGGGGATCCGGCGGGTCGTCGCGTCGACCACGCTGACCGCCGCGCAGACCGCCCCGAGAAAGAGATACGCCGGAAGGGACGGTGTCCACCCCAGGCGAAGCGCCAGCGCCACGTCGGCGCCGGCGGCGAGGGATGCCACGGCCGCCAGGCGAGCGAGGGCGCTCCGCGGTGGCGCGGCTACGAGCGCCACGGCGACCTCCCGCTTCGTTCGTCGTGGCGGCTCGTGGCGCCGTTCGAGCCGGTGAGGGAGCGATAGAGCTGTCCCGAGGAGGGGTCCGGGTCGAGGTCGAGGTCGAGCAGGCGCCGTTGGAGAAGCCGCCAGGTGGCCTTGACCGCGTCGATACGCCCGCCCTTGGCCTGGAGCACCATCAGGCGCCGGTAGGGCTCCTCGCCGTAGCGGTCGAGGTCGACCACCCGCTCCAGCACGGCCTCGGCGGCGGCGGGGTTGCCGAGTCGCTCTTCGACTTCGGCGAGGCGCAGGTGGGCGTCGACGGCGCGGCGGTGCAGGTCCTCTCGGGCGGGCTCGACCCAGAGCCAGCTCGACCCCTGGACGAGGTCGCCCCCGAAAGACTCGAAGACACGGCGCAGCGCCACCGCCGCCGCCTGATCGTCGGGGGCGCGCGCAGCGTTGGCAAGGGCGTGCTGGAAGTCCCACAGGTCGGACGTGACCACCTCGGGGTCGAGCCGGTAGACCTCGCCGGCTTGGTCGAGCACCTTCGCCTCGATGTCGGTTGCCTCTCGCAGGCGGGTGCGCAGGTTGCCCGCCGCCGTCCAGAACTGGCGGTGGACCTGGCTCGGGTCGGTGTCGGGCCACAAGGTGTCGACCGCCTGCTCGACGCTCGCCCCCTCGGGGTGGAGCAGGTAGAAGGTGAGCAGCTCCTTGGCGACGCTGCGCAGCCCTCGCCCGATCGTCTTTCCGCAGACGGTGATGGCGAGCGGCCCGAGAACCTGCACGGCGACCGGCGCCTCGGCAGCTCCGCGCTCGACGGCGTCATCGGGCCACAGCTCCGTTGTGGGGGGTGGGTGTTCCATCCGCTCGATCACCTCGGTCCACTCGGGGTTCTCCTCGCTCGTCGGGCGAAACTCCGCCCGGTCCAGAGCACCGAGCGCGTCGTTCGCCTCGGCGGTGTCGAGCGAGAAGAGCCGGACGCCGAGGAGATCTCCGGCGCGATCGGGTGGCTCGACGGCGACGACCCGGTCACGGTCCAGCTCGAGACAAAACGCGGCGGCGACCTCGGTCTGGTCGAGGAAGAGGGCGCCGATCCCGAGGTGCGAGCCCACCTCCAGGGTCGAGCGGAGGCGCGGGGCCCAGCCGTAGGGGAGAGCGTCGATCACAGCCAGGATGCTCGGGATCGGCTCGGCCGGGTTGGCCTGCCGGTAGGAGACGACGTCGTCGAGGCCCTCGGCGTCGAGCTTTCGGGTGCGCCCGAGCGCTTGGGCTTCGAGGATCCGCACCACCTGCTCGGACCCCTCGACCAGCCGGATGCCGGGCACCTCGTCCAGCCCGGGGAACAGGCGTCCGGCGGTGTCGGCGGCGAGGAGGACCTCGGCCGCGATCGAGCCGCTTCGGGTGAGGAGGGCCGCCACCCAGGCCCGTGCGACGTCGTCCGCACCATCGCCGTGCAGAGCGATCCCGCCAAGCTCGGAGAGCATCGCCGTGACGCTGGTGCCGTCGCGTTCTCCGATTTCCAGGAGGTCGGGACGCTCGATGCGCGCGGCGTCGTCTTGTGGCAGAGGTGGTGCGTCGTCATCGATCGGAGGCTGTTCGTCAGCCGCGCCTGTGTCGGTCTCATCGTCGGGAGACGTGAGGGCGGCAGCGAGCCGGCGGATGGTCGGCCCGAGCGGGGGTGGGCCGAGCGCACGGCCGGGCTCGGGCGGAGACGGCCTATAGCCGTGGCGGCGCCGGAGCCGCCCGATCGCGATCGCCGAGAGGACACCGGCGACGAACGACGCGGCGACGACCGAACCGGACGGCAGCTCGACCACAGACGACGCCGCGCGTGCGGTCTGGCGATACACGTGGTTGGGCGCACCGACAGTGCGATGTGGCGTCGGCGTGGTCGGCGAGCTGGTTGGCGCCCGTGCAGGGCTCGCCTCGGTCGGCCCGGGCGTGCTCGGTGCTGACGGCGCGACGGGAGCCCCCGGCGCTGACGGCGCCGGCGTCGTCTCCGGCAGGAGCAGGGTCCAGCCGGGGTAGATCCAGTTGGGGTTGTCGAGGGTCGCTCCGCCGGGCTCGGGCCGTCCCTCGTTCAAGGTGTAGATCTCGGTCCAACGAAGCGGGTCGCCCAGCTCGCGCTCGGCGATGCCCCAGAGGGTGTCGTTGCGCTGGACGACGTAGGTCGAGACCTCCTGGCCGCCGGACGGTTGCGCTGACGCAGCGGTCGCTGGCGTGGGAGCCGGGTTTGGGTCGGAGACGAGCGCCACCGCGGCCAGCGCTTCGGGCCGCCGGCCCGCAGTGACGGCGGCCGCGAGCGGGCGGGACGCAACCCCTGGACGAGGTGCGAGGGCGACGGCAGCGACGACGATCGCCGCCAATAGCTGGCCGACGACGGGCTGGAGCGGTCCGATGACCGCCAGCCGGCGCGCGGCGCGCCCGCGCGCCGCGGCGTCGAGCTCGACCATGACCGAGATGGCGAGGATCACCCAGCACACCCACACGACGCAGGCGAGCGCCTTGAGCAGGGTCGCATCGGCGATGCCGTGCTGGCCGAGGGTCGTGGTGAACTGCGACCAGCTGGGCAGGCGGTGCGGGAGCGGCCATCCCACGTAGTGCCAGAGCGCCCAGGGCACCGCGCCCAGGAGCGCGACGAGGAGGACGAGGGCGAGGAAGCCCTTCAACACGCTGAAGGCCCGGGTCACGGCGCTCCTCCATTTGGCTGCGGCGCGAGCACGCCATGCTCGGCGACGGCGCTTCCGCTGCCGGTGACCGTCAGGTGGCCGAGCCCGGCGATCGCCAGGATCTGCGTGGGCTGGGAGATCGAGACGGTGACGGTCACGTCGTCGCCGTTCACGCTGACCGTCCCAGTGTGCCCGGTCCTCGCCAGGTAGGCCTGGGCCGCCTGGGTGGCCGAGGCCGGGTCCAAGACGACCTGTCCGGTTGAACGGAACAGCGGGAGGTTGATCGCCTGGGCGCCGGCGCGCGCCGCGGCCTGGGCCTCGTCGATCGCCTGCACCTTGGCCGAGAGGGTGAGCCCGCCGTCGATCACGAGGCCGGCCAAGAGCAGGAGGGCCAAGGTGAAGATGACCACGAAGGCGGTCACCGTCCCCTCCTCGCCACGGACCGCGCCGTCGAGTCGTGCGGCTCGGACGCGACTCATCCCGAGATGCTCCGATAGGCGTCGATGGGCTCGACGAAGCGGTTGCTGAGCGTCTCGGTCACCGGCAGGTGAAGTCCGGTCAGAGTAGAGAGGTCCACCGCGCACGACACGGTCACCGCCACGGATCCACCCGGGACGAAGTCGGCGGTGTCGACCGCGACGGCAAGATGGGCGCAGGTGACGTGCTGGGAGCTGAGCGCCGAGGAGGCGCTTTGCTCGGCTGCGGCGGTGGCGGCAGCCGGGCTGCGGGCGATCGAGGCGGCGCGGGCGGCCTGGGCGGCGGCGCCGTCGACCTCGATGCGCGTCCCTGCGAGCCGTCCGAGGGCGACGACGAGGAGCAGGAACAAGATGAGGAGCGGGGCGAGGATCGCGAGCTCGGCGGTCGCC
>JAJYVX010000150.1 GCA_021791795.1 Actinomycetes bacterium | reverse complement strand
GGCCTCGAGATCATGTCGATCCCGCTCTACATCCTCGCCGGCCTCGACCAGCGGCGGAGCGAGTCGGGCGAGGCGGCGATGAAGTACTTCATCCTCGGCGCCTTCTCCTCGGCCATATTCGTCTACGGGATCGCGCTCGTCTACGGGGCCACGGGTTCGACCAACCTCGCCGAGATCGCCGCCTACCTGGCGAACAACATCTCGACGAACCAGGGCCTCCTTTTCGCTGGTGCGGCCCTCCTGCTCGTCGGGTTCAGCTTCAAGGTCGCACTCGTGCCGTTCCACATGTGGACGCCCGACGTCTACCAGGGGGCGCCGACGCCAGCCACCGGTTTCATGGCGTCGATAGCCAAGGTGGGGGGCTTCGCGGCCTTCCTCCGCGTCTTCTTCTCGACCTTCCACTCGCTCACGACGACCTGGCAGCCGATCCTTTGGGTGATCGCCATCGTCACGACCCTCGGCGGCGCCGTGCTCGCCCTCGTGCAGAGGGACGTCAAGCGGATGCTCGCCTACTCCTCGATCAATCACGCCGGCTTCATCCTGCTCGGCCTGCAGGCGGCCAGTGTCTCGGGCATGTCGGCGAGCATCTACTACGTCTTCGCGTACTCCTTCCTCGTCGTCGGCTCGTTCACCGTCATCGCCGTCGTCGGCAAGACGGGCGACCGGGACCACAGCATCGAGGCGTACCGCGGCCTCGGCCGGCGCCAGCCCGTTCTGGCGCTGGCGTTCGCCGTGCTGCTGCTCGCCCAGGCCGGTGCGCCGTTCACGACCGGGTTCCTCGCGAAGCTCTACGTGGTCGAGGCGGCCGTGTCGGCGCACTCGTACGCCCTCGCCGTCGTGGCGATGCTCTCGGGAGCCATCGCCGCCGCCTTCTACCTGAGAGTCGTCTTCGTCATGTACGGCTCTCCGTCCCCGACCGCTCCCGCAGTCGAGCAGGCGGGGATGCCCGCGTTGGCCGCATCGACCGGCGGAGGCCTGCCGGTCGGCCCGGGAGGCGGCATAGGGCCCGGAGCCCAGGCGAGAGGAGCGCCCCCGGACGAGCCGGCCGACGACGTCCCCTCCTTCATGCCGAAAGACACGGAGGCGGAGGACGAGGAGGGTTGGGACGAAGAGGACGATCTCTTGGAGGAACCTCCGCCGCTTCCCGACAGCATGCTTCCCTCCGGCCGGTTCGCGCTCTCGCCCGGCACGGAGATGGGGCTGTTCCTCGCCCTCGCCGTGACCGTGGTGTTCGGCATCTGGCCCGCGCCCCTCTTCTCCTTCGCCCACGCGGCCACGCTGCTCTTCTGAACCCGCCCACTCGGCGGCGGTCGTTGTGAGCCCGCCACCGTCACGTCCCCAGCCCGCCGCAGGGCGGCGCTGGTGGTTGCCGGTTCAGGCCGAGGGAGGGAGTCCCGCCGTGCTGGCCTCGCGCGGCGCCGGCACGAGGAACCGGCCGATGAGGGGGATCTCCCAGAAGCTCTCCGCCCGCGCGATGGCAAGCGCGGCCACGAGCGACTGCTCGGCCGAGTCCCAGACCACATAGCGGGCAAGCCATTCGGGGTCGAACTTGGCGTTGAACCGCCAGAGCGACTCGATCTGCATCGTGTCCGACATGCGCCGGAGCAGCCAGCGCTCCATCTTCGTCGACAGGCCGTCGCCGGCCTCGCCTGCGAGCACGGCCCGCATCATGGCGAAGTTCAAACCGAGGCGGGACGCTCCCATGTCGCGCAGGTGCTCGATCGTCCGGACGAGGATGAAGTCGAGCAGGCCGTTCGGGTGCTGTTCCGGCTCCCGGCGCATGAGGTCGAGCGAGTAGCCGCCGATGCCCGGCGCGGGGACGTACTGGCAGAAGGCGACGGCGTGGCCGTCCGGCGCGTGGGCGACGGCGAGCAGAAGCCCCGTGTCCGACGGGTCGAACATGCGGCCGAGGGTCATGGAGAAACCCCGCTCGACGCCTCCACGCCTGCTCTTCTCCATCACGCTTCGCAGTTCGGAAGCGAGAGAATCGCTCACCGAGGCCGGGTCGTGGAACGAGATGGTGTAGCCGTACTTGGCTATGCGGTTCACGGCCTGGCGCAGGCCCTTCTTCGCCCCGCCGTCGAGCGAGAGCTTGTCCACCTCGACGACCGCTTCGTCACCTATGTAGAGGCTCCGCAGGCCTGAGCGGTGGTAGATGGGCAGCCACTCCTCCCCGGCGCCGAGGACGGCGACGGTCCAGCCGTGCTCGTCTGCGAAACGCCTGAAGGCTGCCCAGATGTTCCTGCGCTCCTCGACCGGCCCGATCGGGTCGGGGGAGACGAGGCAGACACCCGAGTGGATGGCGTACGCGACGACGCCGTCTCGGGCGAAGAAGTGTTGCTTGTCACTGCGGAGGGCGAAGTAGTCGAGAGTGCCCGAGCCCCGTCGTTGAACGACGTCGCGGGCGGTGCTGACGCTGCCGGCCCTGTCGCCGTGGGCTGCGGCGAGCGGGAGCGGAGCGAGGGCAACCGTGCCGCCCCGCGGTCGAATTGCCGACCGGCTGCCGCGGGGTCTCGAGCTCCGCCGTCCGTCGACCACCGGCCTGAACGCAAGGAGGAGGGCGACCACGGCGAGTCCGAAGCCGACGGCCAGCAGAGCCGGGTCGAGGAAGACCCCCACCGGGTGCGGCAGCGAGACGCTGTCGATCCCGACGAGCCGTTCCGCCGCCGCGAGGAAGGCCGTCTGAAAGGCGAGTGGGTGGCGGTCCCGGTCGAAGGAGAGGGCGATCTCGAGGACGGCGCTCACGAGGAGGGTGATGGCGAGCGCGCCTCCCACGAGCGTCTGGACCCCGTAGCGGAGCGAGGGCGGGTCGTAGCGTGCACGGAAAGAATCGCGTGCCCAGACGAGACCGCCGAGCACCGCGAGTGCGGCGATCGACTCGAGTACCTGGCCCTCCCGCAGGATGTGGAGCAGGGAGGTCACGCCGAGCAGGGTCACCGCCACCGCCCAGGCGATGCGCTGGCCGCGCCTCAGGCCGCGTGCCATCAAGAGGAGGGCGAGCCCTGCAAGTGCGTCGAGGGCACCGGCGAGAGCAGACGCGCCGAGCGGCACGTACCCGAGGTAGGGGTGCAGCCTGCCGCGCACCTGATAAGGCACGAGGGCCGAGACGAGGTCGGCAAGCCCGACGAGCCCCACGATGGCCGCGGCAACTCTGCGCACGGGCCGGTGGCGACGTATCGGGTCCTGCACCGTCGGCCACGAGAGCCCGTTGGGGAACGCCGCCACGACGGACAGCTCGAGCGGTGCACGGCGACGGCCGACGAGGAGTCGCTCGGCGACGGTCGCTGCGGCCTCCTCGTGCCTCGCAAGAAGGAGCCGGCAGTGCACCTCGGCGCCGGCCTCGATCTCGACGAAAGAGACCTGGCGCTCGTGCACGAACACGGG
The DNA here is from genome assembly GCA_021791795.1 of Actinomycetes bacterium. Lineage (GTDB taxonomy): Bacteria > Actinomycetota > Acidimicrobiia > Acidimicrobiales > Bog-793 > JAKATT01. Next base: position 4,251 of record JAJYVX010000150.1, on the reverse strand, counting down.
AGGCATGCCGAGGATCGCCTTGCGCTCCTCGACCACCTCGCCGCAGGCACCTGTGTTGGCGAAGAAGCCGCGCCCGAGACTGACCAGTTCCGCCTGGAGGGTGTGCCCGGTGACGAGGCCGGCGTAGCCGGCCTCCACGAGCTCGCGGGCCGCCTCTCTCGCCCGGTCGTTCGCCCGGTCGCCCGGTGGCCCGAGCAGGGCCGAGCCAGGACCCGCCCAGAGCTTGTGGTTGACGACTGCCAGCACACCGAAGATCGCGACGAGCTCGAACGCGAGGGTGAACACGAGCTCGGCGAGCGGCCTTGCGTAGCCCTGCAGGTGCGCCGGGACGCCGAAGAACCAGAGCTCGGGCAGCCGTGCGATCGCCGCGACGACGGCCGGGAGGAGCAGCCACCAGGCGAACCTGCTCATCCTGCGGTAGGCGAGGCGCGAGGCTACGAAGCGGGGTAGCCCTGCAGGGTCCTGCAGCCGGTCGACACCCTCCAACCAGCCCGACTTCGAGGTCCGGAGGGAGCGGAACACCTCGCGTAGCACGTGCTGGCCGAGCGGAGTGTCGTTGCGATCCCTCGGATCCGCGAACGAGTGCCGTGAGTCGAACCGCCACCCGGGTTCGACGCGCACCAGCTTCGGTCCTCGAGGAGTCCAGAGGGAGACCTCCGCCGCGAGAGCGACCTCGAAGCCGAGGCGTGCCGCGGCATCGTGGACGGTCGCGTCGTAGCAGAGCGCCCTGTCCTGCGTCCCGGGGAGGAGGACGGCTCGGCGGCCCGGCCTTGTGAGGTATCGCCGCACGGCCTCTTCGAGGTCTCCGTGGGCGCGGAGGGCTTCGGCCGGTCCTGCGCCGGGCGGGGCCGTCGCCTCGCGGTCCGCGACCGGCTTTCCTTCGCACGAGACCGGCTCGCCACCGAGCTGGAAGAAGTTGCCCGCGACGACGAGGGCTCCCGACCCCTCCGCCGCGTCGAGCGCGCTCGCGAGCTCCCGGCAGGCGGCGAGAGACGCCCTCGACGGCACCGTCCCGAGGAAGAGGTCGCTTGTGACGACGACCCGGCCACCCACGGGCAGTTCGACGGTCACGCAGTCGGGCACCGAAGGCGCACCGGCTCCCCGGTGGGCGGGCGGCGCCCCGTGGAGGTCCAACCCGGTCGGTCCCTCAGTCGCGGAAGTTGCCGAACTGCAGAGGGATGTCGAGGTCCGCCTCCTTGAGCGAGGCGATCACGGCTTGCAGGTCGTCCCGCTTCTTGCCCGAGACGCGCACCTGGTCGCCCTGTGCTTGGGACGAGACACCCTTCAAGTTCAGTTCCTTCACGATTCTGTTGATCTTCTTCGCGTGGTCTGACGAGATGCCTGCGTTGAGCGTCGCCACCTGGCGGACCGTTGCCTTCGTCGCCTCCTCCGCCTTGCCGTAGTGCACCGCCTTGAGCGACACCTGGCGGCGCACGAGCTTCTCCTCGAGGACCTGCACGAGGGCCTTCAGCCTGTCTGCGGTCGGGGCATTGAGAGTGATCTCGTGGTCTCTCATCTCGATGGCAGCGCCCGTCCCCTTGAAGTCGAAGCGGGTCGCCACCTCCCGCGATGCCTGGTCGACGGCGTTGCGCACTTCTTGGAGGTCGACCTCGGACGTGACGTCGAATGTGGGCATGGCTGCAAGCTAATCCTGGGGAGATATCCTCAACGACCGCGGGTCGGTACCCAAGTGGACAAAGGGAGCAGACTGTAAATCTGTCGCGCGAGCTTCGTAGGTTCGAATCCTACCCGGCCCACCACACCGCATCGCCGTATTCAGACCTTCGGCGAAGAGAAGAGCAGGTCGAAGGGCTCCTTGTAGGTGGCTTCGACGCCGTCGCGGACGCGGACTTCGTCGAGCACGGCGGCGTTGCAGAGGTTGCCAGCGTCTCCTCGGCTCGCTCTGCCGCAGCCCGGCGGAGGAATTCCGACACGGACTCGCCCGGCAGTTCATGATCGCCGACTCGGACCACGTGAGCGACGTCTCCCTCGCCGGCGAGCAGGACACTAACCTTCCCACCCGATGGCATACGGGCTGGGGCACGACGGCACGGTCACGATCGGCATTGCGCAGTGGTTCCCACAGCCCGGCGAGCCAGCGGCGAATCTGAGAGTCGCCTCAGACGCCCTGAGAACCCTCGCCGAGCGCGGCTGCGAGGTCGCCGTGCTCCCCGAGCTCTGGCTGTGCGGGTATCGCCCGTCGACCCTCGCGCGCGATGCGAGAGCCGCAGCCCAACCGATCGGCGGTGAGGCGAGCGAGGCGATTGCCAGGATCGCGGCTGAGTCGCGCATGGCCGTCTGTGCCGGCTCGGTGCCAGAGAGCTACGACGGCCGCATCTACAACACGTCGGTGTTGTACGACAGCGCAGGTGAGGTGATCCTGGTCCACCGGAAGGTGTACCAGTACGGCACCGAGTGCGATGTCTTCGAATCGGGCTCGGGGTTCTCGACGGCCTCGCTCGGCGGGATCGGGACCGTCGGAGTCTGCATCTGCTTCGACGGCGACTTCCCCGAGTCAGCCCGGACGCTCCGGCACCGAGGAGCGAGAGTCGTCTTCCATCCCTGTGCCTACGAGACCGGGACGAGGCGATGGTGGGACCTCCTCTATCCGGCAAATGCGCTCTCGAACGGGCAGTGGTGGATCTCCTGCAACCAACGCGGCGGAGACGGCCCGGATGGGTTCTTCGGCGACAGTCGCATCATCGCGCCGAGCGGTGAAGTAGTGGCTCGCGCCGCGGTTGAGAGGGACTCTCTCGAACTTGTAGTCGCCGCAGTACCGATCGCCGAGGAGCTCACTGCCGCCGACGCTGAGTCGTCCAGTCTCTTCAGGTCACTCCGTCCCGAGGTGCACGCGGGCGAAGCGAATCAGTCCGCGGCGGGGTAGCAGTCGTAGCAGCGGTACCGATCCACCGTCGGCTTCTCCATGGTCACCGACACCTCGGCCTAGTCCCGGCCTAGTCCAGTCGATGTCCCGCCGGCGGTGAGTCCCTGCTCACGGGTGCCGCCTTCGGCACCGGCCGCCAGTGCGCTGCGACCTGTCGTCGCTGGAGGGCTCCTCGTCCAACGGCGCCGTCGGGGCCGGCCGTTCCGCCTCATGCGGACCCGTCGCCGCCAGCTGAGACGCGCCGTCGTCCGGGGCTTCTCGCCCGACGAGAAGCCCCGGCGAATTGCGGGTACGGGAGTTCTCAACACAAGACGCGCTTCGTTAGGCTGAGGCCGCTGTCTTGAGCTGACCGCCCCCTGGGCGCCGGACCTGTTGGTTGCACTCTGCCGGTACTGCGCGCCCCGAGGGTCCGACTGCTAGGAGGGACATGGCTGAGTACGGGCTCGCGCTCGAGAACTTCACACCGGAGGACCACGACCCGGAGCTGGACGCGCTCGTCGAGTACGCGGAGACGGCCGAACGCCTGGGGCTGTCTTCGCTGTGGGCATGGGACCACCTGTTCCTCGGCGCCCGCCGACCCTTCCCCTTCTACGAGTCGCTCACGACCCTCTCCCTCCTCGTGGCCCACACGAAGGAGATGACCCTCGGCACGGGGGTGCTCGTCCTCCCGATCCGTGAGCCCGCCGTGCTCGCCAAGCAGACCGCCACGCTCCAGCTGGCGAGCCGCGGTCGGTTGACGCTCGGGCTCGCCTCCGGCTGGTACGAGCGTGAATTCGATGCCACGGCGGTGCCCTTTGCCGAGCGGGGCCGTATCTTCGAGCGGAACCTCGAGATGCTGTACCGGATGTGGGAGGAGGACGATCTGTCCGGCGAGTACGACGGCCGTGTCTTCCGCCACGTGAGGATGCTCCCTCGCCCCGCGCCACGGCCACGCGTGCTCATCGGCGGCTACGTCGACCGGGTGCTGAAGCGGGCGGCCACAAAGGCAGACGGCTGGCTCACGTACTTCTACGCGGCGGAGAGCTTCGCCAAGTCGTGGGCGAAGATCGTGTCCTTCGCCGAGCAGGCCGGGAAGTCCGAGTCGGATCTCGCCAACGTGGCGCAGGTTCCGTTCTGCGTCGGCTCGAGTTACGAGGATGCGACCTCGCAGGTCTTCTCCTACCTGCACGACTACTTCGACATGCCCGAGTGGAGCGACTCGACGCCGGAGAGCTCGGTGAGGGGAACTCCCGAGCAGTGTGCCGAGCAGATCCAGGCGTATCTCGACGCAGGCGTGCAGCACCTCGTGTTCTGCCCCGCCGGCTATGCGCTGGAGCAGGTGCACCGGCTCGTCGAAGACGTGCTCCCGCTCCTCGGCTGGCACGGGC
>JAJYVX010000149.1 GCA_021791795.1 Actinomycetes bacterium | reverse complement strand
TGTCACGCGCGCCCGACAGGTTCCGTGCTGCGGTCGCCGGCGCCCCTGTCACGCACTGGGACGCCTACGACACGTTCTACACCGAGCGCTACATGGGGACTCCCGACGAGAACCCTGAGGGCTACGAGCGATCGAGTGTTCTCGCCTACGCCGGCGACATCAGTGGCAGACTGCTGCTCGTGCATGGCCTCATAGACGAGAACGTCCACTTCCGCCACACCGCCCGTTTGGTCAACCGGCTCATCGCGGGACGTGTGCCACACACGCTCCTGCTCTTCCCCGACGAGCGACACCTCCCGCGGCGGGCCGATGACCGTGCTTACCTCGAAGAGACCGTCGTCTCGTGGCTGCTCGAGGCTGTCTCGTGAGCCGGCCCGCAGACGTCGCCGTCCTCGGGGCCACCGTGTTCACCTGCGACGCCGATCTGCCTGTCGCCGAGGCCGTCGCGGTCCGCGACGGGAAAGTGACGGCCATCGGTTCCGTCGGGGACGTGCGCGCCCATTGCGATGCCACGACAGAGATCGTGGACGGGGCGGGACGGACTCTCATGCCCGGGATCGTCGACGCGCACATCCACCCACCGATGGCGGGGATCGAGATGGCGAGGTGCGACCTGACGGGTTCCGACAGACGGGCCGACTATCTCGAGTTGGTCGGGCGCTACGGGCGCGAGAACCCCGACGAAGCCTGGATCCGAGGGGGAGGCTGGTCTCTCGCGGCGTTTCCCCGCGGCATCCCGCTCGCGTCGGACCTCGACGGCGTCGTCGGCAACCGGCCCGTCTTCCTCCCCAACCGTGACCACCACAGCGCCTGGGCGAGCTCCCGGGCGCTCGAACTGGCGGGCATCACAGCCGCGACGCCCGACCCTCCGGACGGCCGGATCGAGCGGGATGAGGTGGGCAACCCGACCGGGGCCCTGCACGAAGGCGCCATGGACATCGTCGAGCGCATCCTCCCCCCGCTCACGGTGGAGGACTACGCCGACGGCATACTGACCGCGCAGGCGTACCTGCACTCGCTCGGCATCACCTCCTGGCAGGACGCCTGGGTGCCCGTCTCCGGTGACGGCGCGAAAGCCTTGGACGCCTACCTGTCGCTCGCGGCAAAGGGGCAGCTCACGGCCCGGGTGGTCGGAGCGCTCTGGTGGAACCGCGCGAGGGGCATCGATCAGGTGGACGACCTCGTGGCCGCCCGGAACCGGTCCGAGGCCGTCGGCTCGGACCGGTTCCGGGCGACATCGGTGAAGATCATGCAAGACGGCGTCTGCGAGACCTTCACCGCCGCCATGCTCACCCCCTACCTCGACTGCCACGGGCACGAGACGTCCAACTGCGGCATCTCCTTCGTCGACCCGGCAGACCTGCGTGAGTACCTGGTCAGGCTGGACGCCGAGGGGTTCCAAGTGCACGTCCATGCCATCGGCGACCGAGGGGTGCGTGAAGCCCTCGACGCCGTGCAGGCCGCTCGCCAGCACAACCCCACCGGGTTGGCCCGCCATCATCTCGCCCACCTCCAGGTCGTCCACCCCGAGGACCTGGAGCGTTTCACCGCGCTCCGGGTCACCGCCAACTTCCAGCCGCTCTGGGCGTGCGAGGAACCGCAGATGGTCGAGCTGACGATGCCGTTTCTCGGCCCGGAGCGCTCGGCTCAGCAGTACCCGATCGGGAGCCTCGCCCGCCGCGGGACGCACGTCGCCTTCGGCAGTGACTGGCCGGTATCGACGCCCGACCCGTTCGCCGAGATGCACGTGGCAGTGAACCGGACGCCGCCACCCGAAGACGGTCGTGACGGCGCCTCGCCGTTCCTGCCGGACGAGCGTGTAGGGCTCGAGGACGCCGTGCGCTACTTCACCGCCGGGTCAGCCCGGGTGAACTCGCTCGACGAGGTCGCTGGCTCCATCTCGGTCGGCAAAGCGGCTGACATGGTGCTGCTCGATCGTGACCTCTTCGCCGTCGACCGGGCGGACGGGGGGATCGCCGGGTGTCGCGCAGCTCTCACCTTCGTCGGCGGCGAGGTGGTGTTCGAACAAGGCTGACCGCGCAGCCGCCCGCGTGACGCTCATGTGACGCTCGTGTGACGCGGGCCCTCATCGTTCAACTACCGGGCAGGTGGCCCGGAGATGGACGAGAAGGGATCCATCTGCACCCTGCGGAGCATCGCCCGCTTGCTCGGGGTGCTCGATCGCTCCCGCGCGAGAGCTGGGACGAACCGACCCGGGTCGACCAGCGCCCGGCCGGTGGCACCCAGCGGGCGGCGGGTGCCACCGGCGGGCGGCGGGTGCCACCGGCGGGCGGCGCGCTTAGTACTCGGTGAGGACCTGGAGGGTCTGCAGGCTCGGGTCCGCCGCGTAAGCGATGCGCAACCCGTCCGCCTTCGCCTGGACGAGCGCCTCGACCGAGTCGCCGTTCACCAGTTCGCCCGGCGCGAGGACGGGGATGCCTGGCGGGTAGGGAGCGACCAGCTCGGCGCTCAGCCGCCCGACGGCGGACCTGAACGGCACTCGCTCGGACGGAGCGAAGAACGCGTCCCGCGGCGTCACGACCGCTTCGGCTTCGACCGTCCAGCTCGCGGCAGGCGAGATGGGCCGCGGAGCCCCTCGGTGACGCTCGATCGAGTTGACGAGCGCCTCGGTGAAGCGCATGACACCTTCGCGATCGTCCGCCATCGTAACGAGCCCCACGATGGTGTCCCGGTCCGCGAGCTCGACTGGCATACCGGAGTCGATGAGCTCGTTCTCCACTGCGATGCCGTGGGCTCCCGTCCCGGAGAGGACGACCACGAGCTTCGCCGGGTCGACTCCCTCTCCCTCTACGACGAGGAGGCCGGGCACCTCGTGCAAGCGCCTCCGTGCGGCGGCAACCGACTCGAGCATGCGCCCGATCAGCTGCTCCCCGTCGCGCTCGAGCAGCGCCCGCGCGGCGTCGATGCTCGCGAGGATCTGACCCGACGGGCTCGTCGTGTACGTCGCCTCGAAGCCACGCCGGAGCCGCGCCTCGTCGATCCGCTCCCGCTGAGCCATGACGAGCGCCGCCTGGCTGTAGGCAGGGAGCACCTTGTGAGCGCTCGTCACCAAGGCGTCCGCTCCGGCCGAGAGGGCGTGCGGAGGAAGGTCCGGGTGGAAGCCGAAATGAGCCGCCCAGGCTGCGTCGACCACGAGCGGCACCCCGGCCGCATGGGCGACCCTCGCGTGGGCCGACATGTCCGAGTAGGTCCCTACGTACGATGGCTCGCCGATGAGCACGGCCCGGGCATCAGGATGGGCGGCCAGCGTGGCTGCGACGACTGCTGGCTGGATGCCGGCCGGCAGTCCCGTCGCCGCATCGACGCCAGGCCTCACCCACACCGGCTTGAAACCGGCAAGCACTATCCCGAGCAACATCGAGCGGTGCAGGGTCCGGCTGACGACGACCTCGTCGCCGGGGCGCCCGATGGAGAGGGCGAGCGACTGGTTCCCGTGGGTTGAGCCCGCGACGGAGAAGCGACAGATGTCCGCTCCCCACAGTTCCGCAGCCAACTGCTCCGCCTGCTCGAGGTAGCCATGGCGAAACTTGACCGTGTCCACCCCACCGGACAGCCCCACGTCGCCCGCGACGCTCACTCCGGTCAGATGGGTCGACCCTTTGTGCCCGGGTGTCGTGAACCAGTGCCAGTCGCCCTGCTGGCGGTCGAGAGCCGTCAGGTACGCACCGAACAGCGGGGCGGTGGAAGCGAGGTTGCGCGGGTCTCGAACGTCGCGTGGATCGCCGGCTCGGCCGGCGCCCCTCGTGTCAGACGTGTCCCGTCTGTCCATGCCCCGCCTCTCAGGAGGCGCCACCGTCCCGGGCCTGGGCGAACTCGAAGCCGAAGCGACCCTTCACGCAGAGGTTGCCGCGGGTGACGTCATGGTCGAGGGGCGACATCACCTTCACGATGCGGTTGTCCTGTACGTGCAACTCGAGGTTGCAGCCCACGCCGCAATAGGGGCAGACGGTGCGGGTGACGCTCTGGCGGCTCTCGTCCCACTCGCCCCGGGCACGCATGTCGTGCTCGGAAACGAACATGAGCGCTCCCGTGGGGCAGACGCCGATGCAGTTCCCGCAGTAGACGCAGGCCGAGTCGGGCAGGTCGATGGCGAACTCGGTGGAGATCCGAGCGTCGAAGCCTCTTCCCGCCACCGCAATGGCGAAGGTGTTCTGGGCGTCGACACCGCAAGCTTCCACGCACTTGTAGCAGAGGATGCAACGCGAATAGTCGCGCACGTATTGAGGGTTGTCGCGCTTCACCGGCTGGGCCACGGTGAGGGCGGCGTCGCCCGAAGGCGCGGCGTGGTGGCCGGCATGTGCTGTGTCACGGGTGGAGCCGCGGACAACTCCGTCCACGCTGCCGGCATCGCCTTCGTCGCCGGTCGCCTGCCTTCCATGGCGCTCCGGCCTGGCACCGTACTCCGAGATCCAGCGCTGTACGTCGTCGCCTGCGAGCGAGAGATCGACCGACGAACCGAGCAACTCGAGCACCATGCGACGACTGGTGCGCACCCGTTCCGAGGCGGTCTGCACCTCCATGCCGGGCTCGACCTTGCGCGAGCAGGCGGGCACGAGCACCCTCGAGCCCGTCACCTCGACCACGCAGATCCGGCAGACGTTCACCGGTGTGAGCGTCTCGAGGAAGCAGAGCGTAGGAACCTCCACTCCCTGCTGGCTGCAGGCGTCGAGGATCGTCGCGCCCTCGAACACGGTCACCGGCTGGCCGTCGATCGTGAGGGGCACCTGGCGGCGGAGGGAGACGGGGGCGGTGAGCGTCATGAAACAGGACCTCTGGTTTCGGTGGATACGAGGCCGCGCCGGACGGCGGACTCGATGGCGGAGCTTGCGGTCTGTCCGAGACCGCAGATGGAGGCGTCCCGCATGACGACCCCGAGGTCGGCGAGAAGAGCCAGCTCGTCGCCCTCCGACCCGATGAGGGTTCCCGACGCGATACGGGCGAGCAACTCCTCCTGCCGCACCGTCCCCACGCGGCAGGGCACGCACTGACCGCACGACTCGTCGCGGAAGAACTGTGCGATCCGGCGGAGGATGTCCGCCATGTCAACCGTGTCGTCGAACACCACGACGACGCCCGAGCCGAGTGTGGTGCCGGCCTCCCGGGCCCCCTCGAACGAGAGAGGCATGTCCAGATCCGACGGCCCGACGAAGCTCCCCGCCGCGCCTCCGAGCAGCACTGCTCTCATCGGCCGGTCGCCGCGCACCCCTCCGGCAAGATCGAGGAGAGTCCGCAGCGTCGTCCCGAGGGGCACCTCGTAGAGGCCGGGGGAGGTGACACATCCGGAGAGGCAGAACAGACGCGTCCCGGTAGAGCCTTCTGTACCGCAGGCGGCGAATTCGAGGCTGCCGCGGCTCAGGATCTCGAGGACGCAGAAGAGCGTCTCGACGTTGTTCACGCCGGTCGGTTTCTGGAACAGACCCCTGTCGGCCGGGTAGGGCGGCTTGTTCCGCGGCTCCGGGCGCCTGCCCTCGATCGAGTTGAAGAGAGCGGTCTCCTCGCCTGCTATGTAAGCACCGGCACCTCGGCGGACCTCGAGGTCGAAGTTCAACCCGCTCGCCATCACATCCTCGCCGAGAAGGCCCTTTCGACGGGCCTCCTCGGCGGCATGCAGCAGCCTGCTCTCGGCGAGTGGGTACTCGCCCCTCAGGTAGACATAGCCGCGCTCCGCCCCTGTCGTGAGGCCGGCGATGGTGAGAGCCTCGACAAGGGCGTACGGGTCGTGGTCCAGGAGCACCCGGTCCTTGAACGTGCCCGGCTCGGACTCGTCCGCATTTGCGACGAAGTAGTGAGGGCGCACCGGGTTGCGGGCGACGGCCTCCCACTTGAGCCCCGTCGGGAACGCCGCCCCGCCCCGGCCGAGCAGCTTCGCCTGCTTCAGCTCCTCGATGACGCCAGCCGGGCCGAGAGCGATAGCCCGACGCAACGCTTCGTAACCTCCCGCCGCCCTGTACGAGTCGAGCGACTCCGGGTCGACCACGCCGACGCGCCTCAAGAGGCGGAGCGACGCTCGATCGGTGGCTGCCTGAGGCACGCGAACGTCCGGCCCTGCCATCGCTGCGAGGCCGAGGCTCGGGCCGAGGTCGGTGAGCTTCTGGTAGTCGGCGGAGGTGAACGGGGCGAGCGTCGTCCGACCCCCTTCCTCGCCCGAACGCTGCGCGAGCACCGCCGAGCCGTGCTCGCAATGACCAAGGCATGGACTCGGCCGCCAAGCGATCGCCCCGACGGAAGCCGGACCGCCGACACCTGGGCTGTGGCCGTTGGCCACGCCGGGAGACGCGGCCGGGGGCTCGGGCCGTCCGCTCGCCGCGAGGCAGGCGATGTCGTCGCACACGTGCACGACGAGCTCGGGTCCAGCGTCGAACGAGAAGAGCGCGTAGGCGCTCGCCACGCCGTAGGCCTCGGCAGGAGGCACCTCCAGGCGGCGGCAGACGTAGCCGAGACCTTCCGGGCTTATGTGGCCGATCCGCTCCTGCAGGGCGTGAAGCGCCGGCAGCAGTAGATCGCGCCGCGTCTCAGCGGCACCTTTGTGCCGGCCGTTGCCACGAGCGCCGTCCGGCACTCCGCTGAACGCGACCCTCCCGTCGAACGGACTTCGTTCCCCGCCGGACCAGCCGGACGTCGGGAGTCCGAGCACCGAGTCGACGGCTGCCCTCTCCTCCTGCGTTGCCGGGGCAGCAGTCACGCGCAGATCCATCAGGCTCCAACTCTCTCAGGGACGCTCCCGGCCGACACGTCGCCCGTAGCCGCCGACGGCGCTTCCTGATCGTCGAGACGCTCGACTTTGATCGCCGTCGCCTTGAACTCGGCGGTTCCCGACTTCGGGTCCCAGGCGTCGAGCGTCAGCAGGTTCGTCGCCACGTCGTCGGGGAAGTGGAACGTCATGAAGGCAAGCCCGGGCCGGAGCCCGGCGTCGACGGCTACCGGCACGTCGATCGATCCGCGCCGAGAGGCCACTCGCACGGTCTCGCCCTCCGGGAGGCCGAGCCGCTCGAGGTCCTCCGGCGACAGTTCGAGTGCCTCGGAGTGACGCAGCGGGGAGGCATAGCCGCCCGACTGCACGCCCGTGTTGAACGAATCGAGGCGCCGCCCCGTGGTCAGGCGGATCGGGAACTCCGGCGTAAGGGCATCGAGCGGGGGCTCGTAGGCGGTCGCGTGGAAGGACGCCTGCGGTCCCTCGACCGGATCGCGCCACAGCCGGTCGTGGAGGAACTTGGCGCCGGGGTGCGTCTCATCGGGGCACGGCCACTGGATGCCCTTGAGGGCCTCGAGGCTGGCATACGACATGCCGCGGTGCATGGGCGAGAGGCTGCGGCACTCGTCCCACACCGCTTCGGCCGTCGGCGTGCCCCAGTCCCGCGCCAGCCGACGGGCCAGGAGGGAGAGGATCTCCAGGTCGTCGCGCGCGCCGGGCGGCGGCTCGAGGGCCTTGCGCACGCGCTGCACGCGCCGCTCGCTTGACGTGACCGTGCCCTCGGCCTCGCACCAGGAGGCGGAGGCGGGCAGCACGACGTCCGCCATCTCCGCAGTGCGCGTGAGGAACATGTCCTGCACGACGAGGTGGTCGAGGCCCTGGAGCAGAGCCTCGGCGCGATGGCCGTCGGCCTCAGACTGGGCGGGGTTCTC
>JAJYVX010000148.1 GCA_021791795.1 Actinomycetes bacterium | reverse complement strand
GTCTCCGCGCTCGGCAGGTACGCGAGGTCCATGCCCCTCGCGATGCTCACCCCAGCGAGGTCGTCGCCGGTCGCCTGAGCGCTGTGCTTGCGCCGCCCGTCATCGTCGGGGTGCACCCGATCGTTGTAGGTCTCGACGACCTCCTCGTCGCTCATCAGAAGCCCGAGGTCGACCTCGAAGCGCTCGCGCAGCTCGTGCAGCGCACGCCGACGGCGCGCGACGCCCGAGTAGCTGGAGATGCCGGTCACCTCGACCGATTCGGCCCACGCTCGGACCGCGCTGCGCGCTCGGACGCAAAGTGCCGCCTCCCAGGCCTCGAAGGGCACCGGGAAGGTGAAGCCAGCACCGATGTGCTCGAGCATTCGCCAGTGCGTCTCGCGGACGAGCTGCACGATGTCGTCACGATGGTTCTCCCAGGTGAGACCGGGCTGTCGGGAGACCTTGCGGGCCACGACGGAGACCGTCTCCTCGTGAGCGGCGAGGATCCGCTCGACGATCTCGCGCCATTCCGGGGTGCCGACGACGAGCCTGGAGAGCGCCTCCAGGTCGTCGACCAGTGTGTCGTCCATCACGACTTGCCTGTGCAGGACGCTCAGGATCGGGTCGGATCCTGACGTTGCGCCTGGGCGGCATACGGCCAGCCGGTTGATGGCGCCGATCGAGGTGCTCCGGAGAGGCAACCGGACACGAGGACGTCCGCGAAAGCAGTGACCCTCTGGCCGCTCGTGCGTCGATCCAGAAGCCACCCGAGCGTCAGGCTTCGACTGGAACAGTCGTCGTCGACCTTGGCCAGACGCCGGAGCAGCTCGACGAGCTGTCCGCAGCGTCGCTCCGTACATCCGAGCTCACGCAGGACCGTGCGGACCAGGATGCGACGAAGTGCCCTCCCGTCCTCGCTCGCCGCGAGCTCGAGCAGATCGGCCGGGCTGAGCACCCCGATCGCCAGGCCGGCGAGCGCCTCGCCCCGAACGCGTCGCGCAACACGCAACCCTGTGCTGGCAGCGGACATGTCTGTCGGGACAAGTCGATGCCGCTCACGTTGTTGAAAAACGACCTTCTCGGACGAATGTTTAGGCGCACTCAACAGCTCGAGCCGTCTCCCTGGCTCATCGCCGAGCCGACACCGGCGAGGCTCGAGATGATGGGAGCGGCCGTGCCGATCACCTCGAGTGCGGCCGCAACCCGGCGGACCCCGATCGCGTCACGTGGCCACAGCTCCCGGTAGCGGCTGAGCAACTCGTCGAGGTCGGCGAAGGTCTCCTCACGCAAGAGTCGACGCACCTTGCGGCCGACGTGGGGATCCTCGAGCCGGCGCCTAAGGGCGGTCTCGGCGACCGAGCGCAGCGAGGTCATGACCCGACGCATCGGGTCCACGCGGGCGAAGGCCCCGGGTGCGAGGCAGCGCTCGATGATCCGGTCGTAGGCGGGTGAGATCCGTCGCTCGGGGTTGCCGAGCAGCAGCTCGGCGCGCACGACCTCGAGGTCGGTCTCGTCGAACAGGCGCGTGGTCGTCTCCGGGTTGATCTCGGCAGCGACGGCGGCGTGACGGTGGCGCAGCATCCACTCGGCGTGGCGCTCGAGCACCTGGCGCGCCTCCCAACAGGCGAGCGTCCCGTCCTCGACAAGCCGGTCGAGCTCCGAGAGGGCGCGCCGGCGCGGCATTGACGTTGCGTCCATCGACACCGGGACGAGGCCGAGGCCGAGAGCCGTGCCGGCGTTGCCGGCGCGCTCTGGTGTGCCGGCAACGACCTCGGTCGTGCCGGAGGCGACGACGCCGACGCCGGATGCCTCCCACTTGAGCACGACGCTCTCGCCCGCTGGCACAAGCACCACGGCGCCGTCGGGCCAGACGACTCTGGCGGGGAAGCGCAGGTGGGCGCCGTCGCGACCTCTGCCCTTCCGTCCAAGGTCGACTCGAGGGTCGATCCAGACGAACGACGGCAGGACGACGACTGCCGTCGAGCCGGATAGACGCGACCGGTCCAGCGCTTCTGCTCCGCGCCCGGCGAGGATGCGGTCCAGCAGCGCGCACCACCTCTCGCTCCACGGGTGAGCGCCATTCGTGGGCTCGGTCTGCTCCTGCACGCCCAGGCCTGTGCAGGTGGTCTCGAATCGGGTGGCGCTCAACTGGCGAGCGCCGGCTCGAGCTCCTCGAAACGGGCCTCGAACTCCGGTGGTGACAAGGCCCGGAAGCGACCGGCGCCGTCGCGGACGACGATCGCTCCGTAGAGCAGGAGCTGCTCGCTCGCGCCGGTGCCGAGCACGAGGCTGCCCGCCTCCTCGAGGCGCGCCGTGCCGCCCGAGGCCGTCACCCAGGCAACGATCTCTCGGGCGTTCCGGCCGTCGAAGCGGACCGCCTCGATGGTCTCCGGACGGGACCGAAACCACCTGGTCTCGCACATCCTCGTGCCCTCCTTCTCGCCTCCGACGAGGAAGAGGGCGGCGCCAATGGCGGTCTCGCACCGCCGGGGGGTGACCGTGGGCCGGGCGAGGGCAGGTGGTGCGAGCGAGCAGGTGGTGCTGGCCGACCTGGCGGGCTCCGGGCGGGCCCGGGCGGGTGGTGGCCGGGCGCTGGTGGCCGACCTGGCGGGCGAGGTCCTCGAGGTGGCCGAGCACAGCGGGCGGCCCTGGGCGCTGGTGGTCGGGGGCTAGCGCCGCCGAGTGATCATCGCGGCGAGGAGCACGAGACCGACCCCGACCGGGGCGGCAACGTCCAGGCTCGCCACTGCGCAGGCGATCGCCAGGCAGACGGCGACCGACGCGCTGGCCCGTGCGCACAGCCACGTGAACGCGACCACGACCATGGCGCCGAGACCGAGCTCGCTCGAGCTCAGACGAGCGACGTCGTCAGCCGGGAGGAGGTGGGCGAGAGTGAGCCGGACGACGACGGCAAGCGCTGCACAGGCGATGCCGACGGCCACCGCCCGGCGTTGGCGAGGGCGTGCCGTCGTGAGAGCGTTGGCCGACGAATCGCCCACTGCTCCTGGTTGAGGAAGCTCGGGGGCGTCCGGCGGCTCAGACCCGAGGACCTTCGGGGCAAGGCCGTCCGGGCGGGACGTGGTCGCTCGCCGTGGCACCGCCGCCCGGCTGCTCCTCTCCCGGCCCTCGCCGGGGCTGCGGACGACCGGGAACAGCTCGTCGAGCAGCCCCGGCTCCAGACCAGGGTCGCCGCGCCGGTCCGACATCCTCAGCCCCGTCGCCGGAACAGCCCGCCCGAACGACGCCGGGGCTTGGAGCGGTCCTCGAGGTGGGCGTCGAAGGCGACGAGACCGGTCACCCGATGGAGGATCGCGTCGAGCATCGCGGTGTACTCGGGCGTCTCCGGAGCATCCGGGTCGCCGGGAACGTACCCCTGCTCGAAAGCGCTGGCGACCTTCGGGTCGGAGGTGACCATGCCGACCCAGGTGGCGAGCAGCTCGGAGCGCCGTCGCATGAGCTCCTCGTCGAGGCCGGACTCTGGCGAGGCCCGGTTGACGCCGAGCATCAGGCGGTCCCTCGAGACGCCACGGGCGATGAGCATGTTCACCCGGGCGAGGGTGTTCGATACGCCCGCCATCGAGGTGTCGGAGAGCGCCACACCGTGAGCCCCCTCGCCGAGGAGCGGGACGACGAGGTCGTCGATGAGCCCAGACGTATCGGCCGCCTCGACGATCTGGGTGTCGAGGACCACGAGGTCGAAGCGCTCCCGGGCGTAGTCGACCGCCGAGCGGTAGGCGGCCGTCGGCACGGCGCCTGGGTCCGCGTGCTCGTCGTCGGGCGCGAGCACGACCCCGAACGCGAGCGGTGGCAGAGCCTCGTCCCGGGCGGCGTTCAACTGCTTGGGCGGGACGATCGCACGGCGTGGGTCGCCGGAGGCAGCGGCGTCGAACACGCTCGGCAACGCCCCGGAGCGCAGACGCAGGTACTTGCGGACGTCGCCCTGGCCACGATTCGCGTCGACGAGGAGCACTCGGGGGAGACCGCCCTTGCGCGCCGCTCGCTGGGCGAGGGCGAGGGCGGTCGCTGTCTTGCCGACACCGCCCTTGCCGGAGAAGGTGACGACCACCGGGGCGAGCTTCGACCTCGACGGCGCAGACCTTGAGCTGGCCCGGGGACGGAACAGGACCTCGGGGTCGAGCGTCTCGGGGATGACCTCGCTGCGCTGGACCGGGGCGACCCATCCCCGCTCGGTCGGCACCGGTGGGCGGAGGTCGGGGAGCGGGGCGGACGGCGGGAGATCCGGTGCACTCCGGACCGGGCTCGCCGGGACTGAGCCGTGCCCATCAGCGGCGACCTGGACCGGCATGGGCTCGCTCCGCACGGCCGACGGCGAAGACGGCGGCGGCACCGACGACGGGGCCGCCGGCAGGTGGACCGGCGGGACGGGCGAGCTGGCGTCGGGGAAGGGTTGAGGGTCGGTCTCGAACGGGCTCGGCGGTGGGAGGACCGGCCCGGGCTGCTCCGCGGCGGGCGGCGTGGCCACGAGGAGGTGTCCGTCGGCGCTGATCACGACCGTGCCAGCAGGAGCGCCGCGCGCCGGAGCGCCGAAGCAGCCCATGATCGCGTCGACGTCGGCCGGCAGGTCCACGGTGCGCGCACCGGACGGGACGTCGTCGAAGCCGAGCAGGTCGGAGCGGGCGACGAGCACCGCGACGTTGCGGCGGATCTGGAGGGCTACCCACTGGCGCAACGCCGGCTCCTCGCCGGCGACGATCGCCACGTAGGTGCGGCCCGCCGCTGCAGCCTCGCGCACGGCCGCGGTGACCTCCGCCGCGCCGGTGGCTCCGCCCGCCAGCACGTCGTAGCCAGCGGCCGCAAGGGCGCGCGCGAGACCGGGCAACCCGATGACGGCGACCTTAGGGGCGGGCATCAGGACGCCACGGCTCGCAGACTGGCGGCGACCGAGACGAGCACCGAGAGGGTGGTGGAGCGGACTTCGGGGCTGCTCCCGAGGAAGCGAGCCGATGCGTCGAAGACCTGGCCGGTCGCTGCACGGCTCAGGACGGCCTCGGCGAGGGCGGCCGCTCCAGCGACCACCAACGGTGGTTCGCCCCCGTCGTCTGGCTCCAGGCAACGGACGTCGGCCCGAGCGGCAGCGAGAGCGAGCGCCCAGCTCACGGCGAAGGATCCGCCGGCGGCGTCGATCCGATGCAGGAGATCGCCGACCTCCGCCTGGCGGTCATCCGCGGCTGCGGCGACGACGCCGACGGTCAGCTCGCCGAGGCAGTTGAGGTCGATGGGCTCGAACGTCGCCGTGCGCATGCCGGCCCTGTGCACCGCCTGGAGGATCGGCTCGCTCAGGCCCCCTGCTCGCCGATGCGGTGCCAGCGCACGTCGCGCTCGATCTCGGCCTCGTCAGGCTCGGTACCGTCCTCGAGGAGCTCAAAGGCCCTTCGCGCCCAGTTGTGCGCCGACTCGTAGGGCCAGACGTCCTCCGCGGGCGGGATCCCGTAGGCGCGGCGACGCCAGCAGGCCCATCGCAGTGCGTCAGCGAGGTCGTGGACCGGCTGAAGCTTCCCGGCCGCCTCGACCAGGTGCTTCGCCTCCACCCAGGCGCAGCGCCAGCCGGCGAGGCTCGCCACGAGCACCCGGGCCCCTCGTGGCGACAGGCCGTCCGCGAGCGGAACCAGGCCGGGGTCGAGCTCTGGCGATCCCCAGACCAGCTCGACGAGGTCCGTTCCGTCCCGCCAAGTACCGAACCACTCACCCGACGGCCAGCAAGGTGCCTGGGCGGCCTCAGGAGCCTCCGAGAGCGCCTGGGTAGGCGGCGTCTTCCCCGCCTGAGTTCCAGAGCGGTCCGGGGCCGTCCGGACGCCACTTGCGGCATCCTCGCGAACAACCGTCCGCCAGGCGTCGTCGCTCGGCAAGGTGCGTGCCACGTCGGAGGTCACCCCGGCAAACCAGAGGGCAACGAGCTCGGGGTCGGCCGCAGCAGCCTCCACAAGACGAGCGTCGAGGCCCTCCTGTCGCCTGATCGGCAGCAATGGCTCGACGAGGGTGATGGCCCACCGGGCGCAGGCGCCACAGGCTCGACGGCGGTCCCATCCAGGACCCCTCGGTGGCACAGGTGCAGGCTAGCTCGGCAGAGGGGTCGGCCGAAACGGTCTTTACCTGCGACAACGCACTCCTGTCCAGGGCTGGACAAGTCGTGTCCAGCCGTTGGACACCCGATTTTTCCTACGAAATGCCTGGTAGATAGATAGATAGATAGATAGTGGACAGGATGGACATGTATATATATAAGAGACTGCCCAGTAGAGAGCACGCCTCCTTTACGACGCCCGTAATGTTAGTGGTGTCTCTGCGCCCTCTCTATGGGAGCCTCTGTTTCCCCACAGAGGGGTGCCCAGCCTGACCATCCGACGAAAGTCCAGCGCAAGGGCCCTGTTTCGCGAGGGCTCTCTGTCCATTGGACAGGCACGTCGGACTCGTGACCGTCTTGCGAGGCGTTGAGCGCCCCCTCGAGGGGCACCCCTGAGCGGCGCCGGGGCACCGAACAACGCTCTGGTCGAGCCGATCATTACGACCGCGTGACGCCGCATGACGGATGCCGGACGAGCTTCCTGCCTCGGTTTTGCACCGCGAGCAGGGGTGGTGACATCCCATTGGCCAGATTGGACAGGTTGGCCATCGTAATGTGACAGCCTGCGCAACGCCCCGACCTGGGAAGACACGGCGGCGGTGAACAAGGTGAGCCGGTTCGCAGACAGCTGCACAGGAACGGCATGCCGCTCACCGTCGACCTCGCCTCGCTCATCGACGCCGACGCGATGCGTCGGTTCCACAAGGTGATCTACGACGACCTCGTCTGGCCCGATGGCGCCCAGCTGGCGGTGACGAGCCTCGCCGCCGATGGGAACCGTGGCGCCAGGACCAAGCGTGCGTCGGTCCACGACGTCGACCGCTTCGTTGCGCTCGCGACCGAGATCGTGGAAGCCGGGCGGCAGGCCTACGTGAACGTCGCCCCGCAGCAACCAGGGCTCGACATCAGCGCGCGGGGCAAGAAGGAGGTCTCCTACGGCGTCCCCGCCCTCGTCGCTGACGTCGACTGCCAGGGCGGTGCCCACAAGCTCGCCGACAAGTCTGGCGACCTCCCGCTGCCGACCGAGGCCGAAGCGCTCGAGTTGATCAAGGCATTCCCACTGACGGTCACCCTGCTCATCCATACCGGCGGAGGCTTCCACGTCTGGTGCGGGCTCGAGGAGCCCCTCGACTGGCGCTCTGAGGCAGGAGCCGAAGCGCTACAGCGATGGAAGGCATCGCTACTGCACCTCTTCGAGGTCGAGGCAGGTCGACGATTCGACAAGACGGTGCCTGCAGACCCCGCTCGGATGCTCCGCATCCCCGGCACTGCCAACCTGAAGTCGGGGCTCTCCGAGCCGCGTCCGGTCCGGATCGTCGAACTCGCTGACGTCTCCGACCGTGCGCTCGCGGCATAGGGGAATTCGTGGACGACGCCTTCGGCCTGCTCGATCTCGACGACGATGTCGCGGACTACGACCCGGCGGAGGACTTCGCCGTCGATGACGAGCACCTTGCCCAACGAGAAGACGGCGACGTCGGTGGAGTCCAGACGTCAGCCGCCGACGCGCCAGCCGAGCCGAGCCCCCAGGCGATCATCCTCCCGATCCGCCTCGGCGGGACGCCCGGGCGAAAGACCCCGTCTGGAGCGCTTCTCGAGCTCCTGCCGCCGGTACCCG
>JAJYVX010000147.1 GCA_021791795.1 Actinomycetes bacterium | reverse complement strand
CTTACCGAAGCTCGCCCTCGCGACCGAGATGAACCGCTGGACGTGCCGGTCGCGCATCCGCCACCACTGTTCGCGGAACCGCGCGTCCACGGTGGCCGCCTCCACGAGCGAGCGCATGACGTCGCCATTCTCGAAGTAATGAACGAGATACCCAAGATTCGACTCGTAGAGAGCCCCAAAAGGATCGACCTTGAGACTGTGCGCTTGAGCTCGACTGGCATCGAAGAGCTCCTCATGTATTCCGAGAACGAGATCGCTGAACACGTTCTCTTTGTTCTCGAAGTACCGGTACACGGCACCGAGCGACAAATCCGCCTCATCGGCGATGTCGCTCATCCTCGCTGCTACATATCCGTCCCGTGCGAAGATGCGACGAGCCGATTCCAGTATGAGCGCACGTGTACGGATTCCCTTTGGTGTAGCGGGCACTGCTGGCAAGGAGTCCGGTCCATCCCTTCTTGGCTGTGCCGATCAGACGACAATATTAGCCTGATCAAGTGCAAAAACACAACAGTGATCTCACTTCTGTTTTCTACCCCCTCTTCCAGTCCTGAGGGAGAGCCCCAGAATATGCCGCCACGTACAGGCGGCCGGGCGATCGAGGCGGGACGCCGGCGGACGGTCGCCGGACCTCCCCCTTGAGCCGAGCTAGACCCGCTCCACCTGTGCCCGGCCCAGGATGCCCCGCGGCCGAAGAAGCACTAGCACCGCCATGGCGGCCCAGGCGAGCGCCTGAGCGAAGTTGCCGGAGACGTACCCGACAGCCAGCGACTCGATGACTCCAAGGAGGAGTCCGCCGACCACGCTGCCGGCCAGGCTGCCGGCGCCGCCGACAGTCGCCGCGATGAAGGCCTGGAATGTGATGTAGAAGCCGAGCGTCGAGTTGAGGCCACCGAAGAGGTTGGCGAACAGCGCCGCTCCGATGAACCCGACGACGCCGCATACGCCGAAGACGACCGTGATGATCCCCCTTACGGGGATGCCGACGACCGCTGCGCTTTGACGGTCCTGGCCGGCGAGCACTATCCCGCGGCCCAGTTTGGTCATGCGCAGGTAAAGGCCGAACAGGGCCATGACCCCGATTGCAATTCCGAGCATGATGAGCCCGTCGCTCGCGATCTTGATTCCGGCGATCGTGTAGACCGAGTTGCCGAAGAAAGACGGAAACGCCAACGGTGCCTGACCCCAGACTGCCGTGGCGATGTTGCGGAGGATGTACGCACACGCAAGAGCAGCGATGAAACCCGCCTCGAGTTGCTGACGGTTCGTGAACCGCGAGTAGATCTGCCGCTCGACGAACATCGAGGTCACCGCCGCCAGCACGAGCGCCAGCGCCAGAGCGATCCACGGTGACATGTGAAAGCCCACCTCGAGTCCCGTCACCAGGTAGAGGCAGAGCAGCAGCGTGTCGCCGAAGGCGAAGTTCATCAGTCCCAAGACCTGATAGACGACCGCGTAGCCGAGGGCCCAGAGAGCGTAAACGCTCCCTTCCTCAATACCCTCGATGAGTAGCTGGATGAAAAACCGCACGCGTTCTCCTTCGGCGTTGTTCAGTGCAGGTAGAGGTCGCCGATCTGTGAGGCCGGAAGCTCTCCCCTGCGGCCGTCGTGCACTATCTCGCCAGCGGCGAGGACGCAGACATGGTCGGCGATCTCGAGCGCCATGTTGACGTTCTGCTCGACGAGGATGATGGCGGCGTTCTTCTCCAACAACCCGCCCGAAATCTCGGTGAGGACGCGGAACACCTCCTCTACGAGCACGGGGGCCAGCCCGAGGGAGGGTTCGTCGATGAGGAGCAGCCTCGGCTCGGCTACGAGGCCGCGTCCGATCGCCACCACCTGCTGTTCGCCCCCGCTCATCACGTTCGCGTTGCGCCGGGATACCCTCTGCGCGACCGGCCAGCGCGACAGGAATCCCTTCACGTCCCGATCCACGGCTCGTCGGTCACGCCTCGGATAGCCACCGCTCCAGAGGTTCATCGTTCCGCTGGCGTACGGGAAGAGCCAGCGACCCTGAGGCACGTATGCGATGCCCATTCCTCCCGCTCGCTCCGGGCGCATGTTCCGCAGGTTGCGGCTGTCATACGTGACCGACCCTGCCACGACGCTCGCCAGACCGACGATGCCGTTCAGAAGCGTTGTCTTACCTGCTCCGTTCGGGCCCACGACGGCAAGCACTTCGCCTGGTGCCACCGACAGGGTGAGGTCCCGCAGCACGACTGTCTCGCCGTAGGCGACGGAGACGGCATCGAGGTGCAGCAGCGACGCGGTGGACACATCAGTGGTCATCGCGCGTACCCACATATGCAGTGCGGACTTCCGGGTCGTTCGCAACGACCTCGGGCAATCCCTCGGCGATCACGCTCCCGGAGTTCAAGACCACGATGCGCTCGGCGAGATCGAAGAGCCAGCCGAGGCGGTGCTCCACGATCAGGAGTGTGCAACCAGTGCGCTCCCTCCAGAGTGCGATGCGCTCGCCGACCTGCTCCGCCTCGGCACGAGAGACACCCGAAGTTGGCTCGTCGAGCAGCAGCAGCTGCGGCGGGTCGGCGAGCGCTCGCAGGAGCTCGATCTCCTTTCGCTGGCCGTAGGACAGGGAGCCGGCCTTCGTGTCGAGATGCCCGGCGAAGCCGTTGTCCTCGAGGAGGCGCACCGCCTTCAAGCGCGCTTCGCGACGCAGGCGGCGCTGGCGTCTCCAGACCATCGCTCCTACGGAGGCTTGCGCCACTCCCCTCGTCCGCGCGAGATCCACAGCCATCGCGACCTCTACGTTCTCGACGACCGTGAGGTTGTCGAAGAGGCGCAGGTTTTGGAACACACGAGCGATCCCGAGCGCCCGGATCTGTTGCGGACGCAAGCCATCGATCCTCTGACCCGCGAAGGTGACACCGCCGCCGGTCGGACGGTAGTAGCCGCTTATGACGTTCACGAGGCTCGTCTTGCCAGAACCGTTCGGTCCGATGACGCCGAGCACCTCACCGGGCGCGATGGAGAGGTCTATCCCCGCGAGGGCAATCACTCCGTCGAAGCTCACCTGCACGTCACGGCAGTCGAGCAGGGCCTCGCCGGTGGCCGGCCTGTCTCTCGACAAATCCATCATCGCCACGGCCGCGTCCTACTCTTCCGGGGCAGGTCGGGCGGAAGCTGGTCGACGAGCACGCCTGCCTCTGCAGGAACGGGCTCACCGATCAGAGCCGGCGCCGATGGAGATGTATCCACGACCTCCGGCATGGCGGCTGCTCGCCGGTTCACTCTGAACCCGCGCCTACCTTGCCCCAGGTAGAGGCGGACAAGGAGCGACAGCAGGACTACTCCGCCGAAGATGAAGAGCTGGTAGTTGACGAGGCTCGTGATCTGCGTGGTCAGGTAGGTGAGGACGACCGATGCAACGATGGCACCTCGGAGGCTCGTCAGCCCGCCGACGATGGCGAACAGCATCACCTGGAAGGAGAAGTCCAGGTTGAAGCTGTTGGCGTCGACGAAGCCGGCTACCGCGATGATGCCAGCTCCTGCGAGCCCGGCGCCGAAGCCGGCAAGCCCCATCACCACTACACGGATAGCCCCGGGCGAGATGCCGAGGCCGCGCGCCGCCGTCTCGTCGGCGTGCACCGCCCTCGCCGCCAGTCCTACTCTCGAGGTGGTGAAACGAGCGTACAGGACGTAGACGATCACGACCAGACCGAGGCCCAGGTAGTAGAAGTTCGCGTTGCTGATGAACTGGAACGATCCGATCCGCGCGATCGGGATGCCGAGCAGGCCGTTCTCACCACCGGTCACAGCCGTCCAGCTGTTGAACACTACGAACATGACCTGGGTCACCGCGATCGTGATGAGCCACCAATAGTTGCCCTTCACCCGGAGTGCCGTAGCGCCGAGGATGAGGCCTCCGATTGCGGCCGCGGCCGCTCCGATGACGGCGGCGAGGAGGAACGGAAGCGCGAAATGGATCATCATGTCTCCCGCCACATACGCGCCGATACCGTACAGAGTCGCCTGCGACATGTTCGGAATGCCTACGAAACCATAGGAGATCACGACTCCTAGGGCGAGCGTCGCATAGATCCACCCGAAGCTGAGCACATGGAGCACATAGCCGCTGCCCACGAACAAAGGCACGAAGAGCAACACCACGAGCGCCACACCGTCAACTGCACCTCGGGCAGCCGAGTCTCGAGCGACCAGCCGTCGGGTCTGTGCCACCAAGGTCGCCTTGACATCGACCGATGCTCTCTCACGACCCGTCGTCTCGGACCCGGGACCTGCAGAGCCGTGAAACCTCGGGACACGTGATCGAAGGTTCACTCCGCCTGCCCCGCTAAGTCTCGCATCGCTTCATGCCTGCTTCCTCCGGTAGGTTGCGGTCACCTGCGCTCTCCTCGCAACTTCGAGGTTCCAGCGCCGGGGTGCCGGGGGGATGGCGCCCCGGCGCTGGACAATGTCAGGCCGATGCGCCCAGATTCTTCTGGCACGACGGCCGCTTGGCACAATCTGCCACGAAGATCCTCGTCGCGGAGGTCCCCTGTGTCCCGTATTCGGCAACGGGCTGCAGCGTGTCGCTCTTCGTGACTTCCATCCAGGTGAGGTCGCGGAAGCCGATGCGGCGGCCGGAGAAGCTGATCGGTCCGCCGATGCCTTGCCCGTGGACTCCGGCAAGGTACTTGACGAGGTCGCTCCGGTTGCTCGCACCATCCTCTATGGCGAGCTCGATGGCGACGACGGAGTCATAGCCGTTCGTGGCGTAGTCGCTCATCGGTGCCCCGTACTCCTGCTGGAAGACCGGACTTAGTCGGGTGAAGAGCGAGTTCTTGGCAGGGAAGGCTGGGAGGTACGTCCCGAAGATCATCCCTGGGTAGTACTGCCCGGCTTCCTGCTGGCAGGACGGGCTCGTCCAAGACGTCGTGAGGTCGATGGTCGGCTGAGTCTGGCCGAGCTGGCGCAACTGCTTGGTGATGAGGCACTGCTCGGGTGGGTAGCCGCCGAGAGCGATGCACTGGGCTCCCTGGGACTGGAGCTTGGTGAAGTACGGGTCCCAGTTGGTCGTCTGCAGGTCCGGCCATGTCTGGTTCGACACGAGCTGCAGCCCTTCGGACGTTATCTGCGACTGAAGGCCCTTCAGGTAGAAGGGGCTGTAGGCATAGTTGGGCACCAGGGCGGCGATCTTCGTCGCGCCGTAGTAGGCGTGGCAGAAGTCGGCCGCGGCGGCCCCCGCCGTCTCGAGTCGTGGCAGGATCACGTAGGTGTTCTTCACCTCTGTGGTGAGGAAGTCAGCGGCCACGTTGCTCGCGAGCACCGCCAAGTTGGCGCGGTTGGCAACGAGAGCCGCTGCGATCGCGTTGCCGCTCGAGTAGAAGCCTCCCATGGCCCAGATGCTCGGTGTCGACACGTAACGAGAAGCGATGCTCGCCGCCTTGTCGGCGGACAGTCCGTTGTCCACGCACTGGACGGAAAACTTGCTGCCCTTCATGGGGCCCTTTGGTATGCCTCCCGCCTTGTTGATCTCCGATGCGGCGAGCTTCCACCCGTCGCATCCCTGGAGCCCGACATAGTCCGCCCCACCCGTGAGGGGCGCTTGATACAAGAGCGAGATCGTCGTCGCGGTGCTCTTCCCCGAGCCCGCGCCCGATCCCGAGCTCGGCGTCCCGCACGCGGCGATCATCGATCCGGCGAGCACTATTGGCACCAGCCTGAGCAAGGTGCGCGTCCCCCGTAGCTTCATATTCCCCTCCAATTGTCTGTGTGTCTGTGACTCTGCTGTAATTCTGATTTCTGTTGTGAAAACTCGGAGCAGGCAACCCTGCTCTCAGTCGGATCGTGTCCGCTGCTGTGCTGGTACCTTCGTCTTGCGCCGCTCGCTGGATCGGCCGGCGTAGCGCTCGGAGCGAATGACTTCCTCGCCATGCCGGATGTGATCGGCCATCCTTGCCGCTGCCCTCGCCGCGTCGCCGAGGCGAAGGGATTCGAGGATGCTGGCATGCTCGATCTGGAAGTGCCGAGGATCTTCTGCCCGGTAGATGACCTCTGTGAGCCTGTAAGAGTTGATATGGCTCCAGTAGAGATCGAAGAGGCCGGCGAGCGGGCTCGCGCTCGCCGCATAGACCGCTCGGTGGAAGTTCGCGTCGAGCTCACTCAACTCGACGGTGTCGGCGAGGGGTATTCTCTCGGTGAGACGGGCGAGGGCTGCTGCGATTCCCTGAAGCTGCGCCGGGGAGGCAGCCAATGCAGCCTTGGCTGTGAGATGGGGCTCGATGACGAGGCGCGCCTCGTAGAGCACGATCACGTCCTCCTGCGACAGGGGCGTGGCAACGTAGTAGCCGCGTGACCGCCGGCTCATGATGAGTCCTTCGGACTCGAGCAGCCGGAGCCCCTCGCGCACCGGAGTCCGGCTCACCTGCGTGCGCTCCGCCACCACCGTCTCGATTATGCGGTCGCCTGGCTTGAGCCGCCCTTCGAGGATGTCCAGCCGGAGCACCTGACGCACGTGCTCGGCCATGGACGGCGGCGGATCGATATGCCTCGCGGCGAGCACCGGTGTGCTCGCGGCAGGCACGGCGGTGAGCGAGTCGTCCATCAGCAATCCTCACCACCGCCTGAGAGGTAGGTGAAGACGCGGTCCGGCGTGAGGGGCAACTCGTCGACCAGAGCTCCGAACTCGCTCAGCGCATCGGCGACGGCGTTGGCGATGGCCGCCGGAGATCCGGTGGTACCGGCTTCGCCGGCGCCCTTGACCCCACCCGGAGTGAAGGGCGAAGGCGTGCAGTAGTGGTCGACGACGACGTTGGGCACGTCAAGGGAAGTGGGCATTCGGTAGTCGAGGAAGGTCGTCGCCAGCGGTTGACCCGTCGACTCGTCGTAGGCGCAGTGCTCGAGGAGCGCCCCTCCGAGACCCTGTGCCACACCGCCGTGGACCTGCCCTTCCACGATCAGCGGATTGATGATCGTTCCGCAGTCGGAGACAGCGTAGAAGGCTTTGACCTCGACCTGTCCCGTCTCGCGGTCGACGTCGACCACTGCCAGCTGCGCCGAGTTGGAGAAGGTGCCGGTGCCGGGTTCGCCCCTGTAGGCGACCGTGGACTCGAGCAGCGCGTCTTCGCCTGGCGGGAGCTTGTTCGACTGCAGGTGGACCAGATCGGCGATCTGCTTGAGAGTGACAGTTCGGCTTGGGACGCCCGCCGGATGCAGTCCATCGGAGTCGACGACAACATCCGCCGGATCCAGTTCGAGCATGTGCGCCGCGATTCGGACGACCTTGTCGCGCAGCTCCCGGGTCGCGAGCTGGACCGCTCCACCACCCATCACCATGCTCCGGCTGGCGAAGGTCCCCATGCCGGACGGCGCCGACTCGGTGTCCCCGAAGCTCACGCGCACGTCCTCGAGAGGCACGCCGAGCTGGGCTGCGACGAGCTGCGCCAAGGTGGTCTCGTGCCCCTGCCCGTGCGAGTGCGTGTCGACGAGAACTGTCACCCCCGCGGAAGCGTCCATGCGCACGATTGCCTTGTCGTAGCCCACGACGACCGTGGTTCCTCGCTTCTCGTACTCGGCGAAGGAGTGGGCCGTCTGTTCGTTGAAACAGGCGACACCGATGCCCCGCAACTTGCCCGCCTCCCGGAGTCTCAGCTGCTCGGCCCGGAGCTTGTCGAGTTCGCTCAACTGCTCGAGCTTGTCGAGCACCTCCACATAGCTTCCACTGTCGAACACGTAACCGCCGGCCGACTTCCACGGGAACTCG
>JAJYVX010000146.1 GCA_021791795.1 Actinomycetes bacterium | reverse complement strand
GGCTGTAGTCCACCTTGCGCTCGAACGTGGCCGGGTCCGGCCCGCACTCCTGCTCCTCCTCGTCGGCGCCATCCTCGGCCGACTGCGGCTCGGACGGGGTCAAGCGCTGGGCGAGGGCGCGTTTCACGACCTCTATCTCGACGCCGTCGGCGATCTCGACGGTGGCTCGGTCTCCCTCCATGTCGACCACCCTCCCGATGATCCCGGAGGACAGCATCACGTCGTCGCCGATCCCGATCTCCTGCTGCTGCTGCTGCGCCTTGCGGGCCCGGTTCCGCTGCGGCCGGATCAGGAGGAAGTATCCGATGGCGACGATGAAGACGAGGAAGATGAGCGTCGAGTAGTTGCTCGAAGAGGTCTTCTTGGTGGTGACGGCTAGCACGAGGCCTTGCAGCGCAAGACCAGCGCTCGAGAAGATCGGGGTCATCTGCTCCCTGTCGGTTAGACGAAGCGACCAGCCACCTTACTCGCTGGCAGGGCGCCTTATTGAGCGGCCACTGCTCGAGCGGTGGGAACCCAGAAGCGCAGCTTGCCTGCGCGTGCATCCTCGAGCTCCCCGCCGTTCGCCTCTATGACCTTTCGGGATGCCAGGTTATCGACGTCGCAGGTCAGCAGTGCCGGATCTATGCCCATTTCGTGCGCCTCGGGCAGGACCGCCGCGAGCATCGCGGTCGCGTGCCCGCGACGGCGAGCCGTCGGTCGGACGTCATAGCCGATGTGGCCGCCGACGTCGAGAAGGAACCGAGTGAGGCGGTGGCGCAGCGCAATACGGCCGACGTACTCCCCGCCGTCCACCCACCACCAGGTCGTCGAGTGGACCCAGTTGGGCGGCAGAACGGCCGACTCGTCGGCTTTTGCCCGGACATCTGCGACATAGCGGGCGAAACCCTCCGCCGTCTCCCAGCTCCCCGTCCAACTGCGCAGGTCGCGGCCGATACTCGTCGAGTCGTCGGGGGATCCCCGGCCTTCATCGCGCAGCTCCTGCATGGCTTCGAGAAAGGACTCCCTGTACGCCTCACTCGGCAGGCTGAGCTCCGCCATGCCGCCATTGTGGCAGCTGACCGATCCGCCTCCGAGAGCCTGTCAGCCGCTCCCCGCCTCCGGCGCTTCCTGCGCGCCTTCGTCCATGTCCGCCTCGAAGAGCCTCGGTGGCCTGCCGGGTGCGCGTGAAGCGCCTCCGCCTCCACGGCTCGCCGAGAACCCCAACGGACCGAGCTGCACGAGAGTGTCAGGTATGTCGACGCCGAGGTGCTCGTAGGCGGCCTCGGTGGCGATACGGCCGCGGGGGGTTCGCTGCATCAGACCTGCCTTCAACAGGAACGGCTCGTAGACGTCCTCCACAGTCTCGGGCTCTTCGCCGACGCTTATCGCGAGCGTCGACAGCCCGACCGGTCGCCCGCTGAAGCGCAGGCACAGAGTCTCGAGGATCGTCCGGTCGACATGGTCGAGGCCCAGCTCGTCGACACCGAAGCGGTCGAGCCCCGCGCGGGCTTCCTCGAGCGTTGCCACTTGACAGCCGCGCACCTCGACGAAGTCCCGGACGCGCCTGAGCAACCTGAGGGCGAGCCGCGGGGTCCCCCGCGACCGGCCGGAGATCTCCTCCGCACCCTCGGTCGTGAGATCGAGACCGAGGAGACGTGCCGATCGGTTGACGATCGCGACCAACTCCTCCGGCTGGTAATGGTCCAGGCGGGCCACTATGCCGAATCGGTCCCTCAGGGGCCCCGTCACGAGTCCGGTGCGGGTCGTCGCCCCCACGAGGGTGAACTTCGGCAGCTCCAGGCGAATCGATCGGGCAGTCGGCCCTTTGCCGATGACGATGTCGAGCTGGAAATCCTCCATGGCCGGATAGAGCACCTCTTCGACCGCCCTGCCGAGACGGTGGATCTCGTCTATGAAGAGGACGTCGCCGGGCTGCAGATCTGTGAGGATGGCAGCCACGTCGCCGGTCCGTACGAGCGTCGGACCAGACGTGATGCGGAAGCCCGCGCCCATCTCGGCCGCCACGATCCCTGCGAGCGTCGTCTTGCCCAGCCCCGGCGGCCCCGCGAAGAGGATGTGGTCGACCGGCTGACCGCGCCGCCGGGCAGCCTCGAGGATGATCGAAAGTCGCTCCTTCAGCTGCGACTGCCCGACGAACTCGGCGAGACGACGCGGGCGCAGGCTGGGCTCGAGGCCGAGATCCTGCTCTCCGGCGAACGTGTCCACCAGTCGGCTGTCGGGGCTGGGAGCACTGAGAGGGGCGTCCGTCTCGGCCGTTCCGGCCGGCTCGGCCACCGCGGCACCGGCCGCCGCGGCGCGCCCGGGCCGACCGGCGCCTTGGCCGTCGGCCTCAGTGGCACGAGCGGGCCGGGGCTGCTCGTCGCCCCTCGCGGCGGGCGCATCACCACCGTTGAGGGTCTCGCGCCGCGGGCTCATCGTCTCTCGCTCATCTGTTCGGCTTCATCTTCTCGGCGCCAGCTCCCGCAGGGCGAGACGGAGCAGCTCCTCCGCCGTCCCTCCGTCGGGAAGCTCTCTCAGCGCCGCCCTGATCTCCTCGCCCGCGTACCCCAGCTGAGCCAGCGCCTCGGAGACATCGGCCCGAGCCGACCTCGACGCCGCCCGTGACGACGCTTCGCCCTCCTCGCCCGGGTCCCCCGTGCCATGCTCCTCACCGTCGCCGTGTTGGCGAGCTCGGGTGCCGTCGCTCGAACCCGAGCTCTCGAGCAGCTGCTCGAGCCCCTCGCCACCGTCCAACTGCTCGAAACGAGCCTTCAGGTCGACGAGAAGCCGCACGGCGGTCTTCTTGCCGACACCCGGTACGAGACACAGCCCGTCGACATCGCCGTTCACGACTAGCTCGGCGAGAGCGCCGGGGCGATGCACACCCAGGACCGCGAGCGCGAGCGCCGGCCCCACTCCATGGGCCGTGATGAGCATCTCGAAGGTTCGCCGCTCCGCCGGGTCGGCGAAGCCGTAGAGGGTGATCGCTCCCTCTCTCACATGGGTGTGCACAGAGAGTCGGACCTCGTCGGCAAACATGTCGAGCCTGGCGGCGGTCCGCGGTGTCACGCTCACCCGGTAGCCCACACCGCCCACGTCGACCATGAGCTCCACCGCCGTCTCCCCGAGCGGCTGCCGCTCGAGGATCGAACCCCTGAGCGCTCCGATCACCGTGCGCCAACCTTTGCCCGGCCCGACGCGGTCTCGGCAACGTGGCGCTCAGCGGTCGCTTCTGGCGAGACCACCCGCTCCGACGTCGTCGTTCGCGCCCAGCTCGCGGTTCCGAGGTGAGTCAGAGCGAGAGCGAGAGCGTCGGCCGCATCGGCGGGGCGCGGCGGCTCGGGCAGGCCGGCGAGCCGCGCCACCATCAGCTGCACCTGTTCCTTCGTGGCACTTCCGTAGCCGGTCACCGCGAGCTTTACTTCGGCCGCGGTGTACTCGATCACCTCGCAACCCTGTTCCTCAGCCGTCAGGAGCGCAACGCCGCTCGCCTGAGCCACCGACATCGCCGTCTTCGCGTTCGACCGGAAGAAGATCCGCTCCACCACGACGACCTGAGGTTCAAGCTCGGCTATCAGAGCGACGAGATCAGCTCGGAGAGAGGCGAGCCGGCGGGGCAGTGGTTCGGCCGCCGCAGTCGTGATGACGCCCGCCGCGGTGGCCCGGAACCCAGCTGCTGTTCGCGTCGCACACCCGTAACCGCAGCGGGACAGACCGGGATCGATGCCGAGCACAAACATCCGTTCGATCGTAACCCGCAAGCTCGGAAGAGACGTGGATGCTTCCTCTCGCGGCGGCACTGCGAGTAGTGGCGCGACCCCGGACAGAGAACCGCCCCGCGAACGGACCCCTCGACCTGGGCTTAGGGGGTCCGTTCGCGGGGCGGTTCCGAAGTCGAGCGCTCCCGCGGGACGGTCGCTTAGCTCGGCCGAACCGAGCGAGTCGCCTCCCGGCGGTCAGCTCTCGACGATCGACCGGGTGATCGCGATGGTCGCGACGAAAGCCCTGTAGCAAGCGAGGGGCTCCAGCTCGGAGATCTCCACCGTCCTGGCGCCGGTGCGC
Source organism: Actinomycetes bacterium (assembly GCA_021791795.1). Lineage (GTDB taxonomy): Bacteria > Actinomycetota > Acidimicrobiia > Acidimicrobiales > Bog-793 > JAKATT01. Next base: position 3,742 of record JAJYVX010000146.1, on the reverse strand, counting down.
TCGACACCGGCGATCGAACAAGCCAGCTCCGCCATGTCGGCCGTGAGCCAGTCGATCTCGAGGCACGGCGAGTCCTCCACCAGCGGCAGCGAGAGCGCAGCGGCCGACCCCGCACCGGCCGACCCCGCACCGGCCGACCCCGCCCCGGGCGAGGGTGATCCGCCCAACCCGGCGCCCAGCCGCCGCATCGCCCGCTCGGCGCCATCGGCTATGAGTGCCCGAGCGTCGGTGGGGTGCAGGCTTCGCCCGGCGAACCGGGTCACCGACTCCTTCACCGTCACCAACTCACAGCCGGGAAGAAACCGGCGAGCCTCCGAACACGCCACCTGGTCGCCCGAGAGGAACACGATCGGCACTCCGAACGACGTCGCGACGAGAGCGTTGATCCCCGACTCACCCACGACGTGGCCGCCGAGGCGGACCTCCCAGATGGCCCGGGGGTTGTAGGTGTGGGAGGCGACGAACATCACCGCGTCGAAGCCGGCGTCGAGCCCTTCCATCATGTAGAGAGGTTTGTGCTGCCCCGAGAGGTATTCGGCACTGCCGGCGATCTCGTCGGGAGGCAGGTTCGCCATCGCCCCGTGGGAGTCGTTCACGAGGATGCTCGTCGCTCCCCCGGCGATCGCACCCTCGATCGCGGCGTTCACCTCGCCGAGCAGGAGGCGGCACCCGACCTCGTAGGCTCTGCCCCCTCCCGGGCGGCACTGGTCCCAGTCGACTATGCCGGCCGCGCCCTCGAGATCGCTCGAGAGGAAGACGCGCACCGAGCTCTCAGACCTCGACCTTCTCGAGGATCTCGTCCGGGATGTCGAAGTTCGACCAGACGTTCTGCACGTCGTCGTGTTCCTCGAGCAGGTCGATGAGCTTGAGCACCTTCTTCGCGGTCGACTCGTCGTCAACGGGCACCCGGCTCGCCGGCACCATCTCGACGTCCGCCTGGTCGATCGAGATCGAGGCTTGCTCGAGAGCGTGCCGCAGGCCTTGCAGGTCGTGCGCGGATGCGGTGAGCATCCACTCGTCGCCCTCGTCCGCGAGGTCCTCGGCACCGGCGTCGAGTGCGACCGTCATCAGCTCGTCCTCGCCTACCGACTTCGGCAGCATGACGACACCCTTGCGCCCGAATTGCCAGGACACCGCGCCCGGCTCTGCCATGGAGCCGCCGTTGCGCGAGAAGATCGAGCGGATGTCGGCACCGGTGCGGTTCCGGTTGTCGGTGAGGCATTCGACGATGAGCGCCACACCGCCCGGTGCGTACCCCTCGTAGGCGACCGCCTCGTACCTCACACCCTCGAGCTCGCCGGTCCCCCGCTTGATCGCCCTGTCGATGGTGTCGATCGGGACCGAGGCGTCCCGTGCCTTCGTGTACATCGTTCGTAGGGTGGCGTTCGCGTTCATGTCGCCTCCGCCCTCGCGGGCGGCAACCTCGACCTGGCGGATCAGCTTCGCGAAGAGCTTCGCCCGGGCCTTGTCCTGTGCACCTTTGCGATGCTTGGTCGTGGCCCACTTCGAATGGCCGGACATGGACTCAGTCTCCCTCCACCTTGCTCAAGAGAAGTTCGTGCAGGCGGCCGTCCGCCGCCAGCTCGGGGTGGAACGAGGCGACGATGACGTGGCCCTCCATGCAGACGACCGGAACCGACCGCGCAACGTCCCCCGGAAGATCCACCGTCGCCATCACGTCGACGCCGGGACCCGCCCGCTCCACCACGGGAGCCCGGATGAACACGGCATGCATCGGCGCGCCCATGTGCCTCACCGACAGCTCTGCCTCGAAGCTGTCGAGCTGCCTCCCGAAGGCGTTGCGCCTGACGGAGACGTCGATCGCGCCGAAGCAGCGCTGGTCCGGTCGGCCGTCGAGCACCTCCCTGGCGAGCAGGATCATGCCCGCACACGTGCCGAGCATCGGGAGCCGGTCGTCGACCATCCTCGCCAGCTCCTCGTCGAGCCCCGAGGACTGCAGGAGGAGCGACATGGTCGTCGACTCGCCGCCAGGCAGAACCAGCGCCTCGACGCCCTTCACATCCGCCGGCATGCGCAGCAGCGCGACTTCCGCGCCGAGCGACTCGAGGATGGCCTGATGCTCTCTGACGTCGCCCTGCAGGGCGACGATCCCGACCCGCGGCCGCCTCAGCGGGCTCAGCGGGCTCACCAGCCGCGCTCGGCCAGCTTCACCTCGAGCGACGAGATCTCGCTGCCGGGCATCGCCTCGCCGAGCCCCTTCGACACCTTGGCGAGGATCTCCGGGTCGTCGAAGTGTGCGGTCGCCTCCACGATCGCCGTCGCGCGGCGGGCGGGGTCGGAGCTCTTGAATATGCCGGAACCGACGAAGACGGCCTCGGCGCCGAGCTGCATCACGAGCGAAGCGTCGGCCGGGGTGGCGAGACCTCCGGCGCAGAAGAGGGGCACGGGCAGCTTGCCCGTCGCTGCCACCTCCTCGACGAGTTCGATCGGGGCCTGCAACTGCTTCGCCCAGCGGAAGCGCTCCGCCGAGTCGGCCGTCGTCACCTTGCGGATGTCGCCGACGATGGAGCGCAGGTGCCGCACCGCCTCGACGACGTTGCCTGTACCGGCCTCACCCTTCGAGCGGATCATCGCCGCTCCCTCGCTGATGCGCCGGAGCGCCTCGCCGAGGTTCGTCGCCCCGCAGACGAAGGGCACCTGGAAGGCCCACTTGTCGATGTGGTGGGCCTCGTCGGCCGGCGTGAGCACCTCGCTCTCGTCGATGTAGTCGACACGGAGCGATTCGAGGATCTGGGCTTCGGCGAAGTGGCCGATGCGCGCCTTTGCCATCACCGGGACGGTGACCGCCTCCTGGATGCCCTCGATGAGAGCCGGGTCGCTCATCCGTGCCACTCCGCCGTCCCGACGGATGTCGGCCGGCACCCGTTCGAGTGCCATGACAGCCACCGCACCGGCATCCTCGGCGAGCTTTGCCTGCTCCGCGTTGACGACGTCCATGATGACGCCGCCGCGCAACATCTCAGCCAAGCCCCGCTTCACGCGAGCCGTACCAGTGCTCCGGCCGTCCTCGTACGTCACTTGCCCTGCTCCTCCTCCGGCTGCAGCCGGACCTCGAAAGTCCCAGAGCGCAGTCTACAGGGCCCGCGTTCGCGACTTACCTGCTCACAACTCCTGCAACACGTCTATTCGCTCGGCCAGAGCGACACGGTCGCCTTCTCCCGGCAGCGGTGCGAGCCAGATGCGCGCAGTCGCCTCGGCCCCCGCTATCTGAGAGGAGCCAGGCAGACCGGGACGAGACGGGGCATAGGGCGAACCAGGAGAGTCACCTTCGCCCGACGCCCGGATCTTCTCCAGCGCTGCGAGCAGCCCCGGAGGATACCGAGTGAGAAACACGGCCGCGAGATCCGCGTCGAGCTCGCGGGAGTCCCCCAACAGGTAGTGGCTCACCCTCCCGCCCGACAAGGCGTCCATGACCTTCACTGCCGGCGTGGCGACAAGAGTCCCGGTGAGGATGTCGAGGCGCTTCACGTGGCACAGCTCATGCGCGACGGCTCCCTCGAGCTCGATCCGGTCGAGCGTCTCGACGAGCCCCGAGGTGGCGAGGAGCAGGGCACCCGAAGGGTCGCGACCGAGGCTGACCGCGTTCGGCCGAGGATCGGCCACGATCCGCATCTCCGGCAAGGGGAGCCCGTAGGAAGCGCACAGGCCCTCGGTCACGTCTGCGAGACGCGACCCCTGCTTCGCCTGCACGATGCCCTCGCCGACCTCGGTCGGGATGTCG
>JAJYVX010000145.1:4614-7794 GCA_021791795.1 Actinomycetes bacterium | reverse complement strand
GCAGAGCACGTCGAGGCCGCGCGAGGCGAGCCAGTAGGAGGCCGAGGCCCCCGAAGGTCCCGCGCCGACGACGAGGGCGTCGCACTCGTGCTCCGCCGGGCGCGGTGGTTGCAGCGATGCGTCCTTCCTCCTCGGCACGGCGGCCATGCTACGGGTCACGCCGCGGCGCAGCTCCCCCGACCGGCACTTCGAGCGGATGCGCGCGCGGCACCGGCCTCTGCGCCGGCGCCGTGCGCACGGAAGTCCGCCTGGCGCACGCTTGGCTTCTGCCCTGAAGGGCCCGAGGACGCCGGGCGGCGCAGGTAGCGTGAGACGAGACGGGTCCCGATATGACCTGTCGCGGATCGCCGTGGTAAGAACGCCGGAGACCGATGGGAAGCCTGGACAGCTACATCCCGATCTTCCTCATGATCGTGCTCGGGATCGCCTTTGCGGCCCTCTCGCTCGTCGCGTCGCGCCTTTTGGCGCCGCAGCGGGCGACTGCGGCGAAGGAGGCTCCTTACGAGTGCGGGATCGTGCCTACCCACGAACCGGCGAGCAGGTTCCCGGTTCGCTTCTACCTCGTCGCGATGATCTTCATCATCTTCGACATCGAGGTGATCTTCCTGTTTCCCTGGGCCGTTGTCTTCGAGCAGCTGAGGACGTTCGGGCTCGTCGAGATAGTCGTCTTCGCGGCCGCCGTCTTCGTCTCGTTCGTCTATCTCATCGCGAACGGCGCCCTCGACTGGGGCCCGATGAAGCGGGTGCGACCGGTCGTCACGCCCGGGGTGCAGAGGACGACGGCTTCGACGGTCAGGCGTCACGGGCCGAGCGGTCCCGCTCGCCCGACCGACACGGGCGAGGCGGCGTGAGGCGAGGGCACGCCTGCGAGGCGGAGGAGGCATAGGTGGGGCTCGAGTCACTCCAGCACAACTTCCTCACCGGCCGCGTCGAGGACCTCGTGAAGTGGGCACGCAAGTCGAGCGTCTGGCCGGCGACCTTCGGCCTCGCTTGCTGTGCGATCGAGATGATGGCTGCGGGTGCAGCCGACTTCGACCTCGCCCGTTTCGGCATGGAGGTCTTCCGCGCCTCGCCGCGGCAGGCGGATCTCATGATCGTGGCAGGCCGGGTGTCACAGAAGATGGCTCCAGTCCTCCGCCAGGTCTACGACCAGATGATGGAGCCCAAGTGGGTCATCTCGATGGGCGTGTGCGCGTCCTCCGGCGGGATGTTCAACAACTACGCCATCGTCCAGGGCGTCGACCAGATCGTGCCCGTCGACGTCTACGCGCCGGGCTGCCCTCCGAGCCCCGAGACGCTCATGCACGCCATCCTCACGCTCCACGAGAAGATCCGCACGGGCGAACTGATGCGCCGGCGGGAGAGCGGCGAAGGCGCAGGACTCCACGTCGCCGAGAAGCGGCCCGTTCCGGGTTGGGTGCAGCCCCAGCCGGCTGCCGTGCACGTGGGGACGCCGCGTTGACGCAAGAGGGCCAGGACATGGCAGCAAGCGGAAGCGAGGAGGAGACTGCGCGAGCGGGCGAGACCGCCGCGCCCGCCGACGAGCTCACCGATCTCACCGATCTCACCGAGCCCGACGAGCCTGACGAGCTCACCGAGCCAGACGAGGTCACCCCGCTCGAGTCTCTGCTCGCGGATCTGGGCCAACCCTTCGAGAAGGTCCGCCGCGAGCACGTCGTCTTCCCCTCACGAGAGTCGTACCTCGAGGTGGTCGAGGCTCTGAAGGACGACGGTTTCGCCATGTGCTCGGATCTCTGCGGCGTCGACTACCTGAGGCACGGGGCGCGACGGGTCGGAGAGGGCGTCACAGAGGAACGCTTCGAGCTCGTCGTGACCCTTACCTCCTTCGAACGCCGAGAGCGCGTGAGGCTGCGCGTCCAGCTGCCGACGGCCGACCCCACCATCCCGACGCTCTTCCACCTCTACCCGGGCAGCGAGGCCATGGAGCGCGAGGCCTTCGACATGTTCGGCATCCGCTTCGACGGTCATCCGGACATGACCCGCATCCTCATGCCGGAAGACTGGGAAGGGCATCCGCTGCGGAAGGACTACTCGCCCGGCCGGGTGCCGGTGCAGTTCAAGGAAGCGCCGGGCCCGAGATGAGCGATTCGGACACGACTTCGACTGGCTCCGCCGAGGACTCCGCCGAGGACCTGAAGGACCTCTTCGCCGGCGAGACCAGCGAGGGCCTACAGGAGATGCTCGAGCTCGGGGCGACCGAAGAGGACGAGCTCGACCTCGAGCGGGGCGCCGTCCTGCGTCTCCCCGAAGGCTTCGTGCTCGACCCGGGTGACGTCGACGTCGAGTTCGGCGACGACGAGACGATGATCATCAACATGGGCCCGCAGCACCCGTCTACGCACGGGGTGCTCAGGATCATGATGGAGCTCGAAGGCGAGACCGTCCTCCGCTCGAAGCCCGTCGTCGGCTACCTCCACACCGGCATGGAGAAGACGGGCGAGGAGCTCACCTACGTCCAGGGGGCGACGAACGTCACCCGCATGGACTACCTCTCACCGCTCCACAACGAGCTCGTCTACTCGCTCGCCGTCGAGGAGCTGCTCGGCATCGAGGTGCCGCCGAGGGCCACCTGGATCCGGATGCTCATGGCCGAGCTGAACAGGATGTCGTCGCACATCATGTGGACGGCGACGAACGGCATGGACCTCGCCTCGACCTCGATGATGATCTATGGCTTCCGCGAGCGCGAGCTGATCCTCTCGTTTTTCGAGAAGGTCACCGGGCTCCGGATGAACCACGACTACATCCGCCCGGGTGGCGTCGCCGCGGACCTGCCCGACGGATGGGAGGACGACGTCTCGGTCATCCTCGAGACGATCCCGGGCCGGGTGGACGAGTACGACGAGCTCCTCACGGGCCAGCCGATCTTCCGTGAGCGGACCGAGGGCGTCGGCATCATCTCACCCGAGCTCGCGACGGCGATGTCGGCCACCGGTCCGATCCTGCGGGCATGCGGCGTCCCCTGGGACCTCCGCCGCACGATGCCGTACCTCTACTACCAAAAGGTGGAGTTCGACGTCATAGTGGGCACGGTCGGCGACACCTTCGACCGCTACGCCGTCCGTCTCAACGAGATACGCGAGTCCTGCCGCATCGTCAACCAGATCCTCGAAGCGATGCCGAAGGGCGACTACCGCAGCCAGGACAAGAAGGTCACAC
>JAJYVX010000145.1:0-4604 GCA_021791795.1 Actinomycetes bacterium | reverse complement strand
ACACCGCCCCCCCGTGCCCGCATCGACGAGTCGATGGAGGCACTGATCCACCACTTCAAGATCTTCACTCGGGGCTTCGAGGTCCCGCCGGGCGAGGTCTACGCGGCGATCGAGTCGCCCCGCGGCGAGCTCGGCTGCTACCTCGTGTCCGACGGGTCGAACAAGCCTCACCGGCTGCACATACGAGGCCCGAGCTTCGTCAACCTGCAGTCGCTCCCGGCGCTTCTCCGCGGGGGCCTCATCGCCGACGCCATCGCCATCATCTCCTCGATCGACCCGGTCATGGGGGAGGTGGACAGGTGAGCGGCCTCACGCCCGAGAACCTCCACAAGGCGGAGACGATCGTCGCCCTCTACCCCGAGAGGCGCTCCGCTCTCATACCTCTCTGCCACCTCGCCCAGGCGCAGGAGGGCTATCTCACCGAGGAGTGCATGGAGGACGTGGCTCTGCTGTGCGGCGTGTCGGCCGCCGAGGTGCGCGGCACGGCCAGCTTCTACGACATGCTGCACACCGAGCCCGTCGGGCGCTACGTCGTTGCCGTCTGCACGAACATCGCCTGCATGCTGGCGGGCGCGTACTCGGTGCTCACCCACGCAGAGGAGCATCTCGGCATACGGGTCGGTCAGACCACCCACGACGGCCTCTTCACCCTCGAGGAGGCCGAGTGCCTCGCCGGCTGCGACAAGGCCGTCTGCGTGCAGGTGAACCACCGCTTCTTCGGCCCGGTGGACAGAGAGGGCTTTGACCGGCTCACCGGCGACCTCGCCTCGGGCCGCCTCGACGACGAGGTGCCGCACCACGGCGTGCTCAACCGCGTCGAGCGCACACACGAGCTCGAGGCGCACAGGGAATCCGAGGGCGCCGAGCGATGAGCACCGCCAGGCAATCCCGGGGCGAGCGATGATCACCGGCGCCAAGCCCATCGTCACGGCCCGCATGGACCACGAGGACTCATACACGATCGAGCGCTACCTCGCCACCGGCGGGTACGAGGGACTCCGCAAGGCACTCGGCATGACGCCCGAGGCGGTGCACGAGGAAGTCAACCAGGCGAGCCTCCTCGGCCGCGGCGGCGCCGGCTTCCCCGCCGGCCGCAAGTGGTCGATGCTGCGGCCGGCGCCGACGACCTACCTCGTCGTGAACGGAGACGAGAGCGAGCCGGCCACCTTCAAGGACCACCTGCTCATCGAGCGCGACCCGCACCAGATCGTCGAGGGGTCGATCATCGCCGCCTATGCCATCGGGGCCCGTCAGGCCTTCATCTTCTGCCGGGGCGAGTTCGCCCTCGGTCTCGAGCGCCTGACGAGAGCGGTCGAGGATGCCTACGAGCACGGCGCCCTCGGCGAGAACATCTTCGGCTCCGGATTCGGCCTCGACCTCGTCGTGCACCCCGGCGCCGGCGCCTACATCTGCGGGGAGGAGACCGCCCTCATCGAGTCGCTCGAGGGCAAGCGCGGGTTCCCTCGCATCAAACCGCCCTACTTCCCTGCGGCCATCGGCCTCTACGGCGAGCCGACGGTCGTGAACAACGTCGAGACGATGTCGAATCTGCCGTGGATCGTCCTGCACGGCGGCGCCGCCTTCGCCGCCCTCGGGGAGGGCAGCTCTGCCGGGACCAGGCTGTTCGCCCTCTCGGGGCGGGTCGAGAGGCCGGGGTGGTACGAGCTCGAGATGTCGAAGACGACGTTCCGCGACCTCATCTACGACCCGTCGCTCGGCGGCGGCATCCGCAACGGCAACGAGCTGAAGGCGTTCATCCCGGGGGGCGTCTCCGCCCCGTGGTTCTTCCCCGAGCACCTCGACATGGGCCTCGACCAGGACGCGGTCGGCAAAGCGGGCTCGATGCTCGGCTCTGGCTCCATCGTCGTGATGGACGACAAGACGTGCGTCGTGCGGGCAGCCTGGCGCATCTCGCGCTTCTTCCACCGCGAGTCCTGCGGGCAGTGCACGCCTTGCCGCGAGGGCGCCGGTTGGGTGGACAAGGTGCTGCGGCGGATAGAGGACGGTTTCGGGCGGGAGGAGGACGTCGACCTCCTGCTCGACGCATGCGACAACATCGCCCCCGGGCTGTCCTGGCCGCCGAAGCAGACCACCATCTGCGTCCTCGGCCCGTCGATCCCCTCGTCCATCGTGTCGGCCGTCGACCGCTTCCGTGACGAGTTCCTCGTGCACGTGAAGGACGGAGCCTGCCCGTTCCCGCCCGACGAGGTGCGCCATGCCGGCTGAGGTCGGCGCGCCACGGGCGCCTGAACAGCCGCAGGGCGCGGCCCCGACCCCGCCGCCGCCTGACACCGTGAGCGTCACGGTGGACGGCAGGCAGGTGACCGTCCCGAAGGGGCAGCTCATCATCGAGGCGGCGGAGAGCGCGGGGGTCTACATCCCGCGCTTCTGCTACCACCCGCGGATGAAGCCGGTCGGCATGTGCAGGATGTGCCTCGTCGAGGTCTCGAGCCCCCGCGGCCCGAGCCTCCAGCCTGCCTGCTACGTCCAGGTGACCGACGGCCAGGAGATAGAGACGGCTTCTTCGGCAGCGCGCAAGGCGCAGGAAGGGGTGCTCGAGTTCCTCCTCCTCAACCACCCGCTCGACTGCCCCGTGTGCGACAAGGGTGGCGAGTGCCCTCTGCAGGACCAGGCGATGTCTCACGGCCCCGGCGAGTCACGCTTTGTCGAGGAGAAACGCCACTGGGCGAAGCCCATCACCCTCGGCCCACTCACGCTGCTCGACCGCGAGCGCTGCATCCAGTGTGCTCGTTGCACCCGCTTCCAGTCCGAGATCGCCGGCGAGCCGATGATCGACTTTCTCGCCCGGGGCGACGCCATCGAGGTGGCCGTGTTCCCGAGCAAGCCCTTCACGTCCTACTTCGCCGGGAACACGATCCAGATCTGCCCCGTGGGGGCGCTCACATCGGTGCCCTACCGCTTCTGCTCGAGGCCGTGGGACCTGGAGCAGGTCGAGACGACGTGCACCTACTGCTCGGTCGGCTGCCGCGTCGCCTTGCAGTCGTCGGCCGGGAGGGTTGTGCGCTTCCTCGGCATCGACTCCGACCCGGTGAACCAGAGCTGGCTGTGCGACAGGGGCCGCTACGGCTTCGAGGCCGTCCACTCGCCCGAGCGGCTCGCGGCCCCGCTCGTCCGGCGCGAGAAGGAGCTGGCGAAGGCCAGCTGGGACGAGGCCCTCTCCGAAGCAGCCGCAGGTCTCAGCCGGGCGCTCGCGGACGGCGGCGGCAAGTCGGTCGGCATCATCGGCGGGGCGAGGGTGGCGAACGAGGACGCCTACGCGTGGTCGAAGCTCTCGCGGGCGGTCCTGCGGTCGGACAACCTCGACGCCCAACTCGGCGACGGGCTGCCGGCAGAGCTCGTGCTCGGGCTGCCGAGGGCGACGATCGACGAGGCGTGCTCGGCCAAGGCGGTGGTGGTGCTCTCCACCGACCTCCACGAGGAGCTGCCGGTCCTCTACCTGCGCCTCCGCACGGCGGCGGTGCACGCGAAACTGAAGCTGATCGAGGTCTCTTCTGTCACGACGCCCTTGTCCTCGGTGAGCAGCGCCTCGATCAGGTATCGGCCCGGGGAGATCGCCGCGGCGGCCGAGTGTCTCAGCGGCGGCGCCGCCGCCGAGGGCGCGGGGACCGCCGCAGCCGAGCTCAGCCGGGGCCGCGCGCTCATCGAGAGTGCGCTCGAAGAGTCGGCCGAAGGGGACGGCATCGTCGTTGTCGTCGGGCGGGGATCGGTGGCCGAAGGTGCGGCGGGGACTTGTGCGGCTGCTGCCGGCTTCGCAGAGAAGTGGCCGAAGGCGAAGTTCCTCTTCGCCCTGCGCCGGGCGAACGTGATGGGCGCCCTCGACATGGGTCTCGCGCCGGGGATGCTCCCCGGGCGCGTCGCCCTCGATGACGGGCGCGACTGGTTCGAGCAAGCGTGGGGAGCCGAGTTGCCGGCCGAGCCGGGTCTCGACTGCCGGCAGATGCTCGAGGCGGCGGCGAACGGCGAGCTCGGGGCGCTCGTGCTGCTCGGCGCCGATCCGCTCGTCGACTTCCCCGACCGGGACCTCGCCGCAAGGGCGCTCGAGCAGGTGCCGTTCCTGCTCGCGATCGACGTGCTGCCGAGCCCTTCGGCGCAGCTGGCCGACGTGATCCTCCCGGCGGCTGCGCATGGCGAGCGGGGCGGGACCACGACGAACGTCGAGGGGCGGGTGAGCAGGCTCTCCCAGAAGGTCGTCCCACCGGGGGTCGCTCGGGAGGACTGGGTGATCGCGAGCGAGATCGCCCTCCGCCTTGGCACAGATCTCGGTTTCGAGCACCTGGAAGGCATCTGGGAGGAGATCGAGCAGGTCTCGAGCCTGCACCGCGGCTGCACCGTCGGTGCGCTCGTCATGCCGGGCGCCTATGACGGGGTCGTCGTCCCTGTCAGCGCCGCGCCCGTACAACTCGGCTCGTCACCCACCGGGAGAGGAAGCGACGGCCCCCGTCCCATCGACCCGATGGCCACGCCAGGCATAAGAGCCGTGAACGAGCAGGGTGCGCCTCTTCTCGCCGGGGCGGCGGTGCTGCCGGGCACCGACCTCGCCGAGGCTGCGGGGGAGCTGGGGGCGGAGGCCGGTACGACCGCAA
>JAJYVX010000144.1 GCA_021791795.1 Actinomycetes bacterium | reverse complement strand
CGGGGGGTGCGGGGGGGGTGCGAGGGCCGTGGAGCGGGCTCGCCGTCGGCGTTCCCTGAGTAGTGCCAGTGCTCGGTCCCTCCCTCCCTCCCTCCCTCCCTCCCTCCGGCGCACGCTTACGATGCCGCGATGCCCGATGACCAGCTGCGGGCCGTGACCCGCCGCCGAAATCACGGCGGCGGCCCGCGAGAGCTTCGAGGAGGCGCCCGAGCGTCTGCGGTTCCTCCTCCAGCACCTTGTCGAGCACCTGCACGCGTATGCCGGCGAAGTCGGCCTTACCAGAGCCGAGTGGAGGGCGGCTGTAGCGTTCCTGACCGCGACCGGCCATGCCTGCACCGACGCGAGGCAGGAGTTCATCCTGCTGTCCGACACCCCGGGCCTCTCGATGCTGGTCGACGCCCTGCAGCACCCGGTGCCAGCCGGTGCGACGGAGTCGACCGTGCTCGGTCCCTTCTACTCCGACGGCTCGCCGCTGCGCCCGATGGGTTCGTCGACGGTGGAGCAGGAGGGGAGCGGCGAGCCGACGTTCGTGAGCGGAACGGTGCGCGGGACCGACGGGCGTCCAGTCGGCGGCGCCGTGCTCGACGTATGGCAAAACGCAGCCAACCAGCTCTACACCATCCAAGACCCCCAGCAGCCACCGGGGAACCTGCGGGGCCGGTTCAGGACTGGCGCAGACGGTAGTTTCGCCTTCTGGTCGGTGCGACCCGTCGACTACCGCATCCCGGATGACGGTCCGGTCGGGAGAATGCTGGCAGCGGCCGGCCGCCATCCTTGGCGCCCGGCTCATCTGCACCTCATGATCTCGGCCACCGGGTTCCACAGCGTGGCTACCCACTTCTTCGACCGGACGAGCCCCAACCTGGCTGGCGACAACGTGTTCGGTGTGAAGCCTTCGCTCGTCGTCGACTTCGTCCCTCACGGGTCGGACGAGCGTGGTGTACCGGACGGCTGGAACGGCACCTGGTACACGGTCGAGCGGGACGTGGTGCCCGTCCCCCGAGAGTGAGCGGCAGCGCCCAGCTCGCCGGGTACGGGACCGGCTGGCGCCTGGCGTAGCGTTAGTGTTAACTTACAGTTAGTGATGGCTAACGCGCTCACGGCACTGGCCGACCCGACTCGGCGGCGCATCTTCGAGATGGTGGCCGACCGGCCCTGTGCCGTCGGCGAGATCGCAGCCGAGCTGCCGGTGACCCGTCCTGCGGTGTCCCAGCACCTCAAAGTGCTGCGTCTCGCGGGTCTGGTTCGGGAGCAGCGTCGGGGCACGCGACACATCTACCGCCTCGACCCGGCCGGCCTCGACGACGTGCGGGCGTACTTCGACGCATTCTCGGAGCGATCCCTCACGTCGTTCAAAGAGGCCGTCGAGCACTCCGTCATCGGCGATCGAGACGACAACGAGGAGGAGGAGGAGGAATCGTGACAACCGACACTGGCAGCACCGTCCGTCGCTCAGTCGTCGTGAACACGACGACCGAGGAGGCGTTCACTTTCTTCACGCCGGACATCGGCAGGTGGTGGGACCCCGGTAAGCACCTGCTCGACGAGCCGATCGCGGAGATGGTCTTCGAGCCCTTCGTGGGCGGGAACATCATCGACCGCTGCGCCGGCGGCGCCGAGAGCTGCTGGGCGACGATCCTCGCGTACGACCCTCCGTCCCATCTCGCCTTCAGTTGGGACATCAACCTGGCGTGGCAGATCGAGACGGACCGGTCGAAGGTCAGTGAGGTGCATGTGACCTTCACGGACCAGGGCGGCGGGCGGACTCTCGTCGATCTCGAGCATCGCAACCTCGAGCGCATCGGAGCCGGTTGGGAGTCGATGCGGGACGCAGTCGCCTCTCCGAACGGCTGGAGTCTCGACGGTTATGCGGAGGCGTTGGCCGCCGCAGCGACCTGACACGAGAAGCCGCGGCAAGCTGGAGGGAGAGGTAGCCGCGATTTCGTCGTCCGACCGGCGGGTCCTCAGCAGGCGGCTGGCCGACGTGCACGTAGCTCGCCTGCCTCAGCAGGTGGCCTGTCGGGACGTCGATGGCAGGCCGGCGTGAAGATGACTCGCGACCTGCAGGATTAGCCTGCCCGCCGATGGGCACCTTGAACGAGGCGGATGACGGGGTCGACCGGGACGATCCCTGGGGGAGCTGGAGGAAGGCGAGGCCTGAGCCTTCGGGCCTCCACCTCGACAGTGCGGCCGCCGGGAGGAGCTCGCTCAGAGTTCTCGGCGCCGTGGCCGACCACGCCCTCTTGGAGGCGAAGGTCGGGGCCTACGTCGCCCAGGAGATGGCGGAAGAGTCGCTCGGTGCCGCGCGCACGGCGCTTGCCCGGTTGCTCGGCATGCCCGAAGAAGGAGTCGCATTCGTAGAGAGCGCAACAGCCGCTCTCGGCGCACTCCTGCAAGCATGGCCCTTCGAGCCGGACGCGACGCTTGCCGTCGTGCCGAGCGAGTGGGGTCCGAACCTGGCCGCCTTCGTCCGGCGCGGCCTTCGTCTCGTCGAGCTGCAGGTAGATGCCGACGGGTGCCTCGATCTCTCCGAGCTGGACCGAGTCCTGCAAGCGGCGCCGCCGGCTGCTGTCCACATCACCCAGGTCGCGTCGCACCGCACGCTTGTCCAGCCGGTTGCCGACATCGCAGGTCTCTGCCGGGCGGTCGAAGTCCCGCTCTTCGTCGACGCTGCACAAGCGCTCGGTCATGTCGACACGGCGACTGGTGCCGATGTCATCTACGGGACCAGTCGCAAGTGGCTCACCGGGCCCCGTGGCGTCGGCGTGCTTGGCGTCGCCTCGCAGTGGTTCGAACTGTTGCGTTCCCGTCTCGCCGCGACGGCACCGGGCACCGCGGGCGAGTCCGTCGGAACGCTCCTCAGCTCGCGTGAGTCCCACGTGGCCGGACGCCTGGGGCTCGGCATGGCGGCTCGCGAGCATCTCCTGCTCGGACCTTCGGCCGTCTGGGCACGGCTGGCAGATGTCGGCCAGGCGACGCGCCGGGTCTGCGACGACCTCGCCAACTGGCAGGTGATCGGGCCGGTCGACGGTCCGAGCGCTATAACCGCGCTCCGGCCTACGGAGGGACAGGACGTCATGCAGGCGCGCTCCCACCTGCTCCACGAGCACGGCATCGTGACGACGGGCCAGGAGCCGTTCCGCGCTCCCCGCGACATGACCTCACCGACCTTGCGAGTAAGTCCTCACGTCGACTGCACGGCCGAGGACCTCATCAGACTGCGGAACGCGCTCGCCGCCATTTGAGGTGGCCACCTGGACCGTGTCCTTGCGGCGTGCTTCGCCGGCTGGGCGGACGGTATGGCGCGGTCATGGAAGTGCTTCCCGCCACGGTGCTCACCCTCCCGCCCTCTCGGCGTCCCAGGCGGCGAAGGTCTGTGTCCTCGGGCACCCTCGGCGATCCGGGCGCACAGCTCGCCAACTCCGACATCGATCCGCGCTTCGGCGAGCACGCCCGCCGCTCGCTCGGTCACCGCACCACGGTCTTACTCGGCGAGAACCCGGACGTGGCAGAGGGCTGCGTTCTGCGCAGGGGTCAGCGACGTCGACAGCATCTCGCGTTCTCCCACTGCGCTGTCAGCGCCGAGACGGCCCCTCGGGAGGGTCCAACGGCCCTGTTCGGCGGTCGCTCCCCGACGGACGATGTCCTCGGGTGAAGTCATGAAGATGGTTCCGCCGCCCGTGGATCGGTTCTCGTCCGACTATCGGCGGAATGTGAGTCGCCGGGCCCGAAGCCGTGGACGAACTGCAGTCTTGTTCGCCGGAGTCATGCTCGGCATGTCCGCCTGCGCCGCACCGGTCACCGGAGGAGGCGGTACGTCTTCGGGACCGAGCCTCCCACGAGCAGTGCAACGACCACTTCGAGCACCGCGACCACATCGACCAGTACCACCACGTCGGGTGCTACGACCACCACGGCGCCTCCCAACGGTGCAGAGAAGAGCGCGCTTGCACCTTGCCGAGGCGAAACGTGCTTCGTCGCGGTGAGCGTCGCAACGCTCTGGGTCGCACTCTCGTATCCGCGTCCTGTCGACCGGCCCGCGATCTCGAATCCGGTCGACCTGCGCGCATGGCTCGCGACGATGACCCTCGAGCAGGAGCGCTGGCTCGTCGGCAAGCTGGAGACACAGGCGCTCTACGGAACCAAGGTGCGGGTCGTCGCGAACTACAGCTCCGCCTGGCTCAAAGTGGTTGTGCCCGACCAGCCCACGCCGCGCGACAAGCGCGGGTATCCCGGCTTCGTCCCAGCTGTGCAGCTCACCGGGACGGCGCCGGTGAGCGCTGCGACGACGGCCATAGTCAGGTCGCCGACGGCTTGGGTCTGGAGCCGATGGAGTGCGCGTGGAGTCACCGGCCGCAAGCTGATGGAGATCTCGTTAGATACCCGTCTCCCTCTCGTCCGTGCAACCAACTCCTACGCGGTGGCGAGGCTCCTCGGAGGGCGGTCGGTCGCGCTGAAGCGCGGGACTGTCGCCCCTCCACACGGCCGGCCAAGCTTGGCATCCGACACGCGCCGCGCTCGTGGCCGACGCGAAGAAGTTCCTTCGCCTCGGCTATCTGTGGGGAGGCACGTCGGTCTTCGGTTACGACTGCTCCGGTTTCAGCTATTCCGTGTATCACGCCGAGGGCGTGGTGATCCGAGGGACGCCGGTCCGCAGTCGACCGCCGGGAGGCCTGTGAACCGCTCGGCTCTTCTCCCGGCAGACCTCGTCTTCATCCGTTCGCGCTCCAGCGGCCCCGTCGTGCACGTCGGCCTGTACATAGGGGACGGTTACATGCTCGACGCACCGCACACCGGGAGCCCGGTGAGAGTCGAGCCCGTCACGGCGTCTCCGTACTACGCGGGTGCGCGGCACTTCGTGCAGTAGGCAGGCCCGCGAGCCCGTGCTGCGGCGTCCGCCGTAGTTGCCTGGCTCGGGTCGTCTGCCGACGAATGCAGGCTTCGATCGACACACAGCGAACACCCCCCTGCTACACTACGAACACTAGTTCGACTGCTCTCGGCTCCTCCGGGCCGGGCGCTCGGGCCTCTCGCACCAGCGGTGCCCTCCCGTCCTTCTCCTCCTGGAGCCTTTCTGGTGCTCGCTCTGCTTCGACGACAGATAGCTGCGCTCTCTGAGATCGTCTCCTCGCTCGACTGCTCCTCTTTGGAGGGTGTCCGTGCGGCCGAGGTGGTCGAGCTCTTCTCTCGCGGGGAGAAGCTCTGCGCGTCAGGGATCGCGCTCGCCGCCCGCCGGGTCGAAGAGACGGGGCACTTCCGCAAAGAGGGCACGAGGGACGCCTCCGAGTGGCTGGCGGGGGTGACGGGAGACTCTTGCTCTGCTGCGCGAGAGCAGCTCGAGACGGCGAGGAACCTCTCTTTCCTCCCCTCCTCGCTGGAAGACGCCTTCAGGTCGGGCGGGCTCTCGCAAAAGCAGGCGAACGAGGTGCGAAAGGCGGCCGAGAAGGACCCGGACAAGACCGACGAGCTCGTCTTTCTCGCGGGGAAGTCGTCGCTGAGAGAGTTGCGCGAAGAAGCCGGCAAGGTGATCGACGCCGCCCTCTCGAAAGAAGAGGACGAGGAGCGCCACGCCCGCGTGCAGAGGGAGCGCCACCTCCAGACCTGGAAGAAGAACGGTGCCCTCATGGGCGAGTTCTCCCTCACCCCCGAGAGCGGCGCCCACCTCCTCGGGGCCCTCGAGTCCCTCGCCGGCCGCTTGTTCGAGCAGGCACGGGCCGAGGGGCGGAGCGAGCCCCATGCCGCCTACATGGCAGACGCCCTCGTCGCCCTCGCCACAAGCGAGGGGAAAGAGCCTTCTCGAGGGTCCCTCCCCTCCTACGAGGTCGTCATGCGCGTCGACCTCGAGGCGCTCGTGCGGGGCCACCTCTTGCCCGACGAGGAGTGCTCGATCGACGGGGTGGGCCACGTGCCCGTCTCCTTGGTGCAGTCCTACCTCGACCGGGCAAAGGTGCGCCTCGTCGTCGAGCGGCACGAGGACGTCGTCTCTGTCTTCTCCATGCGGCGCAACATCCCCCGCGCCCTCGACATCGCCCTTCGGGCACGCGACCGCACCTGCGTCGTGCCCGGCTGCAGGGCGAGCTTCTTCTTGGAGAGAGACCACGTACAAGAGTTCGCCAAAGGTGGGCCGACCACCCTTTCGAACCTCGTCCTCCTCTGCTCGCGCCATCACAAGATGAAGACGAACGAGGGCTTCCGCATCAAGGGGAGGCCCGGGGCCTGGCGCTGGCTGAAACCCGACGGCAGCCCGGCAGGTCCCTACGAGCAGGAGGGCGGCGAGACGCCACCGGGGGCGACAGGCGATGCCAGCGGCGGCACCACGCCCCGCCTCCGGGCGGCGGGCGACGCCGTGCCCCACCCCCTGGCGACGGGCCCCGAGGCGAGGGGCGCCGAGGCGACCGACCCCGCGCCGGCGCCGGAGCCGGAGCCGGCGTTCGGCGGCGAGTTGCGCGGCGACGACGCGACCTGCGGTGACGACGAGCAGCTAACGCTGCTTCGGTGCTGAGCCCCGCATTTTCGGGCGACGGGAAGCTGCGAGCGGCGTACGAGAGGCGGACGGCGGCGAACCTTGGCACCCGGGGCGCCATCGCCTGGGCTCGGAAGCTTCGGTGGCACTGCTCAGGGTCGCTGCTTGCCCTACCGAGGAGCAAGTGGCGGAGGTGGACGGGAATCGAACCCGCCGGACGGGGATCACCCGTCCCACCCGCTTTGAAGGCGGGGAGGCCCACCAGGCGCCCAGACACCTCCGTGAGGGCGCGACACTAGCGCTAGCGGCTCCGCCGGCCGCGCGAACAGCGGCGGCCCGCGTCCTGGCGATCGACTTCCAGTGCCCGATGACGAAATGTGAGTGCGGCTGTCACAGGTACCGACCACCGATACCGGACGCAGCCACGTGGCGCCGTCCGAAACCGCGGCGACGGCATGAGCGTCGTGACCGCTTGCCGCAGAGGCGTCTTGGGCGACGCACCCGCCGTCGCCTACCAGCACCCCGCTTTCGTTGCTTTCCAGCATCAGGTCTGAAATGCTGTCGCTCGATTCCCGTGAGGGGCACGGGAACTCCGCTCACATTGGGGGTTGCATGCGCACTCGCTACTTGCTCTCCGTCCTTGCCTGCGCGACTCTCGTCGTTGCAGTTGGGACGAGCGCCGCCCAGGCACAGACCTCGTTCAGAGCGCGTACGCACTTTCATGCGCGCTATCTCGCCTTCCCCGTGAGGGGACTGAGCCACTCGCAGATCATGCAGGAGAGCCGCAACGGTGCCACCGTGCCGCTCTGGAGCACGACGGTCACCTCGCCGATAAACAAAAAGACATACAGTTACACGATCGTCGGGAAGAACCCGAACGTCCCCCAAACGAACGCCAACGCGGTGATCCCGACCGACGTCGTGCCAGTGAACATCCATATCGAGTCGAACTCGATAGGTCTCGCTCCCCCGACAGAGACAGTGTTCAACCCCACCGTTCCGGACCCCGCCTGCCACCTGTCGAGCAGCCCGCTCACCCGTACTCTCCAGTCGCCGCTGTTCCAGAACCACAACTACAGCGTCGGCGGCACGGAGGTCGGCAACGTCCAGTACGAGAGCGCCTTCATGCGCGAGAACTTCTGGTCGGACCACGCGAAGAACCCGACCTACGGCATCCAGCTGAGCGCGACGGCCCACCCAGAGGTCAACGTGTACATACCGAGCGCTGACGGCTCGACGATCCCCGTCAGCCAGACCCACGGATGTGGTCCTCTCGGTCTCGTGAACCTCCTCTCCTGGGACCCGGGCAACGGGTCCGGGTTCGTTCCCCAGGTCCTCATCCCCTCCC
>JAJYVX010000143.1 GCA_021791795.1 Actinomycetes bacterium | reverse complement strand
GTCGCGGGCGAGGGCCTCGAGCATGTCGGCGGACATCTCGAGCGAGTCGACGTCGACCCGCTCGTCGTCGCCGTGGAACATCATTGTGTACTGCTCGAAGCTCAGGTTGTCGGAGAACATGCCGTACCCGTAGGCCGTCGTCCCGAGGCGACGGAAGAAACGAGCATCTGTGGCTCCGACCATGAAGAAGGGCACGAGCGGCGCTCCCGCGTGGAACCGCCCCGTCACCTTCTCGAGGCTCTCCCAGAGGGGCGTCTCCACCGGAGAAGCCGTGGCCGGGTCGTCGACCGTGAAGATGAACTCGACCTTCGGGGCGAGATCGCCGAGGACATCCGCGATGATCGCACGGACAGTCGCCTCGTCCTGGCCGGGCAGTGTGCGGATGTCGAGCTCGAGATCGACCGCGTCGGGGATCACGTTGATCTTCGTGCCGCCGGAGACGATCGTCGGCGCGATGGTCATGTGGGTGCAGGCGTGAGCCTCGCGGGCGAGGCCGAGGTCGGGCATCGTGTCGAGGAGCCCTTCGATCCTCGCGGGGTCGAGGAGGACCTGTCGTAGCTCCTCCGGCCAACCCATCTTCTCCACGAAGGTGCGCCACGCGTCGTGGATGTCGGCGGCCGGCCGGTAGAGAGCCAGCCTTCTCACCACCTCGGCCGCCGTGACTAGGGCGTTGTCCGTCCTCAAGGGCTGGGAGGCGTGCCCGGCCTCGCCGTGGACGCGGAGCCTGCACCAGCACGACCCCTTCTCGCCGACGATCACCGGGAGCCTCTTGCCGGTACCGACGTCTAGGGGTATCCCGCCCGACTCGGTGATGAGGTAGTCGCAGAGGACAGCGTCCCGCTCGTGCTCGGAAAGCCAGGCTGCTCCGTGGGTGCCGAGCGCCTCCTCGTCCGCCACGGCAGCGAGGACGAGCGTGCCTCGGGGCGAGAAACCGCTGCGCGCCAGACGCTCGAACGCGACCGACATGGCTGCTGTCAGGTTCAGCATGTCGACGGCTCCCCGTCCCCAGACCTCACCGTCGACGAGGTCACCACCGAATGGATCCCGCGACCACGTGCTCTCGTTCGCAGGCACTACGTCGGTGTGACCGAGCCAGCAGAGCGACGGCGCGGTCGGGTCGGAACCCTCCAGCCGGGCGACGAGGTTGGCACGGCCCTCGACCGGCTCGAAGATCTCGAAGTCGGTGCCGGCACCCTCGAGCTCGCTCTGCAGCAGGTCGACGTTGCGCCGCTCGTGGCCCGACTCGGTCGTGCCGTCGTTCACGCACCGGTTCCTGATCATCTCCTGCAGAAGTGGGACCGTGTCCATCCTGATACTCCTCTTACGAAGGTTCGACGTTGCGGTACATGAGAACGTGGGGGCCGACGTCGGCTCCGGCGTATGCGTCTGCGGCCTGTGGGAAACCTGCCCGTGCGTAGAACTCTCGCGCTCCCACGCGAGCGCTGCACCAGAGAACCCCGCCTCCTCTCCCCCTCACCTGCTCCACACATGCATCGAGCACGAGATGGCCGAGGCCATTGCCGCGGAGCTCCTCCTTCGTCGCCATCCCGCGGAGCCGCCAGTGAGCGTGTGCACCGTCGGCCTTGTCGGCGAGGTCGCCCGGCGAACTCTCCCGGCGAACGCTTCCCGTAGCCGCCACCTCGCCCGACTGCGGCTCGCGGACGGCGAAGACGGCCGTGTCGGGGTCGTCGTCCCTGGGCGAGGAGAGCTGTTCGATCGACTGATGCGGCCGGAGCACCCGTTGGCGCAGCGCCGCGGTGTCCCTAGGAGTCACACGTTCGACGACGACCTGGTCCACGCGGCTGATCGTACATAGACCGTGCCGACCATCCGGATCTGCACCGAGGAGCGCTGCACGCCGCGCCGGTCGCCGAGCTGCGCGCGCTCGTCGCACCCGGCGGGGGCGCCGAGGCTCGCCTGCTCCGGGTGTCCCCTCACCCGAAGGACTGGGCGGCGTCCGCTCAGCGGGCGTTCGGCCGGGCTCGCCGGAGGACTCCCCATTCACCGCTTACTCTGTCCTACGCCATGCTCAGCGCGACCGATCTCGAGCTCGTCGTCGGCGGGCGCCAGCTGCTCAGGCCGGCTACCTTCCAGGTCGCGCCCGGAGACAGGATCGGGCTCGTCGGCCGCAACGGCGCCGGCAAGACGACGCTCGCCAAGGTGCTTGCCGGAGAATCGCTCCCGGCCGCCGGTCAGGTGCGCCGCCAGGGCGGTATCGCCTACCTGCCGCAGGACCCGCGAACAGGCGACCTCGAAGTCAAGGCGGCAGATCGAATACTCGGGGCTCGGCACCTCGACCGGGTGCTCGTACAGCTCGACGCGGCGCGCGCCGCGATGGGCCGCGAGGATCCGGCGGTGAAGGAGTCCGCGCTCAGGCGGTACGCCCGGCTCGAGGAGCAGTTCCAGGCGCTCGGAGGTTGGTCTGCCGAAGCAGAGGCGGCGTCCATCGCCTCCAGCCTGGGACTGCCGGAGCGGGTGATGGATCAGGTCCTCGGCACGCTTTCCGGCGGGCAGCGAAGGCGTGTCGAGCTCGCCCGGGCGTTGTTCTCCGGCGCGCCCACTCTCGTGCTCGACGAGCCGACCAACCACCTCGACGCGGATTCGATCATGTGGTTGCGGAGCTTCCTCCGCTCGCACGAGGGCGGGCTGATCGTCATCAGCCACGATGCCGAACTGCTCGATGCAGTGGTCAACAAGGTGTTCCACCTCGACACCACCCGCTGCGAGCTCGACGTGTACAGGGTCGGCTGGAAGGCATATCTCGAGCAGGTCGCCACCGACGAACGCAGGCGACGCCGGGAGCGCCAGAACGCCGAGAAGAAGATCGTGGCGTTGAGAGCCCAGGCCGACAGGATGCGCGCCAAGGCGACGAAGGCGCGGATGGCCCACAACCTCGATCGCCGCGCGTCCTGGCTCGAATCCGGCATCGAAGAGGTCCGCAGGAGGGAGAAGGTCGCTCGCCTGCGCTTCCCCGCACCGGCGCCCTGTGGTCGGATGCCCCTGTCGGCGACAGGTCTCACCAAGTCGTTCGGTTCTCTCGAAGTGTTCGCCGGGCTGGACCTCGCCATCGACCGAGGGAGCCGGGTGGTCGTACTCGGCCTGAACGGCGCCGGGAAGACGACGCTCCTCCGCCTGCTCGCCGGCATCGACTCAGCGGACGCTGGCGAGGTCGTCCGCGGCCATGGGCTGCGCCTCGGCTACTACGCCCAGGAGCACGAGATGCTCGACTCGGCCGCCTCGGTGTTCACAAACGTCCGCAACTCAGCCCCTCCCGCCCTCACCGACGCCGTAATCCGCCGGATCCTCGGCTCTTTCCTCTTCGGCGGCGACATGATCGAGCAGCCGGCAGGAACGCTGTCGGGCGGAGAGAAGACGAGGCTCGCGCTCGCGACGCTCGTCGTCTCGTCGGCGAACGTGCTCCTTCTCGACGAGCCGACGAACAACCTCGACCCGGCGAGCCGGGCCGAGGTCCTCTCGGCGCTGCGCACCTACGAGGGCGCCATCGTCCTCGTCACGCACGACCCGGGTGCCGTCCACGCGCTCTCGCCCGACCGTGTGGTCCTCATGCCCGACGGTGTCGAAGACACGTGGAGCGACGACTTCGCCGACCTCGTGGCCCTCGCCTGAGTCCTTCCTGCCCGGACCTCGTGGCCCTCGTCCGAATCCTCCCCGCCCGGCGCCGCCGGCTGCCCTCTCCGGTCGGCGGGCCCCTCTTCAGTCGGAGGGACCCTTCTTCAGTCGGCGGGACCCTTTCGGTCGGCGGGACCTTCTCGGTCGGTGAGGGGGCGACGGTAGCGGAGCTCCATGGCGGTCGCACCGCCGCGCTCGAACTCCTCGATCGCACCATCCTCGCGCCACCCATGGCGCGCGTAGAAGCGCCGAGCCCTGGGGTTGTCCTCGAGCACCCAGAGGGTTGCCTCCGCGTAACCGGCAGCCCGCAGTTCCTTCGTCCCCTGGTCCATCAGTGCGTGCCCGGCTCCGCTGCCCCAGTGCTCAGGGTGGATGTAGATGCCGTAGACCTCGCCCTCCGCCGGTGGAGCATCCTCGTCGCGGCTCGGTCCGTAAGAGAGCCAGCCGAGGATCTCGCCGTCCCGTTCGGCAACGAGCGTGACGCTACCGGGCTGCTCCGGAGTCGTGATGATGACCTGCCAACGCTTCATGCGGTCGTCGAAGCCGGCGGAGAGATCGTCGAGGAAGCGGTCCGGGAAGATGCCCCGGTAGGCGACCTGCCACGCCGTGATGTGCACGAGCGTGATCCCGGAGGCGTCTTCGAGCAGAGCAGGTCGAACGGTGATCAGGGTGTCTGCGGCGCCTGTGGCGTCTCGGGTCATGGGTAATTCTTGCGCCTGGACCTTATCGAACAGACGTTCGTATAATCAAGAGGTGGCTGTATTGGCTGACCTCCCGGGGATCGCAACGCTGCCGGCGCTCGCGTCCGAGCGGCTGCTGCCGGTCACGCCGCCGCTCGAGGAGGTGCTGCCCCAGCGGGGAGTCCAGCGGGGGTCGAGCGTCCTTGTAACCGGCCGATCGCCCGGTGTGACGGCCCTCGCCCTCGAGCTCCTCGTCGGCGTATCGACGAGCGGCTCGTGGTGTGCCGTGGCCGGGTTTCCTGACCTCGGTCTCGTGTCGGCCTCCGAGCGCGGGCTCGATCTCTCCCGGCTGCTCCTCGTACCGTTTCCCGGTACCAGGGAACGCTGGCCACAGGTTGTGGCGGCGCTCTTCGACGCAGTGGACGCCGTCCTAGTGGTGCCGCCCGCCTCTCTGAGGCCGGCGGATGCCAGGAAGCTCGCCGCCCGGGCACGTGACCGGCGGTCAGTCCTCTTCTTGCTCGACAAACAGGCGAGCTGGCCCGGTCCGGTCGATCTGAGGTGCACCGTCGCATCCTCGAAGTGGAACGGGCTCGGAAGCGGTCACGGCTTGTTGCGCCAGTGCAGCCTGGAGCTCGAGGTCTCGGGACGCGGAGCAGCGGCCCGGCCGCGGCAGGTTCCGGTGCTCCTCTCGGCTTAAGCGGTTCTCGTGCGCACTCTCGTCGTCTGGTGTCCCGACTGGCCGTTGGTCGCAGCCGGTCTCGAGGGAGCTTCCGCGGCTGTGTTGAGGGGCAACAAGGTCGTCGCCTGTTCCGCCCTTGCGAGAAGTGAGGGAGTTCGCCCCCGGCAGCGGAGGAGAGAGGCGGAGTCTTACTGCCCCAGCCTCGTCCTCGTCCGGGAGGACCCCGTCAGAGACGTCCGCGCGTTCGAACCCGTAGTCGCCGCAGTCGGCGAGTTCACGCCGCTCGTCGAGCTGACACGACCAGGCGTCTGCTCCCTTCCCGTGCGAGGACCTGCGAGGTACTTCGGGGGAGAGGCCGCCCTCGTGTCGAAGATCCGCAAGGCCGTCGACCAGGTGAGCGGGGTCACCTGCAGGATCGGCATAGCCGACACCCCCTTCGCCGCTCGCTTGGCAGCCCGCAATGACCTGGTCGTCCCTTGCGGCACCACGGAGGCCTGGCTCGCCCAACTCCCCATCGAGGTGCTCGGCTCTCCTGACCTCGTCGATCTCCTGCGCCGGCTCGGCCTCGAGCGGGTGGGCGATTTCACGGCGCTCGACGAGGGGGTGGTCGGCGCTCGCTTCGGGAGTGTGGGGGTGGATGTGTATCGGAAGGGGCGGGGCTGTGCTGTGGAAGCGCTCCAGCTGGACGACCCTCTTCCGGATCTCAGCGTGAGCCGCGAGCTCGAGGACCCCGTCGACCAGGTGGAAACGGTGGCCTTCATTGCCGCCGCGGCGGCCGAGGAGTTGGCCGGGCGACTGGCGCCCCATGGGCTCGCCTGCACCAGGCTGCTCGTGGAGGCGTCGAGCGACCACGGCGAGGCGCTGAGCCGCTGGTGGCGCGCCGACCGGCCTTTCACGCCGAGGGCGATGGTCGACCGGGTCCGCTGGCAGCTCGAAGGTTGGATGACAGCAGGTGTGGACGCTCCGACCGCCGGCATCACGCTCATCCGGCTCACTGCCGGCGAGGTGGTTCCCGAAGAGGGTCGTCAGCTCGGCATCTTCGGCGAGCCCGCTGAGGTGCGTGAGCGGGTGGAGCGGCATGCGGCTCGGATCCAGGGTCTGCTCGGGCATGACGCCGTCGGCACGGCTGTGCTGGTCGGTGGGAGAGGACCGGCGGAGCAGGTCCGTTTCGTCCCCTTCGGCGAGCCGAGGGACGAGCAGTCCGCTGCTCACCACCAGCCATGGCCCGGTCGGCTGCCCTCTCCCGCACCCTCCCTCGTTTTTGTCCACCCCGAACCGGTGTCCGTGCTCGGGGTGGACGGGCGTGAGCTCGGGGTGGACGGGCGAGGGCAGTGCACCTCCGTACCGGTGGAGGTGGTGATGATGGGCTCCGCCTCCGGCTCCGGCTCCGGCTCCGGTTCCGCCCCCAACCCCGTCTCCGGCTCCGGTTCCGCCCCCAACCCCGTCTCCGGCTCCGGTCAGGGACGGGCGGACGGGCGTTTGCGCCACTTACGGGTGGTCGCCTGGGCCGGGCCGTGGCCGGCCGAGGAACGCTGGTGGGACGTCCAAGCGTCCCGGCGGCGTGCACGGTTCCAGGTCGAGCTGGCGGACGGGAGTGCCCACGTGCTCGTCATCGAGCGAGGCCGGTGGGCGTTGGAGGCGACTTACGACTGAACGCGCCAGCCCGAGACGCTCATCGTCCCCGACCAGCGTGTGCTGCGAGCGGATTCCCCCTGCTCAATGATTACCGATGGGTAACCGCCCCGCGAACAGACCCCCTTAAGCCCAGGTGGAGGGGTCCGTTCGCGGGGCGGTTCGCTCGAGGGCTGTGCCCGACCAACGTTTGAGACGCCACTGCGGCCCGCCGGTACGGCCCGGGCGTAGACCCTGCACCCAGTATTCCCAGGAAGTTCCAAGATTGATCGGAGAGACTGCTAAGTACGGACGGGCAAGATGACTACTCCGGCGAGGTGCCCCCCTTCACCCGCCGGTAAGAGTTGACGGGTTCGGCTCCGCACGGGACGTGACCTACGTGATATCCAGAGGTGCTGCCATGGACGAACGGAACGAGCGCAACGAGCCGATCGAAAGCACGGAAGAGTCGCTCTCTCCTCCTGGCGGAGCCGAGCTCGTCACTCGTCCATCCCGACAAGCCGACACCGACACGGCCCCCGCAGGGCCCTCCGACACGGCCCCCGCAGGGCCCTCCGACGAGTCCTCGCCGCCGCCTCCATCGTGGGCGCCGGCCGATCCGGAGCAACCCGGGCTGACTGAAGAGCTCGAGCCGGTCGCGCCTATCAGCGAACAGCCTCCGGTGAGCCAGCAGTGGACCCCGCTCCCGACTTGGCCGCCACCGGCCCAAGCAGGGCAGCAGCCCCCGATGGAAGGGCAGCCGCCGGCGCAGGCTCCGAGCGCCACCGGACCCTACGATCGACCAGGTCAGTACACCGAGCCAGGTGGCTACGGCGCCTCCGGCAGGTACGGCGAACCCGGTCAGTACGGTCCACACGGACAGTCGGGGCCAGGCCAATACCACGGCCAGTACGACCAGTACGGCCAGTACGGCGGCCCAAGCCAGTACGGCGGTCCAAGCCAATACAGCGGCCCGGGCCAGTACGGCGGCCCTGGTCAGTACGGCGGGCAGCAAAGCTTCCCCTACGGAGCGGGCCCGGCGTATGGCTCGGACAGAACGGGCGGCCCTGTTGGACCAGGCGGTTCCATACAGGGTGCTGGTGGCCCTTACGGCGGTTTCGGCCCGGCAGGGCCAGCCGCTCCCGGCATCGAGCCGCCCCGCCGTAGGAGAGGACGCATCATCGCAGGCATCGCCGCGGCCGTCGTCCTTGTCGGAGCTGGCGCCGGGATAGCCGAGGCGATCTCGTCCGGCAACGCGCAGAAGTCGCCATCGTCGAGCTCG
>JAJYVX010000142.1 GCA_021791795.1 Actinomycetes bacterium | reverse complement strand
GGCGGTGCCGCGGTGCCGCCGTGCCGGCGCAACGACTGGGAGAATTTCTCTTGAGGCTGGTCAAGACTGCATCGTTCCTCCTAGAGTTCGGAAGGCACCTACGTGAACCCGGTAGTTCGTGTCACGCCAGGCGCACCTGTGTGCATATTCAAGATGCCTCGAGTCAGATGATTGGGGAAGAGCTGAATTGTCACTGAACTACAGGAAAGTCATGACATGGCGCCGTTCGAGGCGGCGCTCCGCGGTCGCAGCCGGCGTGCTCACGTCGACGTGCGCGGGAGTGGCGCTCGTTGCCGCACCGATCTTCGGAGCGGCTACGGTCACTCCGACGACCGCCACGCTGACCGGTTACCACGTCGTCCGCTCGGCCGGCTTCAGCAAGGTTCCGCTCCAGCGCGTCGGGACGGTGAACTTGCGGAGCGCGGTTGCGAAGTACGTTCCGCCCAGCAGCTCCGCGGCACGCCAGCAGAGCCTCAACGCAGCGCCCAACAGGCTCCTGCAGCATCCGGGGAGCGCGACAGCCGCACAGCGCGCGGCCCTGCCGACGGCCGTCAACGTTGCGAGGTTTGGCAACAACGTGGCCGGCGTGCACGGCTTCGACGGAGTGACGGCCCTCATCAACGGAGGCGCCAACTCGCCGGACATAGGCAGCGTCGGAGACGTTTCACCACCTGACCAGGGTCTCGCTGTTGGACCGAGCCCTGCAGGAACCGTGCTCGTCGAATTCCTCAACGACACGCTCAACATCTACGCGCCCAACGGCAAGACGCTTCTAGGAGCAGTCCCTGCCTTCCAGGTCTTCGGGCTGCCCTCGAACACGTTCCTCTCCGACCCGCGGGCGTACTGGGACCCGGCCACAGGCCACTGGTTCCTCACGATGTTCACGGTCGGCAACAAGGGAGCCACGATCACGAACGGGCAGTGCTCGAACGGAGCGGCGCCACCGACCTGCCTCAGCCAGCAGTTCATCGACGTGTCCACGACGAACAACCCGTTCGGCAACTACGCGGTGTTCTCCATCGACACGTCCGACTCGGCCAACACCGCGAACGGGTGCCCGTGCTTCGGCGACTACGACATGCTCGGCGCCGACCACAACGGGATCTACATCGAGACGAACGAGTTCCCGCTCAACCCGGGTGGGCCCGGCTTCAACGGCTCGGTCATCTACGCGATGCCGAAGCTCGGCCTGATCTCTGCCGCCAACGGTGGCCCGATTCCCGTCGTCGAGAGGTACACCGTGCCGCTCACGTCGGACCCCTTCGCCGGGTATCACCTCTCGCCCTCGACAGTGACCCAGGGCGCTCCTGCTCCGAGTAGGGAGTACTTTGTGGAGTCGAACGCGAACCTGCCGAACAACGCGACGGCGAAGAACCTCGAGGTCTTCGCCCTGCTCAACACCAAGGGGCTCAACAGCGGGGCGAAGCTCACGATGGTCGAGTCGACCGTGAACACCGAGACCTACAGCGAGCTCCCGCCGAACGCCGTGCAGAAGAGCGGGCCGACCCCGCTCGGCACATCCGTAGGCTTCCAGGGCACTCCGGTCCTCGACACCGACTTCAACGCGGTGCAGGAGGTCACCTACGCCGGCGGAAACCTGTTCGCAGAGCTGGACACCGGTTTCGGCTACAAGTCGGGGATCAACTCCGGAGCTGCGTGGTTCGTCCTCCACCCGACGGTCGCGGCCAGGCAACTGTCCGTGAAGGTCGTCCGCGAGGGATACGTCGAGACGTCGCAGAACCTGCTGTACCCGGTGATCGGGGTCAACAAGAAGGGAAGCGGTTTCATGGCATTTGCCGTGGCCGGCCCGAACTTCTACCCGTCTGCCGCGTACGTCAATTTCTCCGCCGCCACTGGAGCAGGCAACGTCGTGCACATCGCAGCGCGCGGTGTTGCACCGCTCGACGACTTCACCTGTTACCCGTTCTTCCACTTCTCGACCGGCCAGTGCCGCTACGGCGACTACTCGATGGCGCAGGCCTACAACGGGAACATCTACATGGCGACCGAGTACATCGGTCCCCAACCTCGGGACACGCTGTCCAACTGGGGCACGAGAGTGTTCTGGGCACCCGTCCCGGCCGGCTAGCCGGCCAGCAGTCAGAGCACCCCGGCGGGGCGGCCCTCGTGGCTGCCCCGCCGGGGTCGCACTTCGGGCAGGCTCGCTTCGGCTCTCCGTAGTCGGTCGCCAGCCCTCCAAGTCCTTCGTAGTCGGTCGCCAGCCCTCCAAGTCCTTCGTACCTGGTCGCCAGCTCTACAAGCTCCGGACGCCGGACCCGGCTCGGGCCGGCCGGATCGCTCAGCGAACGGTGACGGAGCGGGTCACTATCGGACCTGCGCCGGCGCCTGGGAACGCCGAGCCGACACCGCTGAACATGACAAGGATGACCCTGTAGGTGCCGGCCTTCTTGTAGATGTGCGTGGGGCGTGGCCCCGATCCGGTCGTGCCGTCGCCGAACTCCCAGAACCAGGTGAGGACCTTCTTGGCGCTCACCTCCGTGAGAGCGGTGAAGCTGACTTTGGTACCGGCGGCGAGTTTTGCCGGTGAGAAGGCAAAGCCGTGCGCGAATCCGCTCCGGCCCGTCGTCACGATCCCGCCGGCGCCGCTCGACAGGCCCGTGTGCGAGTAGACGGTGAGGCCGACCGAGTACGACCCGGCGGACGGGAAAGTGTGGGTGATCTTCGGAGAGCCCTTCTCGATAGTCTGTGCGCCGAAGGCGTCGTTGAACTGCCAGACGTAGTCGGCGACACCGCCCGGTGCCGTCGAGCCGGTCGCATCGAAGGTCATGGTCCGCCCGCTCCCTGCCGTCACCGTGAACGTCGCCTTCGGGAAGATCTTCGGTGGGCTGAGCCACTGCAGACACGTGTGCCCGTCGTTGCTCCACTCCTCCTGGTACCAGTAGTAGTGGCCGTCGATCTTCTGGTTGTAGAGGGCGCCGTGGGGGGCAGTCTGCGACGTGCCGTACCGGCCCACGCACTGGTCGCCTATCTCCATGCCCTGGTTGCTCCCCGCCCCGTTCGTCCAGGCGTCGTTCGGGAGCGGGTCGCTGATCGACTCGTTCAGCTCGTGGCTGAGCCCACCTTGCAACGCTCCGTCGGAGGGGCCGTTCGGGTGGTTGCCGCTGTCGCATCCAGGGTTCCCCGTGACGTAGGGGTCGATCGAGTAGAGGACCATCGGCGAGATGCCCGTGTTCTCGTGGTAGGCGCAGAAGACGTCGAGGCTCGTGGGTTGTTCGCCGGCCGAGCAGCCCCCATAGGGCGGGTTGGCCGATTGGCTGCCGCCGAAGCACATCTCGACCTGCGGCGGCGTGAGGATGAAGTACTCATGGGTGAGGCCGCCGCGCAGGTGGTGGCTCGCGACGAAGTGCTCGATCTCGTGCTGTAGCTGGGCGTCGGTCATGCACTCGGTAACCGGATTGTGAACCGGGCACTTGCTCGTCGGGTAGGGGTCGGTGTCCAGGAGGCCGCCGCCGAAGGTGATCCTGTACTTCGCATACGCGCCGGTCGCGTCGTTGTACTGGGCGGCGACCGAGTTCGTGTTCCTGTGCCCACCGCTGTCGTGGGCGAGCCCCTTCATGTACTGGTCGAGGCCCGAGACATACTCGGCCGAGCCGTAGCGCGAGAACCCCTTAGGGCTCCAGAAGACCAGGTAGTCGGTGCTGTGGGGCACCACCGGGCCGCCGTTGTAGTCGACGTTCGAGAACACCGTGTCCCCGTGCTTGATGAACGACGCCGAGAGCAGCGGGACGTAGGGATACGGGATGTGCAGAGCGGTCGTGCCGTGCAGCTCTGCGTGGGTGCGGGCGGCGGTCGGCGCGCTCGCGCCGACGGAGATCAAGAGCACGGCGGCGGCGGCCGCGGCTGCTGCCGCCGTGGCAGTCGCCGCCGCCCTCACTCGGCATGCGGCCCGAAGCCGCCGTAATCCCCTGCTCGTCACGGGTTCGCGCCCCCCTCAGCTCACTGAACGCATTACCTTCCGCCCCTGCGGGCGCCAGGAGCTAAGCACTTCCCTTCTGCCCGCGCAACCTTTCCGCCGGTGGCCGGCGGTGTCCGCCGGTGGCCGGCGGTCGCCGGCGGTCGCCGGCCGTGGGCGCCGGGGTCGGCGGCGCGGTGGGCGATGCGGCGAGGTGGGCGGCGGCACAGTCGTCCGGCATCACACGTTCAGCCATGACTCGAGTGACGGTGGGGAGAGAAGTGCCCCGCGAAAAGGCCCCCTTGGCCCAGGTCGAGAGGCCCGTTCGCGGGGCACTTCCGAATCCCGCTAGCTAGCCTTGCAGGCGCGACAAGCGGTGCGGGGTTGACCGGACCGGTGGGCCGCGGAGTCCGAGTCAGACCGAGCCTCCGCCATCACCTGCCATCTCCCCTCCCGCCCGAGCCCGCGAATCGACTTGCTCAGCGCTTCTGCAGACGCCTCTCCACGACGTCCCGCATGCCGTCACCGAGCACCGCCACGGCGAGAACGGTGATCACGATGAGTGCGCCGGCCGGCCAGAGCTGCCACCAGTAGCCGTCGAACAGGTTCTGGATCCCGGCCGAGAGGATGACGCCCCACGATGTGGCGGGCGGCGGAACGCTCAACCCCAGATAGCCGATCGAGGCAAAGATGAGAACGGCGTCGGCCACCTTCAACGTCCCGTTCACGATCACGACGCCCATGAGGTTCGGTGCGATGTGGCGGAACTGCACCCAACGCTTCTTCGCCCCGAAGCCCTCGGCGGCGCGCACGTAGTCGCGCGTTCGCAGCGAGAGCGCTTCGCCCCGCACCAGCCGGGCGGTGGACAGCCAGCTCACCGATGTGATGACGAGGATGATGAGGAAGAGGTTCGGGATGGTGAGAGAGGCGAGGAGGACGACGAAGAAGAGGAAGGGAATGGACAGCACGGCGTCGACGATCCTCATGAGGAAGGCATCGACGATGCCCCCGAAGTAACCGGCGATGAGCCCGTACACGAGACCGAAGCCCGTGGCGAGAATTGCGACGGCGAAGCCGACCTCGAGCGTGCTCTGCCCTCCCACCATCAGCCGGCCCAGCTCGTCGCGCCCGTTCGG
Organism: Actinomycetes bacterium; assembly: GCA_021791795.1. Taxonomy (GTDB): domain Bacteria; phylum Actinomycetota; class Acidimicrobiia; order Acidimicrobiales; family Bog-793; genus JAKATT01. The sequence continues at coordinate 2,862 of JAJYVX010000142.1, read as the reverse complement.
CGTCGTGCCGAGGGGGAAGGCACCGCCCGGAGCCTTGCTCGCGTCGAGGAGGCTCGACCCGGTCTGGTTCGTGTGATAGAGGAGCGGGCCGATGAAGCAGAAGGCCACCAGGAGGACGAGGACGACGAGGCTCGCGACCGCGAGCTTGTTCTCGATGAAGACGGCGACCGCATCCCGCCACGGTGAGGTCGCCCGCCTGACCGTTCCCGCGTCGGTCACCTGGAACGAGTCGGTGGTCACGCCGGGTGACACCGCGACTGCCGCAGCCGACACCACGAGGTCCCCTTCTCTCACAAGTAGCTCCCCGTCGGGAGGGACGGCTGCCGCCCCGACGATCCCTGCCGGAGGAAGCGTGTCGCTCACGTGTAACGCACCCGTGGGTCGATCGCCGCGTAGGCGATGTCAGCAAGGAAGTTGCCCGCGATAGTCGCCACGGTCACCACAAGGATCACACCGAGGAGGATCGGGTAGTCACGCGTCTGGGCGGCGTTCCAGAAGAGGAGGCCGATGCCGGGGAAGTCGAAGAGCGCCTCGATGACGAGCGAGCCGGAGATCACGTAGGGCAGCGTCAGCCCGAGCATCGTCACCGTGCTCGTGATGGAGTTCCGGAGCACATGGCGGAACAGGATCCGGCGCGACGAAGCGCCCTTCGCGTAAGCGGTCCGCACATAGTCCTCTAGCAGGTTGTCGATCGTCGCCGAGCGCATGTAGCGGCTGAAGTAGGTGACGTTCCCGAGGCAGAGCGTAAGCACAGGGAGGACGAGGTCGGCGAAGTCGACGGCGAAACTCTGGCCGTAGTTCTGCGCCGTCGAGGGGAACGCGTGGATCTCGAGGTTGAGCAGCACGATGAGGATGACTCCGAGGAAGAAGCTCGGCATCGAGTAGAGCGCCATCATCGTGCCGGTGAGAACGTGGTCGGAGGCTCTGTTGCGGCGCTGCCCCTGCCAGAGCCCGATGGGCACGGCCAATGCGACCGCCAACAACATGGCCGCGCCCACGAGCAGCATCGTCCTCGGCAGGTACTCGGCGAGAAGCGAGCCCACCGACTGGTTCATCTTGTATGAGAAGCCGAGGTTTCCCTGCAGCGCATGCCATGCCCAGATCAGGTACTGGACAGGAAGCGGCTTCGTCAGCCCCTCCTGCACCGCCAGGTTGTGCACGGCGAGCGCCGAGACCTTCGGTCCGAGCTGCGCCCGCACGAGCCCACCCGGGAGCGAGTGCAGGAGGAGGAAGACGATGATCGACACGAGCACCGTCACGATGACGGACTGGCCGAGGCGCCGGAAGACGTACCCGATCACGTCGACTACCTGATCGAAATCCTCATCCCCCTGAGGTCACGGTCGTCACTTGACGAAGTACCACCGTGACGGCATCGGGAAGAGGTAGGGGTTGAGAGGCGACCATCCCTTGAGCTTGTTGCTCACGAGGAGGAGGAACTGGGCGGGCAGCGGGAACCAGAGAGAGGCCACCTGCTGGGTGAGGTAGTCCTCCGCCGCGTAGAGCGCCTGCGTGCCGGGCTGGGTGTGGGCCGCCTGGATGAGCGAGTTGGCGGTCGACGAAGAGTAGCCGCCGCCCCAGTAGTTGCCCGGGCCGAACTCCTCCCCGCCGGACGGCACGACGGTGTTCTGTCCGAAGTCCCACATGAAACCGGCGTAACCGGCAAGGCCCCAGTTGCAAGGGCCGGGCGGGCACGTGCCGGCGATGGAGTACATCGTCGTGGTCGTCTGGCCGTCGAGCGAGATGCTCACGCCTGCCGACTTCGCCGCGGTGGCGAACGCCTCGACCTGGGCCAGCCAGGACGGCGTCCCCGTCGAGTACATGAACATGATGCTCAGCGGCTCGTTCTTGGTGATACCCGCGCCGCACTGGTTGCTACCCGTGCCGGGATTCTGGCATATGTCGATGCCGTTCGCGCCCGAGACCCAACCGTGCGACGTGAGCAGCTGCTTGGCCGCCGCGACCGAGTACGGGTAAGGGTTCTTCCGCAGCCCGGGAGCGGTGTAGACGCTGTTCACGTCCGGTGCGATGCCGTAGTCCTGCTGGGCGTAGCCGTGGAGCACGGTGTTAATGTAGAGCGGCTCGTCGACGAGGTGCTGCAGGGCCTGGCGGATGTAGAGCTGGCGGACGAGGGGCCCCCACTGCTTGTTCGTGTAGCCGAACTCCACGGCCTCGTTGTAGAAGGCGTACCAGGGCTTGAACGTGTAGCCCATCTGCTCGTAGGTCTTGAGCGCGGCGACGTCGGAGAACGGGAGCCATCCGAACGTCAGCGTTCCGGCACGGATGGCGTCGAGCTCTGCTGCGTCGGAGCTGAACGAGTAGATCGTAAGCGAGTTGAGGTACGGCTTGTCCGGACCCGTGTACTTCTTGTTGGCGTTGAGCACGGTCCGGTAGGTGGTCGGGTCGAACGACGAGATGACCCATGGGCCGTCGACCGTCTGCCAGAGCGGGTTGGTGGCGTAGGTCGAGAGCTGCGACGACTGGCTGTAGAGGAAGTTGTACACCTTCTCGGCTCCCGCCATCGTGGCGGCGCTGTTGCCGACCGCGCACGTCGCACACGTCTTGTCCCACTTCTGGCGAGGCAGCGCGTAGAGCCATGTGAGCTGGTTTCCTGTGAACCAGACCGGGTTGTAGGAGCGCTTCAGGTGCATGGTGAAGGAGTACTGCCCGCTGTAGGTGACGCTCGAGACGTCGTTCGGTAGCTCCCCTGAGACGTAAGGCGCGTACTTGCCGAGCTTGGCTCCTGCCGCCTCGAGCTGGAAGTAGAACTGCACGTCGCTCGCCGTCACCGGCGTGCCGTCGGACCACTTGTAGCCCTGCTTCATCGTGACCGTGACGGTCGTGTTGTTGTTCGCGTACTTC
>JAJYVX010000141.1 GCA_021791795.1 Actinomycetes bacterium | reverse complement strand
CCGCCCGGGCCGCACCGCCCCGGTGCGGGTCGTTCCCCCTGTTCAGGGGCGCGACTGCACAAGGGTCGGGTTGGGGCGTATTGTGTTGCGAATGCGTTACGGGGAGAGCCGCATGCGCACTGCTGTCGCTCGATGCCGGGCATTCCTTCGCAGCCCGCTCGGCATCAAGCTCTACCGCTACTTCATGGGGTCGGTCATCACGACCGTCGTCTCCTTCGTCGTCCTCACCCTGGTGTACGGCGTGCTGCGCCTGTGGGGTGCGGTGCCGAGCACGGTCTTCGCCAACGTGGTGGCCACCGTCCCGTCCTACTGGCTGAACCGCACCTGGACCTGGGGGAAGTCCGGTCGCTCGGACGTCTGGCGCGAGGTCGTGCCGTTCTGGGTGCTGTCCATCCTGGGCATCGTGATCTCCATGGGGACGGCAGCGGGGGCGGCCGATCTGGCCCGGAGCCACCACCTCGGCCACCTGTCGCCTGCCCGTCCTTGCTCGCGGCCGGTCGGAGCCGTTGAGCTCACGCGGGAGAGGCCGCTCACGGCTCGACTCGCCTGCTCGCACCTCGACGCTCATGCGTCGCGAGCGTAACGAGCCTTGCCCGCATGTTGCTCTGGAAAATGTCTTGACGCGGGAGCTGCCAATTGAACCCCCGGGACGTATAATGGTGGTGGATCCTGGAGAAAGGATCTGGGAGGAGGTCTCAGAGGTGTGACCAGGGATCTGTCCTCTCACCGGGGCATGAGCCGCGAGCGGCATAGCACCCGAGCGGCGAGCTTCGACTCGAGCACCGCCAACGGCCGGGGTCCGCACTTCCCCTTCACCGCTGTGCGGCCCATGTCCCGTTCTTCCGTCCATGACCGGTCCCCCGAGCGCGAAAAGCCTTCGAGGTTGACGCGCCTCGCGAAGGTGCCACCTCTGCGACACCCTCCCTGGCTGCGCAGAGGCGCCTGAGCCTTCGCAGCTGCGTGGCGCGAGCATCTTGTCCGGTACGGGGAGGAGAGGGAGGATGAGGACATGACGGCACGTCCGCGCGTGGTCGTCGCGCTGACAGCAGGTGTGCTTGCACCGCCTCTCGTCGCCTTCGCGCTCTCGCCGTTCCGCGGCGACTTCGCCGATCCTGCTGCAGCCCTGATCCTCACCGGTGTGGTGGCGGCGGTCGCCATGTTCGGCAATCGGCTCGCCGGCGTGCTGGCCGCGCTCTCGGCGGGCGCCTCGTTCGACTTCTTCGTCACCAAGCCCTACGACCGTCTCTCCATCTCTTCGGTGAGGGACGTCGAGACGACCATCGCGCTCGTGCTCGTCGGGATCGCCGTGACGGAGATCGCTGTGCGCGGGCGTCAGCACCACGCGGTGGCGCAGAGAGAGGGAAACCTCCTCGCTTGCATACGCGACGTCTCCGAACTGGTGGCCACCGGCGCGAGCACCGACCTCGTGATCACAACGGCAACCTCCAGTTTGGAGGAGGTGTTGGGAGTGGACGGGTGCCGTTTCGAAGCGGTACCGCTCCGCGAGCGACGACTCCGGCTCGCCCGTACCGGGGAGGTGCAGCTCGGCACGAACCTGCAGGATTCTGCCCGCGGACTTCCCTCCGGCGAGCTCGAGATCGTCGCCCTTCATGCCAACCGTCCCTACGGCGTCTTCGTCGTGCAGCTGCCTCCCGCCCACCCTCTCACCATCGAGCAGCGGGTTGCGGCTCTCGCACTGGCCGACCAGGTGGGATCGGCGCTCGCGACGTCGCAGGCCGTCGCCTGACGTCGGCGCACAACACATCGAGCAGCACTTCGAGAGCGACGAGCGAGTTCCCGTCGACGAAGTCGTCCACGAACGGCAGAGCTGCCGCCATCCCGCGGGCGAGCGGCTCGTAGCCGGGACTCGACCGCAGTGGGTTGACCCAGGCGATGCGGTGGGCAACGCGCTTCAGCCGTGCCATCTCGCGCGCAAGGGTCTCGGGCTCGCCCCGGTCCCAGCCATCCGAGAAGACGACGACGGTGGCGCCCCGCGCCATGCCGCGCACACCCCAGCGATCGTTGAACGACTGCAGCCCGTCGCCGAGGCGCGTGCCCCCGTACCAGTCCTGCACGGCAGCCGCCGCCTCTGCCATCGCAACGTCGGGATCGCGGGAGGAGAGCGGTCGGGTGAGGCGGGTCATCCGCGTGCCGAGCACGAAGGCTTCCGCGCCGCCGAGCGGCTGGGAGACGACGAGCACGTGCGCCAGCCGCAGGAAGGCGCGGGCGTAAGCCTGCATCGAGCCGGAGATGTCGATGAGGAAGACGACGCGCCTCGGGCGCAGGGCGTTCGTGCGCCAGGCCCGGCGCACCGCCTCTCCGTCGGAGGCCAGCGCCGCGCGAACCGTGCGGGACAGGTCGAGCATCTCACCTGCGCCGGCTACCGGCCGCAGCCGCCGTGACCGCCGGCGCTCGAGCCTGGTCTTGAGCTCCGTCATGAGACGGCGGGCCTCGGCCCACTCAGCTTCGGTGTAGGTGGAGAAGTCCTGCTGGCGGAGGATCTCCTCCCTACTGTAGCGGAGCGTCCGACGCGACCCGTCCTCGTCGTCCGGCGCCTGCTCACCCTCCGCGCCCTCCTCGTCCTCGAGCGAGTCGACCTCCAGTGTGACGTGCTCCACCATCCGGTTGAGCTGGACGGCCGGCTGGTTGTCGAAGAACTCGGCGAACACCCGGTCGAAGACCGCGACCTCCTCCGGTCGCCTGACGAGCGTCGCCCGCGCGGCCCAGTAGACGTGGTCCCGCTGGTCGAGCCCGAGGGCACCGAGCGCTTCGCTGAACGCGATCGTCGAGCCGAGCGGCACGTCGACGCCCGCCCGCCTGAGGAGCGAGACGAACGCCACGACAAGGCGCGCCGGCGCCGTGCCGAAGTTGCCCTCGATCGGCTCGGCAGGCGTGATCCCGCCGGCTGTCGATGGCCCGGTGTTCGTGGCTTCAGGCTCCACTTCGCAGAACGGCTGCCCGGAGGATGTCGCTCAGGCCGGCGGAGCGGACGCGCGTCTGGTCCTCCTGGTACTTGAGGACTGCTCCAAGGGTCACGTCGACCGTGTGCTCGTCGAGCGACCTGTGCCCCAGTGCCGCGACGGCGGCCGCCCAGTCGATGGACTCGGCTACGCCCGGTGGCTTGTACAGCCCGAGCTCGCGAAGAGCGCCGGCCGCCGCGGCGATCTGCCGCGCCAGGCGCTCGCCTGCCTGCGGTGCCCGGAGCCTCACGATCTCGACCTCTCGCTCGAAGGCCGGATGCTCCACCCAGTGGTAGAGGCAGCGCCTCTTCAGCGCGTCGTGCACGTCACGTGTGCGGTTCGACGTGAGTACCACGACAGGCGGCACCTCGGCCCGGATGGTCCCGAGCTCGGGCACGGTGACGGCGTACTCGGAGAGGATCTCGAGCAGGAACGCCTCGAACTCGTCGTCTGCCCGGTCGATCTCGTCGACGAGCAGCACCGGCGGGGAGCCGAGCGTCGGCTCGAGCGCACGCAGGAGAGGGCGGCGCACGAGGAAGCGCTCGTCGTAGATCTCGTCCTCGGCCTCGCGTGCCGACTCCCCGCTCGCCTCGACGGCTCGCAGGTGAAGCAGCTGGCGGGCGTAGTCCCACTCGTAGGCAGCCTGCGCGAGGTTGATCCCCTCGTAGCACTGCAGGCGGAGCAACTCACCACCCGTCCAGCTCGAGAGCACCTTGGCAACCTCGGTCTTGCCGACGCCGGCGTCGCCCTCGAGGAAGAGCGGCCTCTTCAGCGCGAGCGCGAGGAAGATCGCCGTCGTGAGTCCCTCGTCGGCCAGGTAGCCGTTCTCCGAGAGAGCCTTGGCTACCTCTTCGACGGACCCGGGAGCGGTTACCGGCACCTCTTCTTGCACGAGAGCAAGGTTAGGACTTGCCGGCCTCCTCCAGCCCCCGCCGCACGAGGACCGACGCGAGGTGGCGACGGAACTCGCTCGAGGCGTTGAGGTCGCTCGGCGGCTCGAGCCCGTCCGAGGCGTGGCCGGCGGCCTCTCCGGCCGATGCCCCGTCGGCCAAGGCTTCCTCGGCCCCTTTCGCCCTCACGGGCGCCGCCTCCATGTTCACGAGACCGATCCGTGTCAAGCCGTTCTGCACGACGGCACAGCCGACGATCGCCCAGTCCTGCGCACGGCGGTTGAACTTCTGGAACGACCACCTCGCTCCCGCCGCCTTCGGCACGAGTATCTCGGTGAGCACCTCGTTCGCCTCGAGCGAGGTCGTGAGGAAGCCCTGGAAGAAGTCGTCCGCCGGGATCACCCGCTCACCTTCGGGTCCCACCGCGACGAAGCTCGCACCGAGAGCCAGGCAAGCCGCGGGCAGGTCCGACGCCGGGTCGCCGTGGGCGATGGAGCCTCCGAACGTGCCACGGTGGCGCACCTGCGGATCGCCGATCTGGGAGGCGACCTTCGCGAGCAGCGGTGCCTCCCTTCCGACGGTCGCGTCGCTCGCCACGTCGGCGTGACGGGTGAGGGCACCTATCCCGACGGCATCGCCCTTGTCGCGCACCCCGGAGAGCCCCTTGATCCGACCGATGTCGACGAGCAGCGTCGGTGCGGCGATCCGGAGTCTCATGAGAGGAAGGAGCGAGTGCCCGCCTGCGAGCGCCTTCGAGTCCTCCTCCGACGAGAGGAGCCTCACCGCCTCCTCGACCGAAGAGGCTCGTGCGTAGTCGAACTTCGCCGGGATCATCGTGCAGCCTCCTGGATGGCCGTCCACACCCTCTCGGGCGTGGCAGGCATGTCGATGTCGTGGATTCCGTAGGGGGAAAGAGCGTCGCAGACAGCGTTGATGACGGCCGGCGCCGCCCCGATCGTGCCTGCCTCGCCGACGCCCTTCACGCCGAGAAGGTTCGTCGGGCTCGGCGTGACCGTGGTCCCGGTCGTGAGGCTCGGGAACTCGGAGGCCGCCGGCACGAGGTAGTCGACGAGCGTGCTCGTGAGCAGGTTCCCCTGGCTGTCGTAGCTCGCCTCCTCGAAGAGCGCCTGGGCGACGCCTTGGACCACACCGCCGTGCACCTGGCCCTCGACGATGAGAGGGTTGACCTGGTTGCCGCAGTCGTCGACGGCCGTGTAGCCGCGAAGGCGCACGCCCCCGGTCTCGGTGTCGATCTCGACCACGCACACGTGCGTCCCGAACGGGAACGTGAAGTTCGGTGGGTCGAAGTGGGACGATGCCTCGAGGTTCGGTTCCATGCCGTCCGGCAGGTTGTGCGCCGTGAACGCCTCGAACGCCACGGCGCCGAGCGGCATCGACTTCTCCGGCGATCCCTTCACGCGGAAGGTCCCAGCGGTGAACTCGAGATCCTCCTCGGCCGCCTCGAGCTGGTGGGCAGCTATCTGCCTCGCCTTTTCGATCACCCTGTCGGTGGCGATGGCGACGGCCACCCCTCCCACCGCGAGCGAGCGCGAGCCGTAGCTGTCGAGCCCGTAGGGCGAGACGGCCGTGTCTCCGTGCAGCACCTCGACGTCGTCCGGGCTCACGCCGAGCCTGTCGGCGGCTATCTGGGACCAGGACGTCTCGTGGCCCTGCCCGTGCGGGCTCGTGCCGGTGACGACCTGCACCTTGCCCGTCGGGAGCAGGCGCACCGTCGCGGCCTCCCACCCGCCTGCCACGTACCGGAGCGAAGCGAGCACCCTCGAGGGGGCGAGGCCGCACATCTCCATGTAGGTGGACAGCCCTATGCCGAGCTGGACCGGGTCGTTCTGCTCTCGCCTGCGCTCCTGCTCCTTGCGGAGCTCGCCGTAGCCAGACAGATCGAGCGCTTTCTCCAACGATCCGACGTAATTGCCGCTGTCGTAGACGAGGCCGGCCACCGAGTTGTAGGGGAACTGGTCGGGCTTTATGTAGTTGCGACGGCGGATCTCCGCCGGGTCCACGCCGACCTCGAGGGCGAGCTGGTCGATCGCCCGCTCGATGGCATACGTCGCCTCCGGCCGGCCTGCCCCGCGGTAGGCGTCGGTCGGCGTCAGGTTGGTGAAGACCGACGTGCAGGAGAAGGAGTACGCCGGGACGTCGTAGACGCCCGCATAGAGGAAGGCCCCGAGCAGCGGTACCCCCGGAGTCACCAGCTGGAGGTAGGCACCCATGTCGGCGAGGAGCTTCACCCGTATGGCCGTGATGCGCCCGTCCGCATCGGCGGCGAGCTCTATGTCCTGGATCTGGCCGCGGCCCTGGATCGTGGCCTGCGTGCCTTCCGAGCGTGTCTCGATCCACCGGATGGGCCGCTTCAGCCGGCGGGCGAGGACGAGGGAGAGGAGCTCTTCGGCATACACGTCGAGCTTCGACCCGAATCCACCCCCTACCGCCGGTGCGATGACTCGGATGCTCGTCTCGGAGATGCCGGAGGTGAGGGCGAGCATCACTTTCAGGATGTGGGGGATCTGGGTGGCCGAGATCACCGTGTACTCGCCGCCGAAAGGCTGCGGGATGACGACGACACCGCGAGGCTCCATCGCCGCCGGGATGAGGCGTTGCTGGATGTAGTGGCCGTGCACTCGATGTGTCGCCTCGGCGAACGCCCTGTCGACGGCCTCCGCGTCAGGCGACAGCTCCCAGGTGTAGGACTTGTTCGTCCCGAGATCCTCGTGGATCACCACCCGGTCGCTCACGGCGTCCCCGAGGTCGACGACGGGCGGCAGAGGCTCGTACTCGACCACGACGGCCTCAGCCCCGTCGCGGGCCTGGTACTCGGACTCGGCCACCACGACTGCGACGGCGTCGCCCGTGTAGCAGACCTTGCCGACGGCGAGCGGCAGGTGCGTCGGAGCCTTCATGTCCTCGGTGACCGGCCATGCGCAGGGAAGCGGGCCGGCCCACTCTTGTTCGAGATCGGCGCCTGTGAACACGGCCGTGACACCCGGTACCTCGAGCGCCGGGCCGACGTCTATCGAGACGATCCGGGCGTGGGCGAGTGTGCTGCGCACGAGTGCGATGTAAAGGGCGCCATGGACGTCGACGTCGGCGACGAAACGTGCCTCTCCTGTGAGGAGCTCCGGGTCTTCCTTGCGGAGGAGCCGCTGTCCGAAGACCCGCTCCTCCGGGGGGGCCTCGGTGGTCGTCACGACTGCGCCGCCGCGAGGATCGCCTTCACGATGTTGTGGTAGCCGGTGCAACGACAGAGGTTGCCTTCGAGCCCCTCCCGGACCTCGGCTTCGGTCGGGTGCGGGTTCTCCTTCAGGAAGGACGTCGCCGCCATGACCATGCCGGGAGTGCAGTACCCGCATTGGAGGGCGTGGTTCTGCCTGAAGGCCTCCTGCATCGGGTGCATCGTCCCGTCGGAGGCGAGGCCCTCGATCGTCGTGATCTCGTGACCGTCGGCCTGGACGGCGAGCACGGTGCAGGACTTCACCGCCTCTCCGTCCATGTGGACGGTGCAGGCTCCGCACGAGCTCGTGTCGCAACCGATGTTGGTGCCCGTGAGCCGGGCGACGTCCCGCAGGTAGTGGACGAGGAGGAGCCGCGGCTCAACATCGTCGGTGCGTGCCTTGCCGTTGACAGTGAGTGACAGCTCCATGGCGCCTCCTCCGTCGGCCGGCTGACCGGCTGTCCAGGTCTCTTCGGGCCCTAGGTATAGCTCATCGGCCGGCCGGCCGTCAGGCCGTGATCGGCGCTCCGGCGCTCGGCCGGAGCCGGCTGGCCGTGTCTGGCTCGCGCTATCGGGGCGCCGGTGCTAAGTGCCCCGCGAACGGACCCCCCTAGGCCCAGGTCGAGGGGTCCGTTCGCGGGGCACTTCCGCTCTCCGCTACTGCGTCTGCCGATCCGGGCGATCGGGCCGCGGCGAGCTGATCCGGGGGAGCCGGCCCAGCGGCCCGTGCACACCTGCCATCTCGTAGGCTCGTCCGACGGGCCCGTAGCTCAGTGGTCAGAGCAGGGGACTCATAATCCCTTGGTCGTGGGTTCGATCCCCACCGGGCCCACCCAGCCACCCAGCCACCCAGCTACCCGGCCGACCCGCCGGGGGCGCAGCAGGGGGCCGACGCCAGATGCACTCGCTATCCGAGTGCGAGTGCCTCCGAGGTGAACGCGTTTGCGGCCGGCTCGTGCGCCATCTCCAGTCGGAGAATCG
>JAJYVX010000140.1 GCA_021791795.1 Actinomycetes bacterium | reverse complement strand
GGTGGGCGACGGCTACGAGGCATACGTCAAGGGCTCGCCGGAGGCGGTGCTCGCGCGCTGCGGCAGCGCCCTTTGGGGCGGCCGCGTGGTACCGGCCGACGCCGGGCTCCACCGGCAAATCGAAAGCGCGAACAATGCCTTGGCCGCCCAGGGCTTGCGGGTGCTGGCCGTCGCGCAGAGATCCGTCGCTTCTGCGCACGTTCACCAGGACGAGGTCGAGCGGGATCTCACCTTTGTCGGCCTGGTAGCCATGGCAGACCCCCCACGCCCGGAGGTCTCGGCGGCTGTCGAGGCGTGCCATTCGGCTGGCATCAAGATCTTCATGGTCACCGGCGACTACGGCCTCACAGCCGAGGCCATCGCCAGGCGCGTCGGCATCCTCGGCGAGGGCGCGGCACGCGTCGTGAGTGGAGTCGATCTCGACCAGATGGGTGACGACGAGCTGACAAAGGCGCTGCGTGGCGAGGACCAGGTCATCTTCGCCAGGGTGCGGCCCGAGCACAAGCTTCGGGTGGTAGCCACCCTCGAGAGCCTCGGAGAGGTGGTGGCGGTGACCGGCGACGGGGCCAACGACGCCCCTGCCCTGAAGCGGGCGAGCGTGGGGGTGGCGATGGGTCGAGGAGGCACCGACGTCGCCCGCGCCGCCTCGGTGATGGTGCTCCTCGATGACTCGTTCGCCTCGATTGCCGAGGCGGTCGAGCTCGGGCGCGCCGTCTACCAGAACATCCGCCGCTTCCTCGCCTACCTCTTCAGCCACAACCTGGCCGAGCTCGCCCCGATCCTCGCCGCCACCTTCGTGGGTTTCCCCTTGGTGCCGCTGTCGGCCCTCCAGGTATTGGCGATCGACCTCGGCTCGGACGTCATGCCGGCTCTGGCCCTCGGCGCCGAGCGCCCGGAGCCTGGGACGATGTCCCGCCCTCCCCGGCCCCCCTCCGAGCACCTCTTCTCCTGGTCGGTGGTGCGGCGCTTCCTCTTTCTTGGAACCATCCAGTCCGCCGGCGTGGTGTTCGCCTTCTTCTGGCGGATCCACTCCGCCCACCTGGCGTTCTCCGCCTTCACCTCGTCCAACCCGACGTATCGCGAGGCGCTCACCATGAGCCAGGCCGGCATCGTCGTGAGCCAGTTCTTCAACAGCTTTGCGGTTCGCACCGACCGGGAGAGCGTGTTCAAGGTGGGGCTCTTGTCCAACCCCCCGCTCGTGGCAGCAGGGTTCGTCGGCCTCGGCTTCATGGCCGCCGTCAGCTACGTCCCCGCCCTCCAGGGGGTCTTTCATACTGCCGCCCTGCGGGTGTCGGACTGGCTCGTCCTCGCGGGTTTCGGCCTCCTGCTCATCGTGGCAGACGAGACGCGAAAGGCGTGGCATCGCCGTTCCGCCTCGGCACCCGCCGACGGCACCGCGGGGAGCCGGGCGATCGAGAAGGAGGGGTGATGAAGATCGTGATCCTCGGGTGCGGGCGGTCGGGGGCGGTCCTGGCGGCTCGCTTCGCAGCCGAAGGCGAGGACGTGGCGGTGGTTGACATCGACGACCGGGCCAAGGCGCGCCTGCCGGGAAGCTTCGACGGCAGCTTCGTCCTCGGCGACGGTCTTCGTCGTGAGGTGCTCGAATCCGCCGGAATCGAGGAGGCCGAGGCCTTCGCGGCACTGAGCTCGAACGACAGCCTCAACATCGTCACCGCTCGCATTGCCCGCGACAGCTACCAGGTCCCGCGGGTCGTTGGGCGTCTGCACGACGCCGAGCGGGCGCCTATCTGCGCGGAGCTCGGCCTGCCCATGGTGACCTCCGTGCGGATGACCGTTGACCGGGTTCACCGAATGCTCCGCCACAGCCGACTCGAGCCAGAACAGACATTCGGAAACGGGGAGTCGCTCCTCGTGCGGTCGCCGGTTCCCTCCTACCTGGCCGGGCGGCGGGTCGCCGAGCTCAACGTCCCCGGCGAGATCCAGGTCATCGAGCTCACCCGGGCCGGGCACTCGTCGATTCCGGGGAGCGGCGCCACTTTGAAGGAGGGAGATCTCGTCAGCTTCGTCGTCGCCTCGGCCGCGCTGGGACGGCTCCGGAGCTTTCTCGCCGGGAGGTTGGGCTGATGCGTGTCGTCGTGGCAGGAGGAGGTGGGGCCGGATCGCAGCTTGCAGACGCGCTCCGCACCGCTGGAAACGAGGTCGTAGTCGTAGAGATCGACGCTGGTCGAGCAGCTTCCCTCTCGGCACACGGCCTCGAGGTCGTCACCGGCAATGCCTGCGTGGCCTCGGCTCTCGAGGCTGCCGGGGCGTTGCGTGCCGACGTACTCGTGGCCTGCACCGGATCCGACGAGGAGAATCTGGTGATCTCCGTGCTCGCAAAGCGCCACCTCGAGGTCCCACGCGTGGTCGCCCGGGTCAACCATGACGTCAATCGTTGGCTGTTCGACGAGTCGTGGGGAGTCGACGCCGCAATCTCGCAGGCCTCGGCGCTCGTCACCCTGATCGAGGAGGCAACCGGCCCGGCTCGGACCGTCCGGTTGGCCGAGCTCGGCGCCGTCGGCCTCGTACTGCTCGACGTGAGCGTCGCTGCCGGCTCGGCTGCCGCGGGCCGAATGCCGCGCCAACTCGGCCTCTCCGATCACGACCTCGTTGCCGCGGTCGTCCGCCGGGGGCAGCCGATACCTGTGGACGAGGGCCTCCGGCTCGCTGTCGGCGACAGGGTCCTGGTGCTCACCGACCCGGCCGGTGATGCCCGGGTCCACCTCGCCTTCTGCCGAGGTGGCCCTCCTGAGCCCGGCGATCCGGCGTCGCATGGCTAGACGCAGCACTGATGATGCCGAGCCGTCGCGGTCTCACGAGCCGACCCCGAGCACCGATCGGGCGACGCCCTCGCCGGGCGTGCGGCGGGCACGAGTTGGCGCCGAGCGGCGGGACATGCTGGCCGCCTTTCGAGTGCCGGCCTTCTCCTGGTACTGGAGCGGCCAGCTCCTGTCGAACATCGGCACCTGGTCACAGTCCGTGGCCCAGGCATGGCTGGTGCTCGACCTCACCCACTCATCGGTCGCCCTCGGCACGATCACGATGCTGCAGACGCTCCCCCTTCTGGTTCTCGCCCTCGTAGGCGGCGTGGTCGCCGACCGGCTGGCGAAACGCCAGCTCCTTGTGGTCACCCAGATCGCCCTGACCCTCCAGGCGCTCACCTTGGGGGTTCTCGTAGCAGCCCACGTGGTCACCATCTTCGAGGTGGGTTTGCTCGCCTTCTTTCTCGGCCTCACGAACGCTCCGAACGATCCCGCCCAGCAGCCGTTCATCCCAGCTCGTCGGTCGGGAGCTGTCGGCGGTCGAGCTCTCGTGTCGTCGCGCGTTCAGCCGCTGCGTACCACAGGACTTTCGGCCCTACAAGCGAGCGCGGTGCCGGCAGAGGCTCACATGGTCCGCTGAGCGCGGGCTGGAGAAGTCCGCTTGGTGACACGTCGACAACCGGAGGAGCGGAGCAATGCCGAAGTTTCTCGTTCAAGTTGGCTTCACCGCCGAGGCATGGGCCGAGATGAGCAGGAGCCCCGGCGATGTCGTGAAGCGGGTCACCCCATCGGCTGAAGCGCTCGGAGGAACCATCGAGAGCTTGTTCTTCTGCTTTGGCGACTACGACCTTGTCGGTGTCGTCGACTTCCCGGACAATCGTTCAGCTGCTGCCTGGTCCATGGCCGTGAGCACGCACGGCAACGTGCGAGCTTTCAAGACGACACCGTTGCTCACGGTCGACGAAGGCCTGCACGCTCTCGGCAGGGTGTCTGAAGCTGCTGAAGCCCGATCCTGAGCCGTAGGGGCGGCGACAACATCGCTTCGTGAGGAGGAGAGATGCAAGAAGCGGAGGGCACCGTCGTGACGGTCGACGGGATGTTGATGTGCTCGCTCTGCGGCGGCGAGTGGGCTGAGCACCTACCGCACGCGGACGACGAGAAGAGCCCGGTCGCGGGATGCATCCAGGCCATCGGCAGGCGGCTCGCCGAGCTGGATGCCAGGACAGCCGGAATAGACCGGTTCTCCTGATCTGCCTCCGAGCTTCGCGCACAGCCCGAAGACGACCTCTGGCCGGAGTTGCGCGCCGAGCTCGACCGCGCGCCGGGTCGGGACGAGTGGCGCGCCCATGGCCGTTCGCCTTACGTCATGAGCAAGAATCTGCGGCATGGCTTTCGACCTCGTCATCCGCAACGGCACGGTGGTGGACGGGTCAGGGCGCCCAGGCTTTCGGGCCGACGTCGCGATCGCAGGCGACCGGATCGTGGAGATCGGCCGCCTCGGCGAGCACGGCCGGCGGGAGATCGACGCCGAGGGGCTCGTCGTCACGCCCGGCTTCATCGACGGGCACACCCACATGGACGCCCAGCTGTTCTGGGCCGCCTCGGCACCAGCATCTGCTTCCACGGCGTCACGACGGTCGTCATGGGCAACTGCGGCTTCAGCCTCGCCCCCTCGCCCGCCGGCTCCGAGAAGCTGGTACTCGACAACCTGGAACGGGCCGAGGACATCCCGGCAGCCGCCATGGCGGCCGGTGTCGACTGGAGCTGGGAGACGTTCCCCGAGTTCCTCGACGCCGTCGAACGCGCCCCCAAGGCGATCAACTACGCCGCCCAGGTCGGTCATTCCGCTCTCCGGCGGGGTCGCTTGCGAGGACGATCTCGCTGCCATGAGCGCCATGCTCGAAGAGGCGCTCGACGCCGGAGCGGCCGGTTTCACCACCTCTCTGAGCGACCACCACGAGACGCCCGACGGTCGGCCGGTGGCCTCGCGGAGCAGCTCGTGGGAGGAGCTCACCGCTCTCGTCCGGCTGGCCAGAGGGGCCGTCTTCGAGCTCGCCACCGATACGGGGAGAACCGAAGCGACGGACCTGCCGTCGGGGGCTCCCCGCATCCGGCAGGGCGCGAGCGGCTTTCGGGCAACGATCGTCGGCGGCGAGGAGACCCTCTCGTCGGCCGAGCCAACCGGCGCCCTGTCGGGCCGCCTGCTGCGCCGGACGAGGAGTCACCGAACCCCCGGCTGACCCCCTCCCCGCTTCCACCGCCGACCATGGCCGCCAGCCCGCAGAGCGTTCAAGAGGCTGGCTCGGGCGCCGGCTGCACCGCGTCGGCATCGGCCGGAGCAGGCGGTCGCACCCGGCCGTAACCCGTCGCCTCCTCGAACACGGAGGCGAGGCCGAGCAGGTCGGCATCCCGCCGGAAGCCTCCGACGAGCTGGAGACCGACCGGAAGGCCGTCTTGGGCGAAACCCGCCGGTACCGACAGCGCCGGATGCGAGCTGACGGTCACGCGGCTGCAAGCTCGCATCCACTCGATGTAGTGAGTCATCCTCCGGCCGGCCACCTCCCGGGGCCATTCGACCTCGACGGGGAACGGCAACACCTGTGCGGCCGGAGCGGCCAGGACGTCGTGATCTGCCAGGAGTCCGGCCACTGAGCGGAAGATGTCGCTGCGGAACCGGAGAGCGCGAGCGATCCGCTCCGGCCCGAGGGCGAGGCCCTGCTCGATGTTCCAGACGACGGTGTCTTTCATGAGGTGGCGGCTGGTCTCGTAGAGGTCTCCGAGGTCGGAGACGTACGCGAGTGCCCGCAGCACCTCGAAGGCCTCGTCCGCCCCGGCAAGATCCAGTTCCACCTCGTCTACCTGCCAGCCGATCGCCTGAAGGTCGGTCCTCCTCGCCTCGAGCACCTCGGCTGCGGCGGGCTCGACCGGCAGGCCTCCGAGCGTGCCGCTCCAGGCGACCCTCACCGGGCCGGCCGGGCGACGCGGCCGATCGAAGGGGTGGCCGGCCCGAAACGTGAGCGGCGCAGGACGATCCGTGCCCGCCATCGCGCTCAGGAGAAAGGCAGCGTCGTCCACGCTCCGCGCGATCGGTCCGTGGACAGACATGGGGTCCCAGAGGTCTGCGGCATCTGTCACGGGCACGAGGCCGGGCGAGGGCCGCACACCCACGACATTGCAGAATGACGCCGGATTGCGGAGGCTGCCACCGAGGTCGCTGCCGTCGGCCAGAGGAAGCATCCCGCAGGCGACCGCTGCTGCGGCGCCACCGCTGCTCCCACCGGCGCTTCGGCGGAGATCGTAGGGATTGCGCGTCGGCCCGAAGACTCGGTTGAAGGTGTGCGACCCGGCACCGAACTCCGGGGTGTTCGTCTTGCCGATCACGACAGCGCCCGCACGCTTGAGGCGAGTCACGAGATGCGAGTCGGCTTGCGGGACGTGTTCGGAGAAGATGGGTGATCCCATCGTCGTGCGGATGCCGGCCGTCTCCTCGAGGTCCTTCACGGCCAGAGGCAAGCCGTGGAGCGCCCCGAGCGGCTCTCCCCGTGCAGCGCGCTTGTCGGCGGCCTCGGCGCTCTTCCGGGCTGCGTCCGGCTCGAGCGTGACGATGGCGTTCACGGCCGGGTTCGTGGTGGCGATGCGGTCCAGGAACGCCTCGAGCACCTCGACCGCGGAGATCTCCCGTCCGCGCACGAGCGCAGCCAGCTCGCGAGCGGGCATGAAGCAGATGTCGGCCACGCGACACATTCTCACCCAGCCGGGCGCCACGCCTGCCTCGACCTCGGGCACCGGCTTGCTCACTCGGACGACCAGGGTGTCTCATCTGAGCGTGGTCGGATCCCGGACGCAGGTAACCCCCTTCGCCCGCTTCGACGACTTCGCATGCGACCGCGCACTGGTGCTTCGCGAGCCTGTCGGGATTCTCCAGGCGCTCCGCCCGGAAGAGGTGGCCGGGCTGCTCTGCAGGGTCGAGCGTGCCGTGTCGGACGGCGCTTGGGCGGCGGGCTTCGTCACGTACGAGGCCGCGCCCGGGCTCGATCCGTCGTTGACCGTTCGCAGGCCGGCTCCTGGCCGGCCGTTCTGCGATCTCCCTCTCGCCTGGTTCGCCCTCTTCGCGAGAGCCGAGCACTCGAAGCCGGTCGCACCGCCGGCGGCGGGCGGCTCTTCGCCGGCACGGTGGCGCCCCGAGACGAGCGACGCCGACTACGAGGCCGCCGTGGGGCGCATCCGTGATCGGATCGCCGCAGGCGAGACCTACCAGTGCAACCTGACCACCCGCCTCAGGGCTCAGGTGGGCGGAGACCCCTCCGACCTGTATGCGTCTCTGGCGAGCGGCCAGCAGGGCGCCCACTGCGCTCGACTCGACACCGGCCGCTTCGCCGTGCTGTGCGCCTCCCCGGAGCTCTTCTTCGAGTGGCGCGGCGACCGGGTGACGACGCGCCCGATGAAGGGGACCGCTCCTCGCGGCCGCTTCGAGGCGGAGGACGAGGCGTTCTCGAAGGCACTGCTCACCTCCGAGAAGGAGCGGGCGGAGAACCTCATGATCGTCGACCTCGTGCGCAGCGACCTCGGAAGGATCGCCGAGTGGGGTTCGGTCACGGTGGACTCACTCTTCACCCGTGAGCAGTTCCCGACAGTCTGGCAGCTCACCTCGTCGGTCTCGGCTTCGGCGCGACCGGGCACCGGGCTCGTCGACCTCTTCAGAGCGCTCTTCCCGGCGGGGTCGGTGACCGGCGCGCCGAAACGCCGCACCATGGAGCTAATCGCCGAGCTCGAGCCTTCGCCGCGTGGCGTCTACTGCGGAGCCGTCGGTTTCGTCGCCCCGCCCGGCACGGAGGTCAATGCCCGCTTCAGCGTGCCGATCCGCACCGTGCTCGTAGACCGCCGAAGCGGCGAGGCGGAGTACGGCACCGGTGGTGGCATCACGTGGAGCTCCGATCCGGCTGCCGAGCGGGAGGAGCTCTGGGCCAAAGCGCGAATCCTCGATCGGCAGGAGAGCTACGACCTGGTCGAGACGATGGCGTTCGTCCCCGGTCGGGGCGTGCGCAACGAGGAGCGCCATCTGGCGAGGCTCCGGTTCTCGGCGGGACGCCTCGGGTTCCGCTTCGACCGAACGGCGATCCGGGACGCCATCGAAGGGGCCGCGTCCCGGCTGGTGGAGCCGTCCCGGCTGCGCCTGACGCTCTCTCGTGCTGGGGCGATCACGACCGACACCTCGGGCCTGCCGAGCGCCGGGCCCGTGCGGCTCGCCGTCGATGACGAGCCGGTCGACTCGGCAGACCTCCTCTTGTTCCACAAGACGACTC
>JAJYVX010000139.1 GCA_021791795.1 Actinomycetes bacterium | reverse complement strand
GTCCCGTCGAGAGAGCACGGTCATCTGCCGAAGAAAGGGGACAGCACTTGAACAGGGAACAGATCGGGGTGATGCTCCACACCGGGGACCTCAGCTATCCCGACATCGTGTCGTTCGCGAGGGAGTCGGAGCGCCTCGGCTACGACGGCTTCTTCCTCACCGAGGAGTCCGGCAAGGAGGCCTTCTCGCTCCTTGCCCTTCTTGCCGAGAAGACGGAGTCGATCCGCCTCGGCACGAGCATCGTCAACTTCTACTCCCGCACGCCCACACTGCTCGCGATGGCGGCGCGGTCCATGCACGACTTGTCGGGCGGCCGCTTCGGACCCCTCGGCCTCGGCACCGGCGGCATCGGCTTCATGCACCGCGGGCACGGCATCGAGCTGGACCGGCCGCTCGCACGGGCGCGCGAGACCGTCGAGATCGTCCGCAGTCTCCTTCGCGAGCCCCGCACCTCCTACGACGGCAAGTGGTTCCACGTCGACGACTTCCACCTGAGAGAAGGGCCTCTGCCCGAGGGAACGACCATCCCGCTGTGGCTCGCCGCCCTCGGACCGAGGATGGCCGCCATGAGCGCCAGGGTGGCAGACGGGATGATCACGAACTGGCTCATCCCCGAGTCGCTCGAGGAGTACCGCCAGCTCATCAAGGTCGAGTGCGACAAGGCGGGACGCGACCCGAGCGACGTCCGCATCGCCACGCTGCTCATGGTCTGCAGCGACTCGGCGGCGGAAGACGCCCGCCGGGCGGCCCGCCGGGGCGTCGCCTTCTACTGCGCGAGCGAGCACTACCTGCACATCGCCGATCTCGCCGGTCTCGGCGAGCGCGCCCGCGAGGTGAAAGACGTGTGGGAGACCCGTGACTTCGATGCGGCCGCGGCGCTCGTCTCGGACGAGATGCTCGAGCGCTTCACCGTGTTCGGCACCGAGGAGCAGTGCACGGCGCGGGTGCGATGGCTGCTCGACGAAGGCGTCTACCCGATCGTCTACCCGCTCCCACGTCACCACACCATGCGCGACGACCACTTTGCCACCGTAGAGAACGTCGCCAGGTGGGCAGGGATGGCCTGAGAGGTGGTGATGGAAGGCGTGACGCCCTTCCCGCCGGAGTTCGCGGCCCGGTACCGGGCCAAGGGCTACTGGGGGGACAGGCCGCTCGGCGAGGTGATGCGGGAGTGGATGAGGACCCATGGGGAGCGGCTGGCCATCTGCCACCCGGTGCGCCGGACGTACGCTGAGCTCGACCGACGGGCGGAGCGGCTGGCGCGCCATCTGCTCGCGCTCGGTATCGGCCCTCGAAGCAGCGTCGTCGTCCACCTGCCGAACGTGCCGGAGTTCGTCGAGCTCTACCTGGCGCTGCAGTACCTCGGCGCCATCCCGCTCATGACCCTGCCGGCACATCGCGAGCATGAGATAGCCCACTACGTGGACTTCATCGACGCGGACGCGTACGCAGTGCCGGCCTCCTTCGGCTCGTTCGACTTCCTCGCCTTCGCCCGGAAGATCAGGGCCGGCGCCTCTCGCCCACCCCTCGTCCTCGTGGCCGGCGAGGCGCCGGGCGACGAGGGCTTCGTGTCGCTCACAGAGCTCGCCGAACGCGAACCGGACCTTCCTCCGAGCGCCCTCGCCGGGCTCGACATCGACCCCGACGACCCTTGCGTGTTCCAGCTCTCGGGCGGCACCACGGGGATACCAAAGGTCATCCCGCGCAGCCACAACGACTACGCGTACAACAGCCATCTCATCGGTTCGTTGAACGACATCCGGCCGGACGACGTCCTTCTTGTCGCCGCGCCGATAGGTCACAACTTTCCGCTCGCGTCGCCCGGCGTCCAAGCGTTCTTCGAGTGGGGGGCGAGCATCGCCCTCGTCACGACGCCGAGGCCCGCCGAGGCACTGGCCGTGATAGAGGCTTGCCGGGTGACGCACCTCGAGGTGGTCCCGGCGATGATCATCGCCTGGCTCAACTACGAGCGGCTCTCGGACCACGACAGGACCTCGGTGCGGGTGATCAACTCCGGCGGCCAGAAGTACCAGCGCGAGACGAAGCTGCAGACGGAGGCCGCCTTCCCGAACGCCAAGGTGCAGGAGGTGTTCGGTATGGCCGAGGGCCTTCTCATGATCGCCCGCCTCGACGATCCGGCCGAGGTGCGCCACGAGACAGCCGGCCGGCCGATCTGTCCCGACGACGAGGTTTACCTCGTCGACGAGCTGGGTGAACGGGTGTCCGAGGGGGAGATCGGTGAGCTGATCTGCCGCGGTCCCTACACGCTGCGGGGCTACTTCAAGGCGCCCGAGGTGAACGCCCGCGCCTTCTCCCCCGACGGCTTCTACCTGAGCGGCGACCTGCTCCGCATGCACCCGAGCGGCAACTACATAGTCGAGGGCCGGAAGAAGGACCTCGTCAACCGTGGCGGGGAGAAGATCAGCGCCGAGGAGGTGGAGGACATGCTGCTCGCCCACACGGCGGTGAAGATGGTGTCGTGCGTCCCGATGCCCGATCCGCTGCTCGGCGAGCGCATGTGCGCATACGTCGTCCCGCGGGGCGAGCCGCCCACCCTGGAGCAGCTCACGGCGCACCTCTCGTCGCGGGGCCTCGCCCGCTTTAAGCATCCCGAGCGCCTCGAGCTCGTCGAGGAGTTCCCCCTGTCGCCGTTCGGCAAGGTGCAGAAGAACGTACTCGCCGCCCGCATCGCGGCGGCGGTCGCCGAGCAGTCCCTTTCACGAGCCTGAGGAGGAAAGATGGTGATCGACTTCTACTCACACGTCTGCCCGCGCAATCTGATGGACGCACTGGTCGAGGAGTTCCCGAGCGACGAGAGCGCGGCGCTCTTCCGCAAGCCGTATCTCTACGACGCCGAGAAGCGGATCGCCTTCATGGACGAGGTCGGCATCGACACTCAGGTGCTCGTCATGGTGCGGCCGCCGATGTGGCTCGGCATGCCCCGCGACATGATGTACCGGATGCTCCGCAGGGCGCACGAGGGGATCGCGGCGATGGCGGAGGCGCACCCGGGCCGTTTCGCCGGTGTCGCCGTCGCCCCCCGCGTGGACGACACCGTCCTCGAGGAGCTGCGACGCGCCTGGGGCGACCTCGGTCTCAACGGCGTCCTGATCTTCTCCAACATCGAGGGCCAGCCGGTCGACACGAAGGAGATGTGGCCGCTCTACGAGGAGTGCGAGCGGCAGGGCCAACCTGTCTGGATACATCCGCAGCACACCGAGCACCTCTACCCCTGGATCAAGGAATCCCTCCTCGACCGCAGCCTCGGATGGCCGTTCGACACCTCTCTCGCCATGGCGCGCCTCGTCTACGGCGGCGTCATGGAGCGCTACCCCGCGCTGAAGGTGGTCACGCACCATCTCGGCGGCATGGTGCCGTACTTCGGCGCCCGCCTCGAGGCCTTCGACAAGGAGATAGCCGAGTACTCGGCTCTGAACCTCACGAAGGCGAAGGCGGTCGAGCTCTCCCGGCCGGTCGGTGAGTACTTCCGCCGCTTCTACAACGACACGGCGATCTCGTACTCGCCCGGCACGATCGAGTGCGGCGTCGGCTACTTCGGCGACGGCCACGTGCTCTTCGGCACGGACTTCCCCATGGGCTCGGCCAGCGGAGAGCAGTGGACCCGCGACATCCTGCGGGCCATCGAGGATGCCGATCTCGGCGCCGAGACGAAGCAACGCATCCTCGGCGGCAACGCCAAGACGATGCTGGGTCTCTAGGTCGGCAGTGGCGCTCGAGGACGAGGAGCGGCGCGTCCGTCTCGCCGCCCGGGCACTCGGCCGGTCCGGGCTGGCGCACGCCTACGGCCACTGCAGCCTGCGTCTCGACAGCGGGAGCTTCCTCGTATGTGCCGCTAGGCCCATGGGCATGATCGAGGCGGGGGAGGCTGGGACGGTCTGCACGGTCGACGGCCCGCTTCCCGACGGTGTCTTGGGCGAGGTGCGCCTGCACCAGGCTCTCTACCGGCTACGTCCCGAGGTGGCGGGCATCTGCCGGACCCAGCCGCCGTCGGTCATGGCGCTGTCGAGCGCCGGGCTCACGCCGGCACCGCGGCACGGCTTCGGCGCCTATCTCGGCTCGGCACCGCCGCTGCACGACGATGCACGGCTCGTGCGCGACGATGCCACGGCGGCGCGTGTGGCTGCGTTGATGGGCGACAACCCGGCCGTCGTGCTGCGCGGCAACGGGGCCGTCGTCGCCGCCGACAGCCTCGAGCGGGCAGTCGTGCTCACGTGGTACCTGGAGGACGCCGCCAGAGTCGAGCTCGCCGTCCGGGCTGCCGGCCTCGCTTCGGCCGGAGCGCTCTCGCCCGAGCAGGTTTCGGCCCGGGCCGTCTGGGGCGGCGGCATCCTCGAGCGGATGTGGGAGTACCTCACAGCGGGCGATCCTGAGAGGGGCTGAGGACGCCCGGGACGAGCTCCTAACGCCGCGCCCGCACGCTTATCGCCCCCGTGAGCTGGGCTGCACCTATCCCCTCAGGGTTGAGAGCCTCGGCCGTGCGCAGGGCGGCACGTGTCGCCCAGGGCGACGTGCTGACGAAGCCGAGCGCGAGGACGAGGGCTCCGCAGCCCCCGAGGCCCCACCAAGCGGCGTGGGTCGCCCCCGGAAGGGCGCGTGCGAGGGCATGACCCGTCGTGCCCACGGTGGCCAAGGCCCCTGCGATCGCGACCCCGAGCGTCTGGCCCACCTGGCGGGAGGTCGAGGCGATGGCAGCCGCGACCCCGGCCTGGGCGCGCGGCATGCCCGACACGGCGTTGTTGGTGATGGGCGCGTTGGCGAGCCCGTAGCCCGTTCCGAAGACGACGTAGGCGACGAACAGCCAGACGAAGGATGTCGAATCCGTGATCTGAGCGAGCATGACACCGGCGCCAAGAAGCGCCGCGCCGGACACGACGATCGGGACACGCGACCCGCGTCGGCTGACGAGGAAGCCCGACACCGGTGCCAGCACCGTCGTCACAGCGGCTGCCGGGAGAGTGTCCAACCCGGCGTGCAGAGCCGAGAGGTGACGGGTGACCTGCAGGTAGAGCGTGTTGAGGAAGAGGAAGCCGCCGATCCCGGCGTATATGGCGACGGCGATCACGGTGGCGCTCGTGAAGGGCACCGAGCGGAAGAAGCGCAATTCGACGAGTGGCTCGCCCCGCTTCGGTTCGTAGAGGAGGAGACCACAGGTGGCCGCGACGGCGAGCACGAACATGGCCACGATCCGCGGTGAGCCGAGCCCGGCCGACGGGGCCTCGATGATGCCGTAGGTGATCGACGCGAGGAGGATGATGACGAGCGCCTGTCCGACGAGGTCCGGCCGTCGAGGGCGAGCAGCCCTCGACTCGGGGATGTAGCGCAGGGTGAGAACGAGCGCCAGCGCGCCGACCGGGACGTTGACCCAGAAGATGGCTCTCCAGCCGACGGTCGTGACGAGGAGGCCGCCGAGCACGGGGCCGAGCGCCAGGCTGATACCCGAGACCGCTCCCCAGAGGCCGATCGCCTGCGCCCTCTCACGGGGCTCGGTGAAGGTGTTCGTGATGATGGACATGGCGACGGGGCTCAGCATCGAGCCGCCGATCGCCTGCATCATGCGGAACAGGATGAGGGGCGTCAGGGCGGGGCTCACGCTGCAGAGCAAGGAGCCGAGCGAGAAGAGGACGAGGCCGATGACGAACATGCGCTTCCGGCCGATCCGATCGGCGGTCGAGCCGGAGAGCATGAGCAGACTGCCGAGTACGACGGTGTAGGCGTCGACGACCCACTGGAGGCCGGCGACCGGCGCGTGCAGCTGGCGCGCAATCGATGGCAGCGCCACGTTGACGATGGTCACGTCGAGGGTGACCATGAGAAGGGCAAAGCAGCAGATCACGAGGATGCCGACTCGCCGGCGGCGACTCAGCTCTCGAGTTCGCGTGCCGGACGCTTCCGAGACCGGAGAGCTCATGACGCTCTGAGGGTACAAGAAGCACAGCGGGCGATTGCTCCCGTCGAAGGAGAGCAGTCGCGGCCCGGGCCTGTTGCACTGGGCTGGAGCAGCGCTCTCGGCGGCGTCCGAGCGGCCTTCTTCGTCAGCCGACGACGCGGCGGATCAGCCCCTCCAGCTCCGACTGGACGACGTCGAGGCTCCGGTCTGATCGGACGGTGATCCTGAGGATCACCTCACGCTCCCCGTGTCTCACCTCGGCGCTCACGACGGACGCCTCCTCGACGGCGGGAAGCGTCCCCGCCAAGGCCGCCGCGCCTTCGGCCGAGACCACCGGAGGTACGAGCAGCCGGACGTCCCGACCCACGCGGCCGAGCCAACGGGTCAGCAGCTCTTCGGCCTCCGACTCGCTTAGGGGAGTGATGTGCGAGAGTCCGAGTCTCGTGGCCGCCCGACGCGGCGGAATGCCGATCCCGAGCGCGCGGGCGTTCGATCCGCCTTCGGGCGTGAGGAGCACGGCGCGTCCCTCGGGTCCGGCCATGAGCTCGCGGACCGTCACGAATGCCGTCTCGAGGCTCTCGACGACCCCGACGACGACCCGCCTCTTCTCGCCCGAACGGTGCTCGAGGGCGACGATCCGTCCCTGCCGGAGGCTCTCGGCGAGGAACACCCTTGTTCGCTGGACGGACGCCACGGAGAACTTGGAGGCTTCCTGCAAGAGGGTGAAGAAAGTCCCTCCGAAGGCGCCCCGTACCTCCGCGAGGTGGCCCACGAGCTCGTCGGGCGGCCGGAGCTAACCGCGGCGCTCAAGCGTGCTCTCGCCGCCCCGAACTCGGAGGCGATGCGGGCGCCTCCGCTCGTGAGCTGTATCGAGGCGGTCGTCGCCTGCTGGCTCGGGCTGATCGTCCTCGCCGCGAGACCGAGCAGGGTCTCGAACATCGGTGTCCGGAACTCGAAGAGGTCGTCCTCGATGCTGAGACCCGAGTGGGAAAGGACGTCGGCGAAGGTGATGAGCGCATGATGGGTCGCCGCCTGCACGTAGGCCATCACCTGAACGTGTCGTTCGGAGCTCGTCAGCTTCGCGATGCCTCCGCCAGCTCGCACGAGCCCTAGTGTCCCGAGTTGCTGATTCGCAATGAAAGTGTCATTTGGCTTGTTGACCGGTGGCGGCCGAGATCCGTTCGCAGTATCGGGCGATGGAGGCGAGGATCTGCTCGGCCGTCTTGGTCCATACGTAGGGCCTGGGGTCGTCGTTCCATTGTTCGATCCAGCCGCGGATGTCGGCTTCGAGCGCCCGGACGCTCATGTGGGCGCCGCGCTTGATCTTCTCGTATGGAACGGCTTGTCAAGTCCCCACAACGACGTTCGTTGCACGGGTTTCGGGGCGCGACGGACCACAGGTCCGTCGCATGGGTTGCTCTCGAGCAGGCGACGGGGCCCCGTGGTCAAGGTGGAGCGCCCGCAGCGAAGCGAGGACGAACGACCTTGACCACGGGGTGGCGGCTGCTACGCCATCCTCGGTGGGCCCCCGGCCGTGGTGGTGGCCTGGCTCCGAGGTCTGCGTGTGCCGCCGGGGTGGATTGGCTCGGCCAGTCGCCGCCAATCTCGTATTCGCGGGCCGAAGCCGCGCATGTCTGCAATCCGCAGGACGGTGCCCCAGACTTGGAACGCTTGTGCTCACAGATGAGCCATCGCAAAGAAGCAACGGGGGGCTTTCCTGCCACGGCGGCGCCCCGGCGGCACACGGAGAGCTCGGTCACCGGCGGCCGAGGCCGTCGACCGATGGGACCGGCGGTGAGGCGCTCACGCCACCATCTCGGCGTAGAGGTGGCCGACGAGCCGACGAGCGATGGCCGCCACGACGACGCCGCGCACCGACTTGCGGGCGTCGAGGGAGCGGAAGCGTCGACACAGGTCGACCTGCGCCGCCCAGGCCCGGGCCAGGGTGTCGGGCGCCACACCCTCTTGGCGGTGCTTGAGGCTCGGCCCGAGGCTCGGGCCGAAGCGGTACGCCCAGGCGGACTCCACGAGCTCCGAGATCGCCGCCATCTTGGCGCCGCGCTGGGTCTCGCGCGTGATGACCTGGTCGCTTGCCGGCGAGGATCCAGCTGAGTTGAGGCTCAGCTTCGACACGGACACGAAGGCTCGTGCCGCATTGG
>JAJYVX010000138.1 GCA_021791795.1 Actinomycetes bacterium | reverse complement strand
AGCGTGTCCGTACCGAGCGCCCGCCGGAGCCCGTCTATCTCGCTCGCCGCCCGACCGGTGAGAACCAGGGCGGCCATGCGGCGCCGTCTCGCACGACCCCGCTCGGGAACTACTGGGCTCCCGCCGTTTGAGCGCCCACTGGCTCGAGCACGCCGGCGGCTTCGAGCCGGGCACGCGCCCTCCGCTGAGCCACCTCGGGGTCGTCGGGGTGGAGCATCGCGAGCATGGCAGGGCTCTCGGCGCTCCCTTCCTCCTGTGCGCCCTCCTCCACAGCTCCGGTCTTGCCGGCTCCCGTGGTGCCCGCCGTCCCGGCCGCACCGGCCGCACCGGCCGCACCACCCCCGGCGCCGCCTGCGCCTGGACCGCCGTCACGGCCTGCGCCGATCGCCGCCTCGGCCGCATCGAGCGCACGCCGCGCCCGCTCCACGTCGATCTCGCCCGCCAGCTCGGCCACGCTCGCGAGGACGAGGACCCTGTTGTCAGCTACGTGAACGAAGCCCCCGTGGACCGCCGCACGCACCTCCTCCTCGGCCCGGCCCGAACCCTGGTCCGGCGACGAGCCCGGGATCTCGGTCCCAGCGGGCGCCACGCGCACGACGCAGATGTCGACCGCCCCGACGAAGGGGGCGTGGTTGGGGAGGAACATGACCTCCCCGCCCTCGGTCCTCATCACCACGAACTCGGCCTCGCCCGAGTAGAGCACCCGCTCGGGCGTCACGAGCTCGGCATGGGTCGCCACTAAGAGAGCTCCTTCGCCTTCTTCAAGACGTCGTCGACGCCGCCGACGTTGAGGAACGCCTGCTCCGGCACGTCGTCGAGCTCACCACCGATGAGTGCCTCGAACGACCGCACCGTCTCCTCCACGGGCACGTAGATGCCGGGGATGTTGGTGAAGACCTCGGCGACGAACATCGGCTGGGAGAGGAAGCGCTGGATCTTGCGTGCTCGGTTGACCGTGCGGCGGTCCTCCTCGGACAGCTCGTCGAGACCGAGGATGGCGATGATGTCCTGCAGCTCCCTGTAACGCTGCAGCACCTCCTGAACTCTCCGGGCACACTCGTAGTGCCGCTCCCCGACGACCTCCGGGGCGAGGATGTTCGACGTCGACGCCAGCGGGTCCACCGCCGGGTAGATGCCGAGGGCGGCGATCTGGCGCGACAGCTCGGTCGTCGCGTCGAGGTGCGTGAAGGTCGTGAACGGCGCCGGGTCCGTGTAGTCGTCGGCCGGCACGTAGACGGCCTGCATCGAGGTGATCGAGTGGCCGCGCGTCGATGTGATCCTCTCCTGCAGCTCGCCCATCTCGTCCGCCAGGGTCGGCTGGTAGCCGACCGCAGACGGCATCCGGCCGAGCAGCGTCGAGACCTCCGAGCCCGCCTGGACGAAGCGGAAGATGTTGTCGACGAAGAGCAGCACGTCCTGGTTCTTCACGTCACGGAAGTACTCCGCCATGGTGAGTGCCGAGAGCGCGACGCGCAGCCGCACGCCCGGCGGCTCGTCCATCTGGCCGTAGACGAGAACCGCCTTGCCGATGACGCCTGACTCCTGCATCTCGAGCCAGAGGTCGGTCCCCTCGCGGGTCCGCTCGCCGACGCCGGCGAAGACCGAGACGCCGCCGTGTTGCTCGGCCACACGGTTGATCATCTCGGTGATGAGGACCGTCTTGCCGACGCCAGCACCGCCGAAGAGGCCGATCTTCCCTCCCTGCACGTACGGTTCGAGGAGGTCGATGACCTTGATGCCGGTCTCGAACACCTGCCGCTTCGGCTCGAGCTCGTCGAAGGGCGGTGGCTCCCGGTGGATCTCCCAGTGGTCGTCGACGTCACCGACCGTGTCGGTGTCGAGCGGCCGGCCGACCACGTTGAACACATGCCCTAGGACGTTGTCCCCGACGGGCACCGTGATGCCCCTTCCCATCGAGCGGACGACGGCGCCGCGGCGCAGCCCGTCGGTCGGCCGCAGGCAGATCGCCCTGCAGCGGCCTTCGCCGATCTGCTGTGCCACCTCGGCCGGTATCACGACTTTCTCCCCGTCGACGGTGATGGGGATCTCGAGGAGCTGGTTGATCTCCGGCAGGCTGTGGGGGGGGAATTCGGCGTCGACGACAGGACCGGCGATCGCTACGACTCGCCCGTCCTCGAGGCCCTTCCCGCCTCGCCGCTCGCTCGGGGCGGACCCTTCGGTGACTGTGGTGGTCATGCTGTCTCCTCGACCTCGTAGTCTTCCTGCATCGCTGCGATCTCCGTGCCGGCGGCTTGGCGCAGCGCCTCGGCTCCTCCGACTATCTCCATGATCTCCGTGGTGATCGCGTCCTGACGGGCCCGGTTCATCACCCGGCGCAAGTTCTTGATGAGCTCGTCGGCGTTGTCGGTAGCCGCCGCCATGGCGCGCTGACGAGCGACGTGCTCGGAGGCAGACGCCTCGAGCAGCGCCTGGTAGAGCGCGGCCTCGGCGTAACGGGGGACGAGAAGCGCCAGCAACTCCTCCGGCAGCGGCTCGTACTCGAAGAAACCCTCTCGCTTCTCGCGGCCGGCCGGCTCCTCGTGCACTTCGGCACCGCCCTCGGAGGTGGCGGCGGCCCGAGGGCGGCGCGACGGCGGCCCGGACTCGTCCGGTAGCTCGAGAGGCAGCAGCTGGCGGACCTCCACGGTCTGGGTCCCGGCGGACATGAAGCGGGTCGAGACGAGCTGGACGAGGTCGAGCTCGCCGGCCACGAACTGCGGTACGACGGTCGCGGCGATGGCTCTCGCGTGCTCGTAGGTCGGTCGGTCCGACATGGTGATGGAGTGGTCGACCCTGCGGCCGCGGAAGCGGAAGTAGCCGATGGCCTTCTTCCCGGCGGTCGTGAGCTCGTAGCTCCGCCCGGCCTGCTCACCCGTCCGCATGACCCGGTCGGCTGCCCGCAGCACGAACGCGTTGTAGCCGCCGCAGAGGCCTCGGTCCGAGACGATCGCGACGACTGCCACGCGCTCGGGCGACTCAGGCGAACCGACCAGGCGCTCGGGTGCGGTCCCGTCGGCAACCACGTCGGCGAGCACGCGCTCGATCCCGCGTACGTACGGGCGGGAGCCGGCGATCCGACCCTGGGCGCGCACCATCTGCGACGCGGCGATGAGCTCCATCGCCCGGGTGATCTTCTTCGTCGACTCGACCGTGCGGATCCTGCGCCGCAGCAGCCGCTCCTGGCCACCTGCCATGTCGTCTATTCCCTACTCCGCGCCGCCCGCGCCCGTCGGGCTGGCTGCCTTCGCGGCGCCGTCACCGCCGCCACTCGGCGCGCCGCCTGAGCCGGTCGTGGGTGCCACGGGGTCACCGGCTGAGTCGGTCGCTGATGCCACGGCGTCGCCGGCCGGCGCGAACGCCTGCCTCAGCTCGTCGACCGCCTTGTCCATGAGGGCCTCGTCCGGCAGCTGGCCGGTCCTGCGGATCTGCTCGAGCAGGTCCGCGTGGTGGGCGCGGAAATGAGCCCGAAGCTCGCGCTCGAATGGCTGCACCTCGGCGACGGGGATGGTGTCGACGTGACCGCGTGTACCGGCGTAGATCACGACGACCTGTTCCTCGACCGGCAGCGGCTGGTTCAACCCCTGCTTCAGGAGCTCGGTGAGGCGGTAGCCGCGGTCGAGCTGTGCCTGAGAGACCTTGTCGAGCTCGGAGCCGAAGGTCGCGAACGCCTCGAGCTCGCGGAACTGGGCAAGGTCGATCTTGAGCGTTCCGGCTACTGCCCGCATGGCCTTCACCTGGGCGGCGCCACCCACGCGAGAGACGGAGTTGCCGACGTTCATGGCCGGCCGGACGCCCGAGTAGAAGAGGTCGCTCTCGAGGAAGATCTGCCCGTCGGTGATCGATATGACGTTCGTCGGTATGTAGGCGGAGATGTCACCCGCCTTCGTCTCGATGATCGGCAGCGCCGTGAGGGAGCCGCCACCCATCTCGTCCGACAGCTTGGCCGCTCGCTCGAGGAGCCGGCTGTGCAGGTAGAAGACGTCGCCCGGGTAGGCCTCGCGGCCCGGCGGCCGGCGGAGGAGGAGCGAGAGCTGGCGGTATGCCTCGGCCTGCTTGGAGAGGTCGTCGTAGACGATGAGGGAGTGCTCCCCGTTCTCCATCCAGTGCTGTCCCATGGCGCAGCCCGAGTAGGGCGCGAGGTACTTGAAGGGCGCCGGTTCGGAGGCAGGTGCAGCGACGATGACCGTGTAGTCGAGGGCGCCGTGCGCGGCGAGGGTGGCGACCGTCTGCGCGATCGTCGAGCCCTTCTGCCCGATGGCGACGTAGATGCACTTCACACCCTGGCCGCGTTGGTTGATGATCGTGTCCACCGCGATCGTCGTCTTGCCGGTCTTGCGGTCGCCGATGAGCAGCTCGCGCTGGCCGCGGCCGATCGGCGTCATGGCGTCGATGACCTTGATCCCTGTCTGGAGCGGCTCCTTCACCGGCTGGCGCTTCACGATGCCCGGTGCCTGGATCTCGACTCGCCTCTCCTCGACATCCTTCAGGGGACCCTTGCCGTCGATCGGGAGGCCGAGCGGGTTGACGACGCGGCCGAGCAGTCCGTCGCCCACCGGCACGGAGAGGATGCGCCCCGTGGCCCTCACCACCTGGCCCTCGTCGAGCCTTTCGACCGAACCGAGCACGACGGCGCCGATGGTCTCCTCGTCGAGGTTGAGCGCGAGCCCGAAGGTGCCGTCCTCGAACTCGAGAAGCTCGTTCACCGAAGCGTTCGGAAGGCCGGTGATGCGGGCTATGCCGTCGCCCACCTCGGCTATCCGGCCAACCTGTTCTGCCCTCACCTCGGAGCTGTACTCCTGGACGTGACGCCTCAGTACCTCGGCGATGTCCTCGGAGCTGATCGTGAGCTCTGTCATTTCCTGTCGGATCCTCTTCTTGTTCGCGTCGTTGATGCCGTCTAGCTCCGCTGGAGCAGGGACTCCCGCAGCTGCTCCAAGCGGTGCCTCACAGTGCCGTCGATGACGGTGTCGCCGAGGACGACCTCGAGCCCTCCGAGCACCGACGGGTCCACCCTCACCCGGAGCTCGACCGGCCGTCGCGCTATCCGGCCGAGGGCGGCCGAGAGACGGTCGCGTTCGGTCTCGGAGAGCTCCACGGCGGACCGCACGTGGGCGACCCGGCGCCCGCGCTCTGCTGCGGCGAGCTCGACGAGGAAGCCGACCGTCCCGGCGAGATCCCGCAGGCGGCCGGCCCGGAGCGAGTAGCAGACGAGCCGGAGCGTCTCTTCGGCGACCTTGCCACCGAGCAGGTCGCGGACGACCCGCAGCCGGACAGGAACGGGGAGCTCCTGGTCTGCGAGCGCGTCGTGCAGCTCCTTCGTCGACTCGAGGATGCGGCCGAAGCGGAAGAGCTCGTCCTCGATCTCGTCGATCTTCTCCCGCTCGGGAACGGACTCGAACTCGTATTCCGCGTAGCCCCTGATGCGCTCGAGCGCTCCGCCGCGACCGACGGGCGGCTCAGCCGAGTCGCCGCGATGGCCGTCCCCGGACGCGGTGGCGTCCTCTGCCCCCTCCGTCACGTCGATGAGGTGCTCGGTCGTCCGCGGGAGCTCTCCCGCCCGCTCGCTCGAGGCGACGAACGTGAGAAGCCTCACCGTCTCCGGCAGGATCCGTCCCGTGAGGAGGTCCTCGAGGATCGCCTGGCGGCCGGTCGCCGGGACGCCCGGGTCGGTGAGGGCGAGGCGTAGCGGCTCCGCGTGGAGGAGGAGCTCTGCGACCGCGCTCAGGTCGGAGCCCACCTGCGCGATGGAGCGGCCCTCGTCCCGATCGACCGCGTCGAGTGCCGCGGCCGCATAGCCCCTCACCAACTCGAGCATCAGCTGCTCGTACCTGCCTCGGCGGCGGTGATGACCTCGTCGACGAGGGCGCGGTGCCTGGCGTCGTCAAGGCCGGCGCCGACCACTCGCTCGGCGGCCGCGAGCACGAGCGACGCGACGTCGCCCATGACCTCTTCGCGCGCCCGCTGGCGCTCGAGCTCGATCTCACCCTGGGCGGCGTGGACGAGGCGCTCGTACTCCTCCTGGCCGCGCTGGCGACCCTCTTCACGCAGCTGCTCCGCGATCTGGTTCGCCTGGTCGACCATCGCCCGCGCTTCTGCACGGGCGTGCTCGAGCTGCTGGCGACGCTCCGTTGCAAGCGCCTCGGCCTCGGCCCGCGCCTGCTCGGCGGACTCGATCGAGTTGCGGATGTGGTTCGCCCGGTCGTTCATCGCCTTCCGCAGCTGCGGGAGAGGGAACTTGGCGATCAGCGCGAGCGTGAGCAGGAAGCCGATCAGCTCGAGGACGAAGGTGAACCCCGGCAGAAGGAAGATGCCCCCGGTCATGCGGACGCCCTCCCTACTTCTTGTAGAGCACGAACACGAAGAGGATCATGAAGACGAGGTTGATGAAGTACATGGCCTCGACCAGACCGACGATGATGAACATCGTCGTGTAGAGGCGGCCCTGTGCCTCCGGTTGGCGGGCTATGCCGGCGATGGTCTGGCTACCTGCCAGGCCGTCGCCGATGGCGGCGCCGATTGCGCCCCCGGCGAGGGCGAGCCCGCCGCCGATGAAGGCGCCGGCGGAGCTGATCGCAATGTCGTGCGTCGTTGCTGCAGCCATTTTGGGTCGTTTCTCCTTGGTAGGACGGACTGAGAGCCGGCTCAATGCTCTCCGCTGAACGCGGAGCCGAAGTAGAGGATCGTGAGAAGGGTGAAGATGAAGGCCTGCACGGGGCCGACGAAGACGAAGTCGAACCACCTCCAGGCGACGTCTAGGACCGGGATGGGCAGGATGAACTTGGCGGGCAGGTCGGCGATGAGGACGAGCATTATGCCCCCGGCGAAGATGTTGCCGAAGAGCCGCAGGGCGAGGGTGAGCGGTTTGGCGATCTCCTCGACGACGTTGATCGGGGCGAAGATGGCGTACGGCTTCAGGTAGTGGCCGAAGTATCTCCGCCAACCCTGCTGCCGGATCCAGGTGGCGTGTACGAGCACGATCACGAGGATGGCGAGAGCGGCCGCGAGGTTGATGTCGCCCGTCGGGGCGGGCAGCGCGTCATGGTGGCCGGGAAAGGTTGCCGGGAGCAGCTCGAGCCAGTTGCAGAGCAGGATGAAGATGAAGAGGGTCACCGCCAGAGGGACGATGAAGGTGCTCCGCTCCCCGACAGCTGCGCGCACCTGACCCTCGACCCACTCGACGATCGTCTCGAAGGCGAGCTGCAGCTTGCCCGGCACGCCCGAGGTGACGTTCCGTACGAGGAGGTACGAGAGCACGAACATGATGAGCATGGCGACACCGACCGAGATGAGGTCGTCGACGTTGATCGTGAAGCCGAACAGCTTCGTCGTGATGTGATCGCCTACCGAGACGCTGATGGCGAGGACTGACGGGTTCACGTCGTGGCACCCTTGTGGCGGAGGATCCCCGAGATGAGGCTCACGATGAAGAGGAAGTAGAAGACTGCGATGCCCGCCACCGCACCGAGCCCGAGGCTCGTCACGACGGTGGCGAGGAGGACGACTATGGCAGTCGTGACGGCGAGCCGGAGCAGTGTGAGTGAGGCCAGGGCACGGATCGGCTTGGACAGCTTCGAGCTGCTCACCTTGGCCGTCTGCAACGTCACGAGCCGGATGTTGCCGAGACCGAGAGCCAGGCCGACGCAGATCCCGAAGCCGAACGCGAGCTGCGACACGAACACGCACACGACGAACGCGGCTATGGCGACGACGAGTGCCGCCAGCACCGTCCGGCGCACGACCCGCGTCAGCTCCGGAAGCGTGAACTGCCCGACGAGGGCTGCCAGTCCGTTAACCACCCCTAAAGTCTCTTTCTCATGGCGCGACCCGTCGGCGTCGGGCGCCTCTCCGGCTTTTTCACAGGTTTACAGGAACGTCCTGATCTCCAAGTACACCGCGGCAACCGCCGCGACCATCCCGACGACCAGCCCCAGGAACGTCAGCAGGATGCCGGTCCTGAGCGTCGCGTCCAGCCAGTACCCGCCGCCGATACCGGCGCCGAGGCAGATGGCTGCCGTGATGCCCATTCCGAGCAACGTGCCCGGGCTCGGTGGAGGCTTGCTGCTCACGTCCGGCCCCTATCCTCCCATC
>JAJYVX010000137.1 GCA_021791795.1 Actinomycetes bacterium | reverse complement strand
GGGTCCGGTCGACCAATCTGCCACGGTTGAGAGCTGCGACGACGCCCCCGGTGATGCTGAGGGGCACGACGATCACGAAGGCGAACGCGGCCAGCTTGAGCGAGTTGACGAACGCCGGTATGAGGAGCGAGCTCACGGGCAGGCTGTACTGCGTGGACGTCCCCAAGTTCCCTCGGGCGAAGCCGCTCAGCCAACTCCAGTACTGGACGACGAGGGGCCGGTCGACCCCGAGCTTGCGGTCGAGGGCCCGGACCGCTTGCTCGGGCGCGAGATGGCCGAGGATGGCGCGCCCCGGGTCCCCCGGCAGGATCTGCCCCGCGAAGAAGATGATCATGCTCAGGAGCACGAGTGTGACCACCGCCAGCACAATGCGCTTGAGCATGTATCGGCTCACTTGTCCCCCTCTGCTGCTGGGACTATTCGGCAACCCTTGCGCAGGTGGCGCACCCTACCAGAACACTCCACAGCCGGGATGGCGGCGGACCGGAGCACGCCGTTTGCCGGCCCTTACTGCGCGTGAGGCAATCCACCCTAAAGCGCCGCCACTTCGGGTACTGTCCGGCGCGGTGAGCCGAGGAGAGTCTGTCGTGGGGGCGGCCCGAAGAGAGTCGGGTTGGGGACGGTTCCAGGTGGCGGTCGGGCCATGAGAGCCGCGGTCTGCTCTTCGTTCGCCGAGCCACTCCACCTGGAGGAACTCCGGTTGCGGCCTCCGCTCGAGGACGAGGTGGTCGTTCGCATAGCTGCCTGCGCGGTCTGCCACAGCGACGTGGCGTTCATCGAAGGTGCGTGGGGCGGAGCGCTGCCGGCCGTGTACGGTCACGAGGCCGCCGGAATTGTCGCGCGCGTCGGGAAGGCGGTCTCCGGCCTTTCGGAGGGGGACCGCGTCGTCGTCACGCTCGTGCGCTCCTGCGGCTCGTGCCGACGTTGCCGGGAGCACCGGCCGGCGCTGTGCGAGTCCCCGCCGGACCATCGCCCTCCGGTCCTCTCGGATCACAACGGCAATCCGGTCAACCAGGCGATGCGCACCGGCGCCTTCGCCGAGCGCGTGACCGTGCACCGGTCACAGATAGTCCCGCTCGGCGAGCATGCGGCGAGGATCGCTCCACAAGCGGCGAGCCTTCTTGCCTGCGGCGTGCTCACCGGTGTCGGGGCCGTCCGCAACACGGCCGGCGTCGTTCCCGGTAGCAGCGTGGTCGTCATCGGCGTGGGCGGCGTCGGCCTCAACTGCGTGCAGGGAGCGAAGCTGTCGGGAGCCGAGCACATCGTCGCAGTCGACATCGCCAGGCAGAAGCTCGCCGTCGCGGCTTCGTTTGGCGCCACCGAGGTCGTCGACGCGAGCGAGGCGGACGCCCTCGAGGCGGTGATCGAGCTCACGCGAGGTCGCGGTGCCGACTACGTGTTCGTGGCGGCGGCAAATCCGGCGCTGATCGAGCGAGGCGCCGCCATGCTCGGGCGAGCGGGGACCCTCGTGATCGTGGGCATGCCGCCGAGCGGCAGCCTCGTCAGGCTGGAGCCGGTGGCCATCTCCGACGGAAGCCAGCGGATACTCGGTGCGAAGATGGGCGACTCGGACCCGAGCCGGGACCTCCCCCACCTTGCGGAGCTGTACTCCTCGGGGGAGCTCAAGCTGCGCGAGCTGATGTCGGGCACCTTCTCTCTCGAGGAGATCAACGACGCCGTCACGTCAGCCAGGAGCGGCGAGCAGCTTCGAGGTGTGATCGTGTTCGAAGACGCCGTGAAGGCCTGGGGCTGAGGGGGATCCCGGTGCGCATCGCCGACTTCGAGACGATCGTCGTCGCCCCACCGAAGTGGGGTGGGGGCTACTGGCTGTACGTCCGGCTGACCACCGACGGCGGGGTGACGGGACTCGGTGAGATCTACGCCCCGCCCTTCCGGCCCGCTGCCCTGAGGGCGATGGTGGCGGACATCACCGAGCGGTCCGTCGTCGGGGCGGACCCCTTCGACATAGAGCGGCTGTGGAGAGCGGTGTACTCGCGCGGGTACACGCAACGGCCCGACCCTTCGCTCGTGGCGATTCTGAGCGGGATCGAGATGGCCTGCTGGGACATCATGGGAAAGGAGCTGGGCCAGCCCCTCTACAGGCTGTTAGGAGGAAAGGTCCGAGAAGCGGCTCGCTCCTACACCTACATCTACCCTCGCCCTGGCGAGGACGACTCCGTCTTCACGGACCCCGAGCTGGCCGCCAAGCGGGCGGAGGAGTACGTGGCCGAGGGGTTCACGGCTCTCAAGTTCGACCCGGTCGTCTGGTACTCCTCTCTCGATCCCCGGCAGCTGTCCCGCCGGACAATCGAAGCCGTGCGCGCCTACGTCGGACGCATCCGCGAAGCCGTAGGCACGAAGGCTGACCTGCTCATCGGTACGCACGGCCAGATGACACCCTCCGCCGCGATCCGGCTCGCCCGTGAGATCGAGGAGTTCGACCCGCTCTGGCTGGAGGAGCCGACTCCGCCCGAGATGCCCGAACAGATGGCTCAAGTGGCACGTGCCATCTCCATCCCGGTTGCGACCGGCGAGCGGCTCACCACCAAGTACGAGTTCCAGCGTGTGCTCGAGTGCCGAGCCGCCGCCATCCTGCAGATGGCCGTCGGCCGGGTCGGCGGCATCCTCGAAACGAAGAAGATCGCCCACGCAGCCGAGCCCTACTACGTCGACATCGCGCCGCACCTGTATGCCGGCCCGGTGGAAGCCGCCGCGAACGTACACATCGCCGTGAGCACGCCCAACTTCCTCATACAGGAGAGTCTCGAGAAGATGGGTGGCTTCCCGGCGGAGCTGTTGAAGACTCCGCTGCGATGGCAGGACGGGTTCCTCCTCGCGCCCGAGTCGCCGGGCCTCGGGGTGGAGCTGGACGACTCTGTCGTCGCGGCGCATCCCTACACGGGCGACCGGCTGCACCTCGAGATGAGCGAGCGTGAGGAGTACCGGCTCGGCGACAGCTGACGGTCCGCTCGACGACTGCGGGGCTACGGGAGCGACTCCTATCATGGCTCCGGTGGCCCGGAACATAAGAGCAGCTCGCGGTGGGACGCTCAGGTGCAAGGGGTGGCGCCAGGAGAGCATCCTGCGGATGCTCGAGAACAACCTCGAGATCGGCGAGAGCCCGGAAGACCTCGTGATCTATGCCGGCCGGGCCAAGGCGGCCCGAGACTGGGCGAGCTACGACCTCATCGTCGAGGCGCTGAAGGACCTCGAGGAGAGCGAGACGCTCGTCGTCCAGTCCGGCAAACCGGTCGGCATCTGGCGCACCCTGCCCGACGCGCCGCTCGTCGTGATGGCGAACGGCAACATCGCCGGTGGCCCGAGCACGGAGGAGTTCTACAAGCTGGTCGACGCCGGGCTCACGATCTGGCCCGGCATGACCGCAGCCGCCTGGCAGTACATCGGGCCACAGGGCATCGTGCAGGGCACCTACGAGACTTTCACGGCGGCCGCCCGCAAGTACTTCGGCGGCTCGCTCGCCGGGCGCACGATCCTCACCGCCGGCTGCGGAGGCATGGGCGGAGCTCAACCCCTCGCCGCCGTCATGGCCGGAGCCTCGCTGCTCGTGGCCGAGGTCCGGCCGGATCGCCTGCAGGCGAGAGTGGGCTCGGGCTATCTCGAGGCCTACTTCACCGACCTGTCGCCGGCGGTCGACCGCTGGCTCGAGGCGGCCGCTGCGGGCGTTCCTTGCTCGACCGGCGTGACGGCCAACGTCGTCGACGTGCTGGAGACGCTCCTCGAGCGGGGCGTCATCCCCGACATCGTCACCGACCAGACCACCACCGATCCTCGCGACGGCTACTGCCCTGCAGGGCTCTCTCCCTCCGGGGCCGACCGCCTGCGTGCCGAGGCTCCCGACCGGCTGATCAGGTTGGCGCAGGACTCGATCGCCCGCCACATGAGCATGATCATCGAGATGCAGCGGCGCGGAGCCGTCACCTTCGAGTACGGCAACTGGCTCCGTCGGGAGGCGCTTCGGGCCGGTGTCGAGACGGCGATGCAGGTGCCGAGCTTCGTCACCGAGTTCATCCGGCCGATGTTCTGTGAGGGCATCGGCCCGTTTCGTTGGCTCGCCATCTCGGGCAGCGCGGCGTCGATCGAGGCGATCGACGAGCTCGTCGCGGGAATGCTCTCGGAGGTGCCCCGGGTGCGGGGATGGCTCGAGAGGGCAGGCGCCATCAGCTTCACCGGTCTGCCGGCCCGCATCTGCTGGCTCGGCCATGGCGAGCGGACCAGAGTCGCCATCGCCGTGAACGACCTTGTCGCCTCCGGCGCCATCGAAGGCCCGATCGCCTTCACGCGAGACCACCTCGACGCCGGCAGCGCCTCCATCCCCGAACGGGAGACCGAGGACATGGCCGACGGCAGCGACGCCATCTCTGACTGGGCGCTGCTCAACGCACTGCTGAACGGCGCCGCCGGCGCCGATCTCGTCGCCTTGCACAGCCTCGCCGGTCGGTCGCAGAGCGCCGGGACGACCGTCATCGCGGATGGGACCCCCCGTGCGGCCGCGCGTCTCGAGCGGGTGCTCGACGCGGACACCGGGCTCGGAATCCTCCGCTACGCCGACGCCGGCTATGAGAAGGCGAAGGAAGAAGCCCGGCGCCACGGTCTCGGGCTTCGCCCCCGCTTCGGCTCGGCAGTCCCCGGCTGAGACGGTGCAGCGCCTCGACCTCGACGACGCCAGGGCGGCCACCGTCGGCGGCCTCGTCCTCGGCGCCGGTGGCGGCGGGCTCGAGGACGGCCTCGCAGCAGCCGAGGCGGTGCTCGCCCTCGGGACTCCCCGTCTCGCCAGCCTCGACGAGCTCGAGGAGCCGGACGGAGTCGTCATCTCCACATCCGTGGGCGCCCCCTCTGCGCGGAGCCTCGCGCCGGCGGACATCGCAAGCGGGCATCGGCAGCGCCAGCGCGCCCTCGAGCTGCTGCGGGCGTCGCTCCCGCCGTCGGCACCGGCGCTCCGGGCCACGATGTGCTCGCACCCCGGGGCCTGGATCGCCGAGACCTGGGTCCATGCCGCTCTGGACGAGCGCCTCTGCGTGGCCGACGCCGCGGCGAACGGTCGCGGCCACCCGACTGTCAAGATGGGCGGCCTCGGCCTCGCCGGCCGGAACGACGTCGCCGTCCACCAGGCCGCCGCCGGCGGCTCCCCGCCGCTCGAAGTGGTCTCCCACGGCACGCTGGCGCAGACGTCGAACGTGCTGCGGGCGGCGTCCATCGCCGCCGGAGGCATCATCGCCGCCTGCCGAGGACCGTTCTCCGTGGTCTTCTGCCGGGAGGCGGCTGCCGTCGGGGCCGTGACGACGAGCATCACCCTCGGCCGGAACGTCCTCGACGCACGGCCGGCGGGAGCCGGCGCAGTCGTCGATGCGGTCGTCGAGACCCTGCACGGTCAGCTGATCGCCGAGGGCGTCGTGACGACGCACGAGAGCACCTTCGTCGAGGGATTCGACGTCGGGCGGCTCGTGCTCGACGCCGCGGAGGGTCATGTCGAGATCGGCATCTGCAACGAGTTCCTCTACGCCGAGGTGGC
This sequence comes from Actinomycetes bacterium, assembly GCA_021791795.1. GTDB lineage: Bacteria > Actinomycetota > Acidimicrobiia > Acidimicrobiales > Bog-793 > JAKATT01. The sequence goes on along the minus strand of JAJYVX010000137.1, from coordinate 2,583 downwards.
TGGTCACCGAGTCGCAAGCTTCCCGGACCTGATCGTCCTCCTCGACGCGACGGACGGGCTCCCTGTTCCCGCTGCCCGCCTCGAGGAGGGCGCTCGCCTCCTTGCCGTCGCGGTCGCCCGCGATCGGATCCCCCTCGGTGCAGGAGTGCGCGACCCGACCGTGTACGGAGAGATCGAGCGGCTGACCGGCGCGGACCTCGCCCGCTACGCCCTCGACGGGCCTGCACCGCCTTGACAGAGCGACAAGGGGCAGGGTGAGCCGCCCGTCATAGCGACGGCGGGTGGGCCGACGCGAGCCCGGCCCGGTGGCGGCGGCTGCGCCGCTCGCGGCTGGGAGACTGGGGCTCTGGCACGAGAAGAACTCTCTCCGTCGCAGGCTGCGTCGCGCACCACGGAGCTCCTGGTGTTCGTGTGCGCGGTGCTCCTCGTGGACACCGTCTTCTTCACCGCGCTCACGCCGATCCTGCCGCACTATGTGCACCGGTTCGGCATGTCGAAGACGCTCGCCGGTTCGCTGCCGGGCGGCATGTTCGCGACGAGGGTAGGTGTGGCCCGCAGTCCTCGCCGGGCTCACCCTGATGAGCGCCGCGACGCTCGCCTTCGGCTTTGCCGGGTCGACGGCGGTGCTCGACCTGGCACGCTTCGTGCAGGGGTTCGGCGGAGCCTGCACCTGGGCGGGCTCGCTCGCCTGGCTCGCGTCTGCGGTTCCCGGAGAGCGGCGTTGCGCCGCCATCGGACTCGCCTTCAGCGCCGCAGTGGGGGGCGCTGCTCGGCCCCGTCGTAGGGGGCCTCGCGAGCACCGCCGGCTCCGGACCCGCCTTTTCCGGAGCGACCGTCGGCGGTGTCGCTCTCATGATCTCGAGCCTCCTCTTGAAGGTGCCGTCGACCGTCGAGCCGCAGCCGATGCGTGATGCCCTTCGGGCAATGCGCGACGTCTCTTTGTCCGGGGGTCTGTGGCTCACCTGCCTCGCCGGCATCACCTTCGGCGTGGTCGACGTGCTCGCCCCGTTGAGGCTCAACAAGCTGGCGGCGAGCGCCATCACGATAAGTGCGGCCTTCCTCGGCGCCGCGGCTGTCGAGGCGGCCATATCGCCGCTCGTCGGTCGATTCGCGGATCGCCTCGGCCGTCGCCGCCCGGCATTGGTCTCCCTCGCCGGCTCGGCCGTGCTCGCCCCGCTCCTGCCCACGGTCTCCAAGGCGGCGGTTCTCGTCGCTCTCATCGTCGGAGGGCTCTGGTTCGCCGGGACCATGTTCGTGCCTGCGGCGGCGATGGTGAGCGACGGAGCCGAGCGCCAGGGGATGGCCTTCGGCATCGGCTTCGGCCTGACGAACCTCGCCTGGGCGAGCGGGCAGGGCGTGGCTGCCCTCGGTGCTGGTGCCATAGCTCAGGCGAGACCTGGCCTCGTGCCGTACCTGCTGCTCTCCATGGCGTGCGCCGGCACGCTTCTCGGTGTGGTGGTGCTGAAGAGTGGCCCGGAACGGAGTCGCAGGCGCCCCCCGGCCAAAGCGGGCTCTTGAGGCAACCTGAAGCTCCGGCGACCGATCGCGCGCCGGTCCGACCGGCCCGATATGGAACTTCCGGGCTCGGCGCTCCGCTACCCCCGCTTGGAGTCGGACGTGCGCCGAGGAGGGTGCTCGTAGGCGAGCCGCATGGCCTTCTGCAGCGCGATCGACCGTTCCACGATCGTCTCGAAGACGGGCCGGACGAAGTCGGTCGGGACACCGGCGAGCTCGGCCGCGGCCTCCACCTGGTCGAGAACCACCCTCTCGCGGTCGACGTCGCGGATGTTCGTCGCCCGGTCGCCCTTCGCGGCCGCGATGCCGCTTATCGCCGCCGCCCGCTCGGTGAGGAGGCGGACGATGCCTGCGTCGATGTCGTCGACGTGACGCCGGAGCTGCACTATGCGGGCTTCGGGGTCTTCGCCCGAGACCGGCCGAGTCGTGTCGTCGCCAGACCGAGCACGGGTCGTCGCTGTACCAGCCGGCGCGACGCCGCGATCGGCCGGCAGGCGGAACTCCCGCCGCGACGCGACCGCCGCGGCGAGGCCCCGAAGCACCTCGACGGTCGTCTCCCAACCCATGCAGGCATCGGTGATGCTCTGTCCGTACACGAGCTCCGCGGACCGGCCGAGCTCCAGTTCCTGACGACCCTCCAGAAGGAAGCTCTCGAGCATCACGCCGACCGTGGCTCGGTCACCACCGGCCACCCGGCGCGCCCACTCGGCGGCGACCACCGGTTGGCGGGTGTGGTCCTTGCCGCTGTTCCCGCGACTGGCGTCGACCAGCACGTGGGCCGGCAGGCCCAGCCTCTTCAGCTTCTCGAGGGTGTCGGCCACCGTGGTCTCGTCGTAGTTGGGACCGCTCGTGGTTCCGCGCAGCACGACGTGACAGTCCGGGTTGCCACTCGTGGTGAACACCGCGGCCCGACCCCCGTAGGTCACGCCCGGGAACACCTAACCCGAACTTACCCCGCCGGGACCGGTTGTTTTACTACTGCAACCTGCACCGACGGATGGAGATTGTCATGATAATGTAGCCACTAAATACTAGTAAGACGAATGACACTGGTGTAAGATGTTGCCG
>JAJYVX010000136.1 GCA_021791795.1 Actinomycetes bacterium | reverse complement strand
GGCGAGCGAGGAGCAGCTGCTCCGGCTCGATCCTTCCACGTTGCGGCTCGAGCGCCGTTTCAGCCTCGCCGGGAGTGGCTACGAGGGTGACAACCTCGCGGCCGCCGGTGGCGGGCTCTGGGCCGACGGCGGCGACGAGCTGTTCCGTTTCTCGCTCCGGTCGGGGAACCTCGTCCGGACCGTGTCGCTTCCCGGCGCGGCGAGCTCGACCGTGGCGGCCGGTACACCGGGCTCGTCGCTGATAGTCGGCGAGGCCGACGCCTCGGGCGTCGGCGCGGTCCAGCGCCGCGACCCGGTGACCGGTGGGCTCCTCGCTTCGCGAGCCGTCATGGGGGTCGCCGCTCCCCGAGTCGCGTTGAGCGGCGCTGCGGTCTGGATCTCGCAACCGACCGGGATGTTGGGCTACGTCCAGCTCCTCTCGCTCCCGAGGCTCGCTCCCGTCGAGCCCTCCTGCCCCGAGGGAGCGAGCAACAGAACTTGCGTCGACGGCTCGAACGGTCTCCGGGCCGTGATCGAGGCCGGGCGGCTCTTCGTGACGGACCCGGTCGGCGGGCCGACCCGCAACTACTGCGCCGATCCGGCGAACGGACATGTGCTCGCAGCACTCCGCCTCCCGCGTCCGCAGCAGGACCGCTTACTCACAGCCTTTGACGGCGTCATATACTACGCGGCCACCGCTCCGAGAGGCGACGAGTACGTGAAGCGGCAAACCATGCCGCCGGCCTGCTCCGCCGGGTCGTGAGGCCCCGGTCCGAGGGATCGAGCTCGACCTACTGGCACGCCTGAGCGTTCATCGGGCGAGGCGACTCAGCAGTTCAAGCTGTCGAGTGCGCGCCAGACGCGTTCCGGCGTGAGCGGGATGGTGTCGATCGCCGCACCGGTGGCGTCCTTCACGGCGTTGCGGACAGCCGGCGCCACGACGTCTATCGGTATCTCGCCGATCGACTTGGCGCCGAACGGCCCGGACTCCTCCATCGTCTCGACGAGGATGACCTCCATCGGCGGCGTGTCGTCTGCGCGGAAGATCCAGTAAGGACCGATCTCTGCGTTGAGGGGTCGGCCGTCCTCGTCGAAGACGAGCTCTTCGGAGACGGCATAGCCGAGCGACTGGAGCATGCCGCCTTCGACCTGGCTGCTCGCCGTGATGGGGTTGATGGGCATGCCGCAGTCGACAGCCATGACGAGGCGGGTGACCGTGACCTCTCCGGTGCCGACGTCGACCTCGACCTCGGCGAACTGCGCGCCGTAGGGAGCCGGCGAGTCGGGCGACCAGTGGGACGCGACGCCCATGATCTGCTCCTGATCCTCGGTGTGGAGGCTGTTGAGGGCGATCTCCTCCAGGCCGAGGGACCTCCCGTCGGGAGCCCAGGCGCGCCTGTCGTGCAGCGTGACATCGTCGGCGTCGCCGAGTTGGAGGAGACGGGCAGCTCGCGCCCTTATGCGGACGGCTGCAGCCTCGGCCGCCTTCTTCGCCGCCATGCCCGAGATGTAGGTGGTGCTCGAGGCATAGGCGCCCTTGTCGAAAGGCGTCACGTCCGTGTCACCGGAGAGGACGAGGATGTCGTCCGGCCGGACGCCGAGCACCTCGGCCGCGATCTGGGCGAGGACCGTGTCCGCGCCGGTGCCGAGGTCGGCCGCACCCGCGAGCATGTTGAACGAGCCGTCGTCGTTCATCTTCATCGAGCAGGCCGCCATGTCGACAAAGGGAATGCCCGAGCCCTGCATCGCAAGGGCGACACCGATCCCGCGCCGGATGTTCGGCCTGTCAGGGGGCCTCTTCCAGTGGGGGTCTTCCCGCCGCTTCCACTCGACGGCCCGCATGCCCTCGGCCACGCACTGCTCGGTCCCGCAGCTCGTGACGACAGGGAGGTCCTCTTCGGCGATCTCCTCCACGCCGCCGCGCTCACCCAGGCGAGGGACGATGTCGAGCTTGTCCCCCGTCCGCACCCAGTTCCGCCGGCGCAGCTCGATCGGGTCCATGCCGATCGCCGAGGCGATGTCGTCGAGGTGTGACTCGAGGGCGAAGAAGGCCTGGGGTGCGCCGTAGCCGCGGAACGCCCCGGCTACCGGGCGGTTCGTGTACGCGACGTCACAGCGGTACCGCTTGGCGGGGCAGTTGTAGGACGAGAGCCCTCGGGCGCCGGTGAGCGACTGGACGGTGAAGCCGTGAGTCCCGTAAGCGCCCGTGTCGGCGAGGACCGTGAGGTCCTGGGCCACCAGCCTGCCGTCGTCGTTGACGCCGGTCCGGAACGTGAGTGTCTGGGAGTGCCTCGTCCTCGTCGAGGTGAATTCGGCGGCGCGGTCGAGGACGAGCCGAACAGGCCGGCGGGTGGCGAGCACGAGGAGACCGACCACGTCGTCGGTGACCATCTCCTGCTTCGAGCCGAATCCGCCTCCCATCCGCGGCTTCTCGATGCGGACCTGCTTCACCTCGCGCTCCACGAGAGGAGCGACCATGCGCCGCAGATGGAAAGGGACCTGCGTGGAGGAGCGGAGGACGAGCCGTTCGTCGGGATCGAGAAAACCCACGACCACGTGCGGCTCGATCGGGACGTGCTGCTGTTTCGGCACGTGGAAGGTCTCCGTGAAGACGTGGTCGGCGGAGGCGAAGGCCGCCTCGAGCTCCTCGTTGCTCACGGTCTGACCCTCGATGTGGTGGCTCAGGTTCCGTGAGGCGTCGTAGATGCCCACGCTGTCGGGCTCGTCGTGGATCACGGGCGCGCCAGGACGGGTCGCCTCCTCCGCACTGAGCACCGCCGGGAGCACCTCGTAGGTCACGTCGATGAGGCGGCAGGCCTCCTCGGCGATCTCGGCCGTCTCGGCGGCGACGGCGGCGACCCGGTCGCCGACGAAGCGCACCTTGTCGTCGAAGCTCACCTGGTCCCAGGGATACGGGTTGGGCCAGCTCTGGCCGCCCGAGGCGTAGCGGATGTGCGGCGTGTTGAAGTGGTGGAGGACGGCGTGCACTCCTCGGAGGGCGAGCGCCCTCGTGTCGTCTATGGCGACGATGCGTGCGTGGGCGTGCGGGCTCGAGAGAAGGGCGGCCGTGAGCATGCCCCGCATCTCGACGTCATCGGCGAAGGCAGCGTTGCCCTTCACGAGACGGAGCGATTCGAGCTTCGGCTCGGGCGCCCCGACGACCGTCGTCCGCGGCGCCTCGCCGGCCGGCACGATCCTCGGCAGGGCGAGGGGTGCGTGCGCAGACGGGCCGGCCGGTGGAGCCCCTCTTCGCGCCTCGGCCAGCGTGACAGGAGAGAGGACGGGGGGTTCGAAGGGTTCGGGTTTCTCCCCTCTGAGGGCCACCGCGGCGCGCCTCACGGCTTCCACGGCCTTCGCGTAGCCGGTCTCGCGATCGAGCACGCCCGAGAGGGCGTCCCTGATCTCCTCCTCGGAGGGATTCGGGTTCGCGTCGAGGAGCGCCTTTGTCGCGAGGACCATCGCGCCGGCCGAATAGCCCCCCTGGAGGGCACCCGTCTCCACGAAGGCGGCCTGGACGGGGTCGAGCTTGGCGGTGCCGGGGTCGAGGGATTCCACCGTCAGCACCCTGTGTCCCTCCGCCTGTGCGGCGAGGAGGGTGTCGGCCGAGACGAGCCGGCCGTCCACGAGGACGGCCGCCGCACCCGTCTCGCCGGTGTCGGAGCCGTAGCGGACGCTGAAGAGTCCCTGCCGGCGCAGCACGCTTCGGAGCGACTCGCCGGGCTCGCATGAGACGGCGATCGGCGAGCCGTTCACGTTGAGGCGGATCTGCATCACGAAACCTCCTCGATGACGCGGGAAGAGAGGATCCGGGCGAGCGCCGCCCGGTACTCGCTCGAGCCGCGGAAGTCGCCTTGCGGCTCCACCTCCGCAGCGCTGTCGACGAGCACCGGCGTCGGCGCCACGCCGCAGAGGGCGAGGCGCCGGTGGCCGTCCGGCCCGACACGTGCAGCTGCGGCGACGATCGGGCGGTCGGCACGGCTGCGCGCGGTGCGGGCGACGGCGGTGTGGCCCGAGATCCGGAACGTGACTGCCGTCACTATGCCCATGCGGGCGCGCGAGGACGAGGCGAGGTAAGCCTCGAGCGGCTCCTCGGTGCCGACCCTGTGGGCTGCGACGCTGACGAGCGCCTCATGGACGAGAAGGACGGTGAGAAGCTCGCTGTCTGCGCTCGCCGCGGCGACCAACCCGCCGAGGGTCGCAACCGCCCTGAGGGTGCTCGGCAGCTCGCGACGGGCGGCCTCCCGCACGGCTTCGGGCAGCCCCTCGGCTCGGGCGAGCTCGTCGAGGGTCGCCATGGCACCGGCTCGCGCTCTGTCCCCGTCGATGCTGATGCCGCCGAGGCCGACTTGTTGGAGGTCGACGACGGCGAGCTCGCTCGAGGCTGGGCGCCTCGCGAGCGTCGTGCCGCCGCCGATCACCACCGACCGCTCCGAGTCGAAGAGAGTCAGTGCCTCGTCCAGGGTCGAGGGGCGTGCATAGGTCGCGATCCGTGCCATGCCCCTCACCATGAGCCGCGTCGCCTGCTTCCGGCTAGGGCCGGAAGTCACCACCTCGCTTTGACGTATAGACTGTTGTCAATATGACAGATGACGAGGCTCGTGTGTCCGAGACTCGCAGCGTCGCTTCCCGGCTCTCGACGCTCGACCGCTTCCTGCCGCTCTGGATCGCTCTTGCGATGGGAGCCGGCCTCGGGCTCGGACATCTCTTCCCCCATCTCGACAGCTCGCTCGGGGGGGTGGAGGTCGCCGGCACGAGCCTTCCGATCGCGCTCGGACTCCTCGTGATGATGTACCCGGTGCTCGCCAAGGTCCGCTACGGGGAGCTCGGAGGGGTCACCTCGGACCGCAAGCTCATGGTCCCCTCTCTCGTCCTCAACTGGGTGATCGGTCCGGCGGTCATGTTCGCCCTCGCCTGGGCGATGCTGCCCGATCTGCCCGCCTACCGCACCGGGCTCATCATCGTCGGCTTGGCGCGCTGCATCGCGATGGTGCTCATCTGGAACGACCTCGCCGGTGGAGACGGGGAGGCGGCGGCCGTGCTGGTGGCGTTGAACTCGGTTTTCCAGGTGCTGTGTTTCGCCGCTCTTGCCTACTTCTACCTGCACCTGCTGCCCGCGTGGCTCGGGCTCTCGACAGCAAGCGCGCAGATCTCGATGTGGACCGTCGCTAGGAGCGTGCTCATCTTCCTCGGAGTCCCGCTCGTCCTCGGATGGGCGAGCCGCACATTGGGAGAGCGGTGGCGAGGAAGGGACTGGTACGAGCGCCGGTTCCTGCCGCGCATCGGCCCCCTCGCGCTGTACGGCCTGCTCTTCACCGTCGTCCTGCTCTTCGCGCTCCAGGGCGACGCCATCAGTCACCACCCGGCGGACGTAGCCCGCATCGCCGCTCCGCTCGTCGCCTACTTCGCCATCATGTGGGCGGGGTCCTTCGCCCTCGGATACCGCCTGCACCTCGGCTACGAGCGAACGACCACGCTCGCCTTCACCGCCGCCAGCAACAACTTCGAGCTCGCCATCGCAGTCGCCATCGGCGTCTTCGGCGTGACGAGCGGCCAGGCCCTCGCCGGAGTCGTCGGTCCTCTCATCGAGGTGCCCGCCCTCGTCGGTCTCGTCTACGTGGCAATCTGGGCGCGCCGCCGCTTCTATCACCCCGCCGGCCGCGACTCGGGCGACTCCGGGGACGCCGGCCCCGATGCATCCTCCGCTCGCGGCGGCAACAACGCTGTGCTGTCCGCGGCCGGAGAAGGGAGACGATGACATGCCGGCACGAGTCGTCACCCTGAAACCGCCGACAGGAGAGGAAGCACCTCTCTGCTGCGCCCCTCTCACCGACTCTCCGCTCTCGGCCGCCGACGCGGCCGAGCTGGCCGCGATCCTCGCGGCCCTCGGCGACCCGGTCCGCCTCCGGCTCGTCTCGCTCGTTGCCGCGGCGGGCGAGGTCTGCAGCTGCAACCTCGAAGCCCCTCTCGGCAAGAGCCAGCCGACGATCTCCCATCACACGAGGGTGCTGACAGAGGCGGGCCTCATCACCGGAGAGCGGCGCGGCAGGTGGACGTGGTGGAGCGTCGTTCCCGAGAGGCTCGCCGTCGTGCGCCGCCTCCTCGGCGGCGAGTGAGACCGGCGGACGGCCGGGACTCACGATCGGGGGGAGCGTCTCGCGGACGCTCAGCCGGCGTGTAGACGCGTCGGTGCTGCGCCCGAGCGCCGTTCCGCCGCATCCGGGAACGTGACCGCCACGACGGCTCCCCCGCCGGGCGCGTTTCGGGCCGTCGCCGTTCCCCCGTGAGCGAGGGCGATGGCCTGCACGATGGCAAGGCCGAGGCCCGTCCCGCCCTGACTTCTCGCCCGGCTCGAGTCCGGCCGGCTGAAACGCTCGAAGGCGTGCGGCAGGTACTCGGGCGGGAATCCCGGGCCGGCGTCGGAGACCTCGAGGGCGACCCCGCCGGAGGTGCCTGCGCCCCCACCACCGTCTTCGCCCGCCACCGGCGCCGCCCGTAGCCGGATCTGCGACCCGGCGGGTGCGAATTTGAGGGCGTTGTCGAGGAGGTTGTCGATCGCCTGGCGAGCACGCTGCGGATCGAAGAGACCCTGCAGGCCCGGCGACACCTCCGTCCGCAGACGCACGCCCGCGGCCTCGGCGCGCACCGCGAACGCGGCGGTCGAGCGCGCCAGCCAGGCGGCTACCTCGACACGGACCGGCTCCACGTCGAGCTGGTGGGTGTCGCTTCGTGCGAGGACGAGCAGGTCGTTCGCCAGCCTGACGAGCCGGCCGGTCTCCTCCGAAGCCCGCGAGAGCGCAGCCGCCACCTCTCCGGGCTCGCGTCCGGGACGCGCCGCCAGCTCGAGCTCGCCCTGCAGCACGGCGAACGGCGTGCGGAGCTCATGGCCCGCGTCGGCCACGAACGCGCGCTGGCGGGAGAGGGACTCGTGGAGGAGAGCGAGCAGCTCGTTCATGGTGCTCGCGAGCGCTGCCAGCTCGTCTTTCGTCTCCGGCACGGGAAGGGCGGCCTCGCTCCCCCGTTCCGCCAGGAGGGCGACCTCGCGGCGCAGCCGCTCGACAGGCGACAACGCCGCCCGGGCAAGGGCGTAGGAGCCGAGGCCGGCACCGAGGAGCACGAGCATCCCGGCGAGGACGAGCCCGAGGCGGACGTCGCCCAGCGACCGGTTGACCGTCGCAAGAGACGTGCCGGCGGCCGCCACCCAGCCCGGGTGGCCGGAGAGAGGCCGGGCGACGACCCTCTCGGACTGCTCGTCGAGGGTGGTCGAGAACGCGATCCGACCGCTTCTCGCTTGGCTGAGCTGGGCTGCGGTCAGCAGCCGTCCCTCGCCCGAGCCAGCGCTCGACGCATGCAAGCGCCCCCTTCGGTCGAACACCTGCACGACGACCTGCCCCGGCACCGCCAGGCTGGAACCGTCGTCGTGAGCTGGTGACGCTGCCAGCGTCGGGGCCAACGACAAGTCGGCCGTGAGCTGTGTGTCGAGGCTGCCCAACAGTCCGGACGAGAGCTCGACGACGAACAGGAGGGCGCCCAAGGCGAAGAGCACGGCTGCGCCGACCGTGAACACCACCGCGAGGCGCAGCCGGATCGACACCTATGCCTCGGGCAGGCGCAGACGGTAGCCTGCGCCGCGCACGGTTTCGAGGTCGGAGCGGCTGAAGGGTCGGTCGATCTTGCGGCGGAGGTAGTTGACGTACTGGTCGACGACGTTCGAGGTTCCGTCGTAGGCGAAGTCCCAGACCGAGTCGATGATCTCCGAGCGTGTCAACACAGCTCCGGGGTGCCTGAGGAACAGCTCGAGGAGGGCGAACTCCTTCGGCGAGAGATCGAGCTCGGTGTCCCCGCGCCATGCGCGCCTCGTCGTCGGGTCGAGCCTCAGGTCGCCGACGCTCAGTTGCACCGGCCGCGAACGGTCGTCGCGCCGGGCGAGAGCCCGGAGGCGCGCGGCGAGCTCGAGCAGGCTGAACGGTTTCACGAGGTAGTCGTCGGCACCCGAGTCGAGCCCGTGCACACGGTCACCCACCTCGTCTCGCGCCGGGAGCATGAGGGGCGGAGCGCAGACCGCCGCCTGGCGCAGCCGCCTGCACACCTCGAAGCCGTCGAGCCCTGGGAGCATCACGTCGAGGACGACGGCGCCGTAGTTGTTCTCCGACGCCATCCAGAGCGCCTCCGGCCCGTCCGCGGCGGTGT
>JAJYVX010000135.1 GCA_021791795.1 Actinomycetes bacterium | reverse complement strand
GATGGTGACGGCGAACCCGAGGGCCTCGATCCTGCGCTGGAGCCGCTTCGCCTCGGGGGCAGGATCGTGACGGCGCTCGAAGTAGTCGGCACCGGGTCTTGGTAGAGGGCACCGGTTGTGAGCAGGTGCCAGGCGGTCTCCAGCATGGAGTGGGCCACGGCCACGGCCGCCTTGTTGAGCCCGCGGCGGCGGGCGATGCGGGCATAGAGGGCCGAGTGGTAGGTGCCCTTGGTCCGGGCCGCCGCCCGTGCAGCCTCGATCAGGGTCCGCCGCAGGTGGGGCGCACCGTGGCGGGTGCCCGCCGGTCTCCTCTTGCCCACCGATTCGTAGCTGGCCGGGGCGACTCCCGCCCAGGCGCACAGGTGCCCTGGGGTGGGGAACCTCTCCATGTCAACACCCCGGTCTCGGCCACGATCACCTGGGCGGTCACCTCCGAGATCCCCGGGATCAAACATCTCTTCGACCGCGTCGTCGATGGTCTGCTTGGTGCGGTTGGCCGACATCGACGCGTTGGCGGCCATCTTGGTCCCGTCGAGCGCGACGATGCCTACGGAGGTCATCCCGGCCGTGGCGCACAACCGCAGCGAGGCGGTGAAGATGGACTTGAGCGCGTCCTCGTGGCGCTGGCGGAACCGGGCGACCGTCGTGTGGTCAGGGAAGAGCCCGGCGCAGATCACCCGGAACGCGATGTCGACGTGACAGGCGCGCTCGATCTGGCGAGAGCTGCGCACCCCGAGGCAGTAGGCGTAGACGAGGAGGGCGACCATGGTCTTCGGGTGATGCGCCGCGCCTCCCCAGCCGTCCTTCGGGTAGTCGGCATAGAAGGCCGAGAGGTCCATCTCCTCGACCGCGTCCAACAGAAGCCAGGCCAGGTGGTCCTCTTCCAGCCAGTCCGAGAGCGACGGCGGCAGCAAGTAGAGCTGGTCACGCTCCGGGGAGACGAAGTTGTAGGCCTGTTGTAGGCCATGGCCCCATCGTTGCCAGCGCGCCTCGTCAGGTGGTGGATCTCACGCGCGCGCTACCAGGGACTTCGCAGATCGGTTGGGGGGTTCGTGCAACAGGCTCTGATGGGGGTCAGTATTCAGGCGGCGGCGACACCTGATATGGTGCGCAGACTTGCAGCGGGCTGCTGATCAGCCTGCCAGCCACCTGCAGCAACTGACTACTCACGCCTGAGCAGACCAGGGAAACCACCATTTCGTGAAGGACAAGCTTCTCCCTGGATGCCTTATCAAACACCGGCACCGTCGTGCGGGAGATGGCGATCGGCAGGGACAAGATAAGGTACGAGCCTCAGGTCGGCGTGCCGGGTTGGTGAGGGAGCTCAGGTGGCCCCTGGTCATCGGGCTCGGCCTTCGTTACGTCCTCGCTCCGTTCACCAGCTGGCAACACGACGTCGCCGTCTGGCTCGGTGCCAGCGAATCCGGTGCCCATCACATCGGTCTGTACACCCGCCTTGGCTTCTCGTACCCGCCCGGTTGGGGCGACCTCCTGCAGGGCATCGGGCTCGTGCTCTCGAAGGTGGGTGAACCGACGAATGCCTTCGCCGAGCGGTCGGCGGCGCTTTCCCCGCTGGCCAACCTGAACCACGTCGCCCTCTACGTCACGGCTCCTTGGTTCAACGTGGCCTACAAGTCCATGCTCTTCGCCTTCGACCTCGGCACCGCTCTCCTCGTCGCAGCTTTCGTGACCGACATCACGAGCGACCCGAAGCGGTACCGGCTCGCGTTCTCACTCGTCTTCCTGAACCCGCTCGTCATCTTCACGAGCGCAGTGCTCGGGTGGTTTGACATCATGGTCGGCTTTTCGATCCTGCTCGGGGTCTATGCCGTCTTCAAGCAGCGCTACGCGCTCGCCGGAGCCGCTCTTGGTCTCGGGATAGTCGCCAAGCTCTCACCGGTCTTCGTCATGCCGCTGATCCTCTGTGCGGTAGTGCTCCACTCACGCGAGAGCGCCGACCGCCGGCGGCTACCTGCCTGGCTGTGGGCGTGCGCAAGCTTCTGCGGAGGCGCCGCTGTCATCGGCGTCACGAGTCTCGTACCTGTCGTGGCGTCCCACGGCCTCTCCGCCATGCTGCAGACAACGACCGCGAGGGAAGGAAGCGTGGTCGGAACCAGTGGCTTCAGCATCTACGGGCTCTCCGTATTCAAGGGCACGACGGCGCTCTATCGCTGGGTCAGCGAGAACGCGAGTCTCGCTCACACCATCAACAACCTGGCTCCCATCCCTGTGCTCGTCCTAGGGGTGGTGCAACTCGTCCGCAAGGGCCTGACGGAGCGGCGCCTCATCCTATTCGTCGCCGCGACGCTCTCCATGATCTTGCTCACAGCGATCCAGACACAACCCTGGTACGTGCTCTGGGTTCTTCCGCTCGTCGTCGTCCTCTACGTTGCCTGGGGACGATCGAAGACCGTGCTGGGGGTGATGTCGATCGCGCCCGTCGTCTCCACGGTCTTCGTATACGGTCCTGCCTACCTCCTCTTCCCGCTCGGCACATACACCTCAGTCGTCTCACTCGACTGGGTTGTGCAGCACGTCGCGTCCTGGATGGCAATTCCAGCGCCTGGTATCTGGACGTTCAGCCAACGGCAGACCATCCCCAGCGTCCTGCTGCTGCTCATGTTGCTCTCCTGGGGCGCGCTCGTGGTGCAGGCGCTGAGGTCGGGAGCGAGCATCGGGGCCGGCGGGCCTGGACCGGGCCGTGTCCCTCGGCCAGCGGAAGCGACGGAGACACACGTCGCGTCCGCCTGCCAACTCGGCCACGGGGCGTCGCCGAAGGGCCTCTCCCGTTCGTTCCTGGCCGTTTCCTCGCGGGTCTTTCGCATCCTCCGAGCTCTGAAACGATCTGGCTCGGTCTCCGCGTTGGCGCCCGGCGAGATCGCCATAGGCGCGCCCGCTGAAACCGCTGGCACCATGCAGCCGGAATCTCTCGACGAGGGGGGCCGTACGCCGCAGTTCCGTCGGACAGCAGGGCCACCCCGGCCGGTCGAGTTGGCGAAACGCAGCATCTTGCAGAGAGGTCGGATCTCTCGACGCGCGGGCCCTCCGCCCCCTGTGGGAACCGGTGAGACGACAACCTCCGCCACCGGCGAACCGGCGTCTTCGGAAGACCGCGAGCTCGCGGAACGAGCGACCGCTGTCCGAGCGCAGCTGGCGACCCATTGGGCATACGGGCTGCTGGCGGCGACACTCGCCGCGAGTCTGCTCGTGACTGCGGCTGTGGGTTCGGGAACCTCGTCGGGAAGCGTGAGCCTCCTGTCTAGCTCCGTCAGTGGAGGGCGGCTCCGACTGGACCTGAGGTTCACACCCGGGCCGGGGGAGCAGTCGTTGCGCGTCGTGTCGTTTCCTCTTCGGCACCGCCCGGTCCCGATTCGCCGGATCTTCGTGTTCTACGACAGCTCCTACCCCGAGTTGCACGCCTTACCAGGCGTCGCGTCGACCATCGGGCACCACCTGGCCAACGAACTGAAGATGCGTGGCTACCACGTGCCCGTGAGCACGGTCGACGCGAACCATCTGTCGGCGGTCTTCCGAGATACCAAGGCTGCACCCGGTCTTGCTGTGGTAGACGTCACCGGCCTACTGCCCAGTTCCTCCTTCGGGCGGAGGGTCGATCTGGTGCGGCCGTGGGTCCGGGCAGGTGGTCTTCTCGTATGGAGCGGAGCCGCTATAGGGGGGTACGGGGTGACTCGATCGGCGACGAGCCATGCATGGCGCATCGTCCGGACACCGGCCAAGTGTCGTATCCTCTGCCTTCCCCATGCGACACCACCGAGATGTCCAGGCGTATCGCCCCGCGGCAGGTGTGGCCAGATCGAAGGCCTGTCGAGCAACACGGTCGCTCCTGATCCATCGTCGCTTGCCTCGGCCCTCGAGCTCAGCTACCGGATCACTAGCCCGCCGGATGGTCTCCTCGGCAACTCGTCCAAGGGTCGTCGCATCGGATGGGTGGGCCGGGACGAATCTTCGATCACCTCTCATGCCGTCGGCAAAGGTACCGTTGTCGTGTTCGCGGGTCTCGTCGGCGAAAACACGAACTCGACGACCGACATCATCTTCATCCTCGAGTCCAACGCATACTGCATTGCCGGGCCGGTCTCGGTGACTAACGTGCTGGCATCGCACGTCTCACCCGATGGGAGGCTCACCCTGACCTTCCCCAACTTCCATAATAACAAGGCACAGCTCTTTCAAGTGTTTGCTTTCGACCCGAACCTGTTCGGAACTCTTACGCGGTCTTTCACAATCCACTCGTAAGGTGCTCGTCGCATGGCGGTACAGACCAGGCGGGTACCAAACCCTTACTCGCGATTCCCGACCAGGCAGCCACCGTCATGGCGCCATCTCTTCCTTTCGCCTCAGAAGAGGGCGACAAGAACTGATTCGTCTCAGACGTGAGCGAAGCAGGAAGCGATCTCACGACCACCCGCTCGATTGACCCACTGCGTTGGGTCGTACCAGCGGTTGTTCTTCTTCACACTGAACGGGTCGATCGAGTACTCAAGCGTCCAAAAATACAAACCTTTGATGTCGAAATGTTGGACGATATGACAGACCATGGCGAACCAACGCCTCTGCATCACAAGGAACTTACTCTTTGCGTGGCTGGATACCACCGTAGAGGGAACCCAGTAGCCCAAGTACACGGCTGCTATGCCGACTTCCTGAAGCACCGTGCGTCGCAATACCGAGCGCGAAAGATTATGAAGACGCATCCACCATCGCATGTACAGCTCGTCCTCGGAGGCTGTCCAGTGAAGCTTCGCGGACCAATACGCATCCGTATAATCACCATATCCAGGCACTCGTACTGTTTGGCGAACATACTGGTCTCCCGACGACGAGTACTCCAGCTTTCCGTGATACCAGCGCCTCATAAGCCTGACAAGGTACCTCCAGTCGCCGACGTCAGCCTTCTGAGTGCTCTGATACCAGAGTTCGCTCAAGTACACGAAGGTTGGGACATGCTCGGTTCTCGCTAAGACAAGGTACGGTTTGAGCGCGTGCGCGTACGCGCGGAAGAAAGCGTGTAGATTCTTCGGTCGAATTTGTCCTCGCCAGTTGTAGCTCTTTGTGTCTATGTTCAGCAGCGGCCTGAGAGACACCGAAAGCCGATACGTGCGGCACTCGGAGATCAGTCCTGCCAACTCTGTCGGAGAGGGCGTGAACCTGCGAGACGCCCACACTGAATCGAATTTCGTCGGATGGGTGAAGACTGGGAAGCTTATGTCGACTGCGTTCGCATGCAAGACATGAGCCGCGTACTCCGCCAGCTCTCGGTCGCGCTCTGGCGATCCGTTCGCGCCGTGCTTCTTCCACCAGATGTCGATGCCAAGAAGATGCTTGGACTTCCTCACGGCGGGTCGAGCAGACTGGACTCGGCCGACAACGCCGGGAGGTCTCGCCAGTGCAGCGGCGAGGCCGGCTGACTGAAGGCCGAGCAGGCTGAGGCTAGTTGCTGCGGCCGCAACAGCGGCCCCGACTCGTTTCAATCGTGTTCCTTCTCGAACGGGCCCGGCCCTCGGTGTCCGCTAGGTCAGCCGCGGACAACCTACAGCACCGAATCCTGCCAGGCGACACTTTCGCCGCGCTGGAGTAGCTTCGCGTCTACCAACCTCCGTGTCTTCTGAGCCTTCAGGCGGGGCGCCTCGCCGAGCGCCTGTGCTCGATGAAGTCCACGAGCACGTACTCTCCGAGCGTCTCCGGCGTGGTGAAGAACGCGCGGCCACCGTTCAGCTGGGTGATCTTTTCGACGAACTCCCGCAGGTGACCGATGGCGTCGAGGGCGAAGGTGTCGAGCCTGATCCGCTCGCGCGTGCAACGGAGGACCTCGACGAGAGTCGCGTCGACGGTCGACCGCACCGGCGGATAGTTGAAGAATACGCCGCCACCCTCGAGGATGTGCGCCGTGGGCTCCCCGTCGGTGATCATCACGATCTGCTTGGTCCCGCTGTGGCGGCTTAGCAGGCGCCTCGCGAGCAGCAGGGCATGCTGCATGTTCGTCCCGTAGACGAAGTCCCAGGAGACCTCGGGCAGGTCTTGCGGCCGGATCTCGCGGGCCAGCTCGGAGAAGCCGACAATGCCGAGGTAGTCGCGGGGGAACCGGCTCGAGATGAGCGAGTGGAGCGCAAGCGCCACCTTCTTCGCGGCAAGGAAATTCTCGCGAAGTGGCATCGAGAGAGACAGGTCCAGGAGCAACACCGTGGCGACCTTCGTGAGGTGCTCCGTCTGGTCGACTTCGAAGTCGTCCGGGCGGAGCCGCACAGGTGTGCCGGCACCACCGCGGCCGATGGCGTTGCGGATCGTGCGCTCGATGTTGAGGTTGAAAGGTTCCCCGTACTCGTAGGGCTTGGTGAGCTCCGTGCGCTCGTGCCCTGAGCCGCGCAGAGCCAGCTCGTGCCCGCCGAAGCGATCCTTCTCGAGCCGGCTGAACAGGTCGGCGAGCGCCCGCTGCCCGATGTGGCGGAGACCCCGGGGAGTGAGCTCGAGGCGAGCCTCCCGCTGCTCCACGACTCCGGCCTCCTCGAGGCGGCGCGAGAGCCGCTGCAGCTCGTGAAGCGACGAGGCGGCCTCTTTCCCGAGCAGCTCCCGGACCCGATCGAGATCGACCTCGGCGAGAGCTCCCGGCTGCGGAACGCCCGCCATGAGCTGCTCGAGCTGGTCGAGCTCACTCAGGCGGGCGAAGGCGTCCGATGCCTCCGACAGAGAGGGTGCCTCGGCGCCCGAGAAGTCGACCCGACGCTCCCAGGAAAGGTCAGGGAACATCGATCGCAGGTTACCTGCCAACCTGTTCACCTGCCAGGAGATGTCCATGTCGCCCAGCAGCTCGTCCATGAGCTGTCCCAGCTGGGCCCGCTGCGCCGGACTCATCGAGGCGAGCATGGCGGAGGTCGCGGCCATCCTCTCGGCCAGCTGCTCGAGCAGCTCCTCCAGGCTCTCAGCGTCACCGGGGAAGAAGTCGCCGAACTCCGACATGAACTGCTCGAAGCCCGGGTCCAAAGCCTCGCCTCGCTCGCGCTGCTCGATCATGCGGTTGAGCCGGTCGAGCGCCTCCCGCAATCGTTGCCGCTCGGCCGGGTTCATCTCACCGAGAGCATCGGCTGCCTGGTCGAGGTACGACTGGATGACTTCCTGGCGGAGGCGCTCCAAGAGGTCTTCGAAACGCTCCCTCGCCTCGGTCGAGGTGAAGTCGTAGCGCTGCAAAGCGCGGACTTGGCCGGCGAGATCGTCCGGAAGGAGAGCGAGCTCGCTCCGCCGGTCGGCGACGTGCCCGCCGGTCACCTCTTTCCGCCTCGTGTCGCCCGACCTGTCCGCCTCCCCCTCGAGCTCGTCGAGCGCCCGCTGCTCGGTCGCGACGACGTCGCCGAGTTGCTCGGCTATCTCGGAGTAGACGCCGCCGAGGTCGTATTGCTCCTCGGTCCGCCGGCGCTCCTCACGCAGCCTCTCGAGGAGCTCCCGCAGGCCGGCGACGTGGCGGCCGTCCCGGTCGCTGAAGCCCTGCTGCATCATGCGCTTCAACGCGGCGCTGACATCGCCGTGGTAGACGAGCTCGTCGTTTAGCTCGGCGAGGATCGAGTCTGCGTCGACGTCGAAGCCTTGCTGCGTCCCGTCCCAGCGCGAGTACCTGTGTCCCCTCATTGAGGCATCAGTCCCGGTTGCGGTAGGTCGCCCGTGGGCCGGCGGACTCCTTGTTGAGCCGCTTCTGCAGGTGCAGGCCTTCGAGTATCAGCTCCACGGCGCTCGCGATCGCCGCCGGGCTCTCCGAGCCTGCAAGCGCCGTCGCCGGCTCGCGAAGCGCACCGATGCGCTCGAGCACGTCGACGTACTGGGCGGAGGTCACGTCCGGCCCGGTGTGGACGACACCACCGTCCTCGAAGCCGCCGACGATCCTCCCCAGCTGGTCCGTAGGGACCCGTTCCCGGAACGTCTGGAGCACCGATGCCATGAGGAGCTTCTCCATGACTTCCTCGTCGTCGCCTTCCTCGAGCGACTCGATCTCGAGCTTGCCGAGGGTGGACGACCAGAGAGCCTCGAGATCGCTCACGCGTGGCACCGCTTCGTTCTCCTTGTGCCGGAACGCTCGCCGTACTGAAGCTGCCGCCAGCGTCTCGTAGTTCGCGACACTGAGGCGCACTGACACGCCGGACCTCTGGCTCACACGCGGGCTGCGCCGCGCCAACTGGCTGAGCCTGGCGACGATCTCCGCCATGAAGCCGGGAACCTCGACCCTGATGCCGAGGTCGCCGAGGGGGCGCGCCTCCTGACCG
>JAJYVX010000134.1 GCA_021791795.1 Actinomycetes bacterium | reverse complement strand
TACCTGGCTGGGCGTGGTGCGGTAGAGCAGGCTCATGATCATGGCGTTGATCGCCACCGATTTACCCGATCCCGTGGATCCTGCAATCAGCACATGCGGCATGGTGGTCAGGTCAGCCGTCACGATGCGGCCATTGATGTCCTTGCCCATGGCCAGCGTGAGCCTGGATTTGGCCTTGGCGAAGGTCTCGCTCTCAATCACGTCGCGCAGGTGAATCGTCTCGCGTTCGTGGTTCGGCACCTGGATTCCCACGGTGCTTTTGCCGGCCATGCGCTCAATGAGAATGCTTTCGGCGCGCATGGCGAGGCAGAGATCGTCGGCCCCGATGCTCCCGAAGAGCTCGGACTGGTCGGTGGTCGTCGCCTTGCGCTCGAGCCCGTCTCTCGAGGCGACCGCGCGCAGGATGGTTCCTCGCCAGTCGGCGACGAAGGTGATCTCGAAGCCCGCAGGAAGCTCGGCCCAGGACGCTTCGGCGCCCTGCAGCAGCGAGAGGCAGTGTGACTGGCCGACCACGGCAACCCTGCGCACCGCCCACAACGTAGCCAAAGCATTGCGAAGGTGGTCGACTACGATCGCCCCCGGTGTCACGTCGCGGGGGGATCTTCAGGCGTGTCGCCCTCCTCGAACGAGGATCGGACGCGGCGCTTCCGCCTGAGCCCGGCGTCGAGAGCGGTCCGGGTCCGGCGCCCGCGATGCCGAGCACGCTCCCGGCCCCGTCGCAAGCGGCTTCGGCCGGCGGAGCGCCGCTCTCCGAGCAAGTCCGACCCAACTCCTCGCCTCGCTCTCACTACCGGTCCGGCGAGTCGGTCGGTGGTATCGCTCGCCGGGCGTTGCAAAGGGTCTCACCGCTCTCGATCGCCCTCGGGGCGAGTGCGGTCGCCCTGGCGCTCGGGATCTTCCAACTGAGCCAGCCGAATGCCATAGGCGGCCTGCTCACCTACGACGATGGCGTCTACGCCGGGGTCGGCATGCGCCTCGTGCAGGGAGTACTGCCCTACCGGGACTTCGTCTACCTGCACCCCCCCGGCATGGCGCTCGTGACGGTGCCGTTCGCTCTCATCGGTCTCGCCGCAGGGTCCCATGTGACGCTCGGACTCGACCGCGTGCTCACTGTGGTTGTGGCCGCGCTCAACCCTGCCCTCGCCGGCCTCTTGGTCCGGAAGTCGGGACGCCTGGCCGTCGCCGTGGCCTCGTTTGCTCTCGCCCTCTGGCCGCTCACGCCGACAGCGGACACGGGAGTGAGGCTCGAGCCCTTCGTCGTGATGTTCGTGCTCCTCGGAGCGCTCGTGCTCTTCCGGTCTGAGTCGCCGTCCTGGCGGCGCCTCTTGGCCGGAGGGCTCCTCGTCGGCTTCGCCTGCACCATCAAGGTCTGGGGCCTCATGCCGGCCCTCGCCATGCTGCTCGTCTGGGCGCCCAGTTGGCGCCGCGGCAGATGGGTCGCCCTCGGCGTCGGCCTCGGCGGCCTCATCCCGTGTCTTCCCTTCTTCCTGGCGGCGCCGCACGCCTTCCTGCACGAGGTGGTCGGCGACCAGCTCATACGCCAGCAGATCATCTCGACGCCCTTCACCGAGCGCCTCGCGCTCATCGCGGGGATCGGCAGCGCGAACGGCATCGGGCCGATGTACCTTCCGACCGCACTCATCCTCGTCGCCTGGGCACTCGGCGCCGTCGGGGCTGTGCTCGGCTTCGGCTTGGCGTGGCGGGAGAGGACACGCACCGAATGGTTCGCCCTCGCGGCCGGCGTGATCACCTTCCTCGCCATGATGCGCTCACCGATAATCGCCAACTTCTACGCCTATTTCCCCGCCGCAGTCCTGGCCCCACTCGTCGGCCTGTCGGCGGCGTTCTGCTGGCGGGCCGTCCGCGCCCTGAGCGGCAGGACGGCCGGAAGCCACCTCGTTCGCAAGGCCACCGCATCACTTGTGGCGGTGGCCCTCCTCGTCGGCGCGGCCACGGCCGTGAGCGACGTGGGCAGCTTCGACGTGAGCTACTTGTCGAACGGCTGGACGCCTACCGGGCTCTCCCGGTACATCCCGTCCGGTGCATGCGTCATAGCCGACAACGTGGCCTTCCTCGAGGTGACAGACCGGCTTGCTCCCTCGCAGGCCGGCTGCCCCGCCGTGATCGACTCCTTCGGCATGTACCTGGCGGAGGACAACGGCTTGCAGCCGCACCCGACACCCCCCTACCCGGCGGCATTCGTCGACCAGTGGCTCGTCTACCTCTCCCAGGCCAGCTACGTGCTGCTCAGCGTGCCCTACAGCGACTTCCTCCCGTGGAGCCCGTTCTCGATGCAGTGGTTCAACCGCAACTACCGTCTCGTCGCCCGCTTCGTCGACCCGATCGTCACGCCGTTCACCGGGCGCCCTTCGCTCACAAGCCACGTGATCTTCCTCTACGCCAGAGTCAGCTGAGGCCGGGGGCCGGCGATAACCTGCCGGCTCGTCCGCCGCACCCGCCCGAAAGGATTCCGATTGCAGGTCCTCGTCACCTTCTGCAACACGGTGGCAGCGCCCGAGAGCTCGTTCGCACTCGTCGATCTCGCGACCGGCTATGTCCGGGAGCTTCCCTTCGGATACCACATCGCAGACTTCGGGGTCACCGGCCTCCTCCGGCTCCCCGACAGCACGCTCGCCCTCACCCTCCCGGGGACCCACCGGGTGCTGCGGCTCGGGCCCGACCTCTCGATCACCGGCCAGTACGTCGATCCCCTCATCGACGACCCCCACTCGCTCGCCGCCCGGGGAGATTCCCTCTTCCTCGCCTCGACCGGCAAGGACGCGGTGCTCGAGCTCAGGCCGGCCGAGGGCGGCTTCGAGAAGGCCGGCCACTTCGACCTCACGAGCGCCGGGCGGGACACCCTCCACGTCAACAGCGTCTGCATACACGAGGGCGAGCTGCTGGCGAGCGTCTTCGGCCAGGACTGGCGGGACCACCCCGTCGGCACTCCCCTCGGTGCCGTCATCTCGATCGAGCGCCGCGAGGTCCTGACGGGGGGCCTCAGGCAGCCGCACACGCTCGTCTCGCACTCGGGCGACCTCTACATCCTCGAATCGCTCACTGGAAGCGTCATCCGCATCCACGAGGACGGCGCGACCGATGTCTGCGTCAAGCATGCCGGATACCTGCGCGGCCTGACCTTCTTCGACGGCGGAGCGCTCGTGGGCGTCTCGGGCGGCCGGCGGCGCTCGCGCGGTCTCGGGACTCTCAACGTCCAGACGACGCACGACCCTCATCGCTCGGGACTGCTCGTGTACACGCCCGACTGGCAGCTCGAGGAGTTCCACGACCTCTCCTGGTTCGGCTCGGAGATCTACGACGTCCTGCTCCTCGAAGAAGAGACGGCGCCGCCCACGATCGAAGAGACGTTGCACGCCGCCAAGCATCGTGCGACCCAGCTGCAGGGGACCTGGGAAGCACCTCCGGAGGGGCCGCGTCCTCCCGGACCGTGATCCTCGGCTCAGGGCACGTCGAAGAAGAACAGCTGCACGAGACGCGTCTTGCCCGCAGCGGCCTGGCCGAACGCCTCGTAGGAGGTCGCCGAATGGATGAGGCGGGCATCCCAGATGACGAGGCGGTTGTAGAGCCCGGCGATCGACTCGACGAGCTCCCAGTTGTCGGGGTGCTCGAAGTTGTAGCCGTCGTAGATGACCTTCGCGGCCTGCGTCACGGCTTCTTCGCTGCCGAGGCGTGCCTGCTCGAGCGGATGGCTCGGGGCACGGCGGCACCCGTGGGTCTTGTCCCGCCAGAAGCTCGTGCCCGCCCCGGGCGGCGGGTCCGGCGTGAGGTACACCGCGGCCGCGTAGCTCTGGGCGTCGTGATGCCAGACCAACGGGTCGTCCTGGCTCGTCTGTTGGAAGACGCCGTTCGCGTCGTGCCCGAGCCATTCCAGCACCTCCACACCGAGCAGGCGGGAGAGCTCCTCCCGCAGGTTCGGCCAGAGGAACCGGACGTCCGAGCGAAGGCCCTTGTAGTAACGAGCATCGGCGTGGTACGGCTGAGCAAGAGCGACCGCCCTCACCTCGTCGGGGTCGCGGAAGAAGTCGTCGACCGCAAGCAGGTGCGGGATCCGGTGGTTGAACTGCTCAGGCGGCCGCCCGCGATCCTGTTGGGCGATGAGGACGTCCTCCGGCACCCACATGGGAAGCTTGGCGGCGCCGTTCTCGATGAGGTAGATGTGTCCGCCATCGGTCGGGCGCCCCTCCAGGACGACGCTGCCTGCTCCGGCGAACTGGACCATCGCGCCTGCCTCGAACACAGGCGGGCTCCCGCCTCCCGGCTCGTTGGTCCGGCGCTGCCGTGCCTTCGCCGGGCTCGTCGTTCGAGCCCTGGCCGGCGCTGGCGCCGGAGGAGCGGTCTTGTTCACCGCCCGTCTCGTCGCTCCGGGCACAGCCTTGTCGGCAACGCCGACCTTCTTCGTCGTGCCGACACTGCTCTTCTTCGCGACCAGAGGGGCGGACTTCTTCGTGCTTCCAGCCACGGGTCGGATCTTACGCGCGCTCGGCAGGCTGGTAGCCTAATCCACTCTCGCACCGCCGCGTGCGGACCAACGCCAGACACCAGATGCGATCGACGACCCACCCTCCCGTGACGAGCGTCGCATCTCTTCCTCCGGGAGTCCGGGCCAGTCCCTTGCGCGGACGGCTGCGGCGGCTCGACGAGTCGCTCACCGCCACGCGCCTCGCCGTGCTCGCGGGGTTGCTCACTCTCGGTGTCGGCATCTACCTCCTCACGCTCCCGAGTGCTCTGAACGGCGTCCTCGGCTGGAACGAGGGTTACGACGAGGGCGTGTACGTGGGGGCAGCGGTGCGCTTCGTCAACGGCGTCATGCCGTATCGCCACTTCGTCCTCGTGCAGCCGCCGGGCATCGTGCTCCTCTTCAGCCCCCTCGCCCTTTTCGGGCGAGCCTTCGGAACGCTCTCCTCGCTCGAGCTCGCGCGCCTCTTGACCGTGCTCGTGCTCGCAGCGAACGCCGTCCTCGCCGGCCTCATCATGCGCCCGCTCGGCCGGTTCGCGTCGGCCGTGGCCGCATTCTCCCTCGGCACCTGGATGTCGCTCGCCTGGGTCGGACCGCACGTCGAGCTCGAGCCCTATCTCGTCTTCTTCGATCTCGTGGGGATCTTCCTCGTCTTCAAGGGCGACGAGATCGCCTCGACGAGGAGCGTGTTCTTCGGGGGCGTCGCCTTCGGTTTCGCCACGGTGGTGAAGGTCTGGGGAGTGCTCCTCGCCCCGCTGATCCTCCTCTGCCTCCTCCGCTCGAGAAGAAAGGCCGGTTGGCTGACGGCCGGGGTGCTTGTGGGCGGCCTCGTCCCGACACTGCCGTTCTTCCTTGCGGCGCCGCACGCCTTCTTCCACGACGTGATCACGACTCAACTCGGGAGGAACCTCTTCGTCGGCGCCGCGCCCACTTCGTTCAGCTACCGGCTCCTCTTCACGACCGGCATGAACGCGCCTTTCGCCACCGGCCTCATCGCGACGACGGTCGCCGTTCCGGCGATCACTGCGTTGTTCCTGGCTCTCGTCCTGACCGGCTTCGCCTTTGCGCGGCGCCGGTTGCTCCTCGTCGAGTGGGTCGCGCTCCTGGCGAGTGCAGCCGCCTTCGGCGGCATGTTCGTCTCGCCGTTCTACGCGCAGCACTACGCCTACTTCCCCGCGGGCTTCCTCTGCTTGCTGCTTGCCTCGTCGCTCTCCCGCTCGCGCGAAGCCCTCCTTCTCCTCTTCCGGCGCTTCAAACGAGCAGGCGCCCCTGCTCCGCGGCGGCTCGGGCATCTTGGCTTCGTCTGCGTGGCGGTGGCGACGACTTCGTTCCTCGTGGTGAACCAGGTCCGCTACGGCCGGCTGTTCTACGCAGAAGCCTCCAACCCGACCCCCGCGCTCGACGCCCTCATCCCACCCGGTGCCTGCGTCGTCTCGGACTACTACGTCGACCTCTTGGCGGCAGACCGCTTCACCGCCGCCTCGCCGAGCTGTCCTGCACCGGTCGACCCGCTCGGGATGTTCCTGGCCGAGGACAACGGCAACCCGCAGAACGCGACCGGACCGTTTCCTTCCCAGTTCGTCACCCAGTGGGTCCGGTACCTCTCCGAGGCGGGCTACGCAGAGCTGAGAACGCCCTACAGCGACTTCATCCCGTGGACCCGCGCCTCGATCGTGTGGTTCGAACAGCGCTTCCGCCTGGTCGGCGGGCAGCGTTACGCCTACCCTTCGCCGACCATCTTCGACAGCTACAAGGCCGAATACGTATACGCCAACATCTCTGTGCCCTGAGGCCGGCCCGTGGGGCTACGACACCCGGGACGGGGCGCTCAGATGGCGACCAGTCCGCCTTGGCGCGGCCCGTCCTTGAGGGCTATCAGGTTCGCCTCGACGTAGCTGATGTTGTGCTGCTCGTGCCACTCAGAGGGGAAGTAGGTCACGAGCCGGCTCACCTGGAAGCGGCACCGGATCTCAGGCACGAACTGCGAAAGCGACTTGTCCGTGAAGTACCAGAAGGCGTTCTCGTTGTAGTAGGCGACGTGGGTCGGGTCCTGGAACGCTCCACGACCATCGGTGCTCGGCGTCATCGAGAGCAAGAGGCCTCCGTGGGCGAGCAACCGGTAGAGCTCGTTGAAGAGCCCGATCTTGTCAGGGACGTGTTCGAGGAAGTCGAAAGCACGGATCACGCCGACCGAGCTGTCCGGGAGGTCGATCCCCTCCGAGACGTCGCCCACTATGTCCACCCCCGGAGCATCCTGCTGGTCGACGCCGAGGAAGCCGGGTGGCTTGTTGTACGCGGCACCGAGATCGAGGGCGAGAAGCCCACGCCTTCGCGCCCATGCCATGGCGTTGGCGTGCACGTAGGTCTCGTACAGCTCGACCGTCTCGTTCTGTATCCGCGCGTTCAGCTCGGAGTTCCGCTGCGTGTTGGTGTCGTGTATGCGCTGCAAGTACAGGCACTTGGGGACGAGGTGGAAGTCGGTGTGCTGGTAGAGCCGGCACATCAGATCCTGGTCGTCGACGATCTCGCGAGACGCGTCGTAGCCACCGGCGAGCTCGTAGGTCGACCGCCTGAAGGAGCGGACGTGGTTCGGGGCATACCAGATGTAGCTGACGTTGTGCGGCGACGAGTCGAGCGAGTTCACCATGAGGACGGAGCGCCCGTCAACCTCCACGTCCTCGTAGCTCCAGCCGTAGTTGAGGTCGAACATCTCGGGGTCCTTGCTGCCGTCGACCCTGATCTGTGCGCAGTTGCTGTAGACGAACCCGATCTCCGGGTGCGCGTCGAATGCCTGCACCAACTCGAGCAGGGCGTCCGAGGCGAGCAGGTCGTCGTGGTCGAGCTCGACGAGGATGTCACCTCTCGCGGCTGCGCAGGCGGCTCGCTTGGCGGCACCCACACCGCGGACTGAGTCGTCGACCACCAGGCGAACGCGTGGATCGTCCTTTTCCGGCCGCCACCTGGTGCCCTGGTTGAGAAGGACCAGCCACTCCCAGTCCTCGAAACTCTGACCGAGCAGCGAGGACAGGCACTCGTCGAGGAAAGCCGGGCGGTGGCTCGGAGTGAACACGCTCACTCGCGGGCCTGAAGCTTGCTTGCCGGACGCTTTGGACGTACGCCCGCGGCTACTCACGTTTGGTTTGCTCAACGGGCGACATCTTCTCCGAGTAGGTACCGGACGCTACCTGCCGCGCGGTCGTCTCCGACCACGACGGCAGGCGCGCACGGCCGACCAGACTTCCGAGCGTCGGTTGCGCTACGGGAGAAGGACCGTGAGTCTCGACTACGGGGTGCAGATGACGACGACGCCGACCGTGTCCGTCGACACCGAGGAGATGGCCTGCCAACCAGTCGGGTTGCTCGCAGGCGGGAAACCGCCTCCACCAATCGGGGCGTTGCGCACGAGAGCGCCCGTGCCGACCGTGATGGCTGCACCTCCACCAGTTGCGAGGTCCCCTGCCGGGCAGAACACGGTGGCAGTGCCAGTGCCGGTTGCCGTCCTGGTCGTGATGGCGGCCGGACCCTGCGCACCCTTCTGGCCCTGGTAGCCCTGAACGCCTGCAGGTCCCTGGTAGCCCATCGCTCCCTGGTAGCCCTGCACGCCCTTGTAGCCCTGGGCCCCTGTCGCGCCCTGGACCCCGGTCGCGCCCTGGTAGCCCTGGGCGCCCTTGTAGCCCTGGGCCCCGGTCGCGCCCTGGACCCCGGTCGCGCCCTGGTAGCCCTGGGCGCCCTTGTAGCCCTGGGCGCCGAGCGCGCCCTGGACCCCGGTCGCGCCCTGGTAGCCCTGGGCGCCCATCGCACCCTGGGGTCCGGTCGCGCCCTGGAAACCCTGAGCTCCGTTGAAGCCCTGATTACCCGTGAGTCCGGTGTAGCCCTGGAAACCCTGAGCTCCGTTGAAGCCCTGGAAACCCTGATTACCGGTGTAACCCTGGGCTCCGGTCGAACCCCTGAAACCTTGGAAGCCCATCCTGCCCTGATAGCCGGTCGCGCCCTGGTAGCCCTG
>JAJYVX010000133.1:5879-8485 GCA_021791795.1 Actinomycetes bacterium | reverse complement strand
GTCCCGGCTCCCCCATCATGGGAGGGAACCCGTACGGCACCTCCGACGGCGTGTTCAGCACGATGAAGGCGGAGTTCGACACCTTGTACGAGGAGTCCCGCGTCGCGCCGCGGGTCTTCAACTGGGCGATGCACCCAAAGATCACCGGACGCCCGTACGCGGCAGCGGTGCTCGACCGGCTGCTCGCGTACGCCGTGTCCCACGAAGGTGTGTGGATCGCCACCGCGAACGAGGTCGCGTCGCTCGCCTGAGCGCGGGCAGGATGGCACAGGAAGACGACGCGAGGGTGGAGATGTCGCATGTCGGTCCTTGAAGAGATGCAGAGCCTGGTCGCCTGGGAGAAGGGGCTCGTGTTCCCGGCGATCTACTTCGACGAAGAGGTCTACCGCAAGGAGCAGGAGCGGATCTTCGAGGGTGCCTGGGTCCCCGTCGGCCACGAGGACATGGTCCACAACCCCGGCGACTACGTGACCAATTACCTGGGAGAGGTCCCCGTCATCTTGGTCCGGGACCGCGCGGGGGTCATCAGGGTCCTCATCAACAAGTGCCGCCACCGCGGCAACCAGGTGTGCCTTTTCGACCGGGGCAACGTGAGGGCCTTCACCTGCTCGTACCACGGCTGGACCTACGGGGTCGACGGCCGGCTCATCAGCGTGCCCGAGGAGAAGACCTTCTACCACGGGGCCTTGGAGAAGGAGCGATGGGGACTCGAGGAGGCCGGCGTCGTCAACTTCCACGGCCTCGTCTTCGCCACCTTGAACCGTGAGGGCCCCTCCTTCGAGGACTGGCTCGGCGCCGACGTCCGCTGGTGGCTCCAGCACATGGTCCTCGCAGAGCCCATCGGCGGCCTCGAGGCGCTCCCCGGCTGGCACCGCTACCGGTCGCCGGCCAACTGGAAGCTGGTGGCCGAGAACTTCATCGGCGACAACTACCACTTCATGCACACGCACACGTCGTGGATCCGGGTCAAGAAGGACTTCCTCTCTCGCGGGATCCGCACCCCGATGACGACCTCGCCGCACTCGGCACTGAGGAATCAGGTCAAGTACTCGGTCACGGCCGGCTACCGCCACGGCACGCCGCTCGGTCTCGGCGCGATGCTGCCCTATGCGGACGCCGCGCTCGAGATGGACCTCGAGGACGCGAAGCGACTCGGAAAGCCGGCGGTCGAATGGATCCGTGAGCGTGCGGAGCGCACGGCGAAGGCCTTCGCCGAGTACGACCCGCGCCCCGACGGCTTCGGACACGGGCTGCTCTTCCCGAACCTGGGGCTCATGGGTTACACGTCGCCGATGATCGGGAAACACTTCCTCCTCTTCCACCCCCGCGGGCCGCTCGCGCACGAGACGTGGCAGTGGACGATGGTGGAGCGCGAGGCGCCCGAGGTGGTGAAGGAGCTCGCCATCCAGCGCGTGCACCAGGGTCAGCACATGGCGGGCGTCATCGCGCCCGATGACGTGGAGAACTTCGAGCGCATCGTCGAGGCGTCACGCTCCCCACGCACCTGGTCCACTCCGATGAACTACTGGATCCACCTCGACCACGACGACGACCAGGTGCCTACTCTGCCCGGCAACCTGAGCTACGAGCCGTCGGAGATCAACCAGCGGGAGTTCTACCGCGCGTGGCTCGAGCTCATGGAGCCCTCCGTCGCGAGCGAGATCCGGTGAACCGGTGAACCGGTGACAGCACAGGAACATCAGCGCGTCGCCACCGAGCTCGCCGACGCGTACGGGACCCGCTCCCCCGTCAATCCACCCAGCGCGTCGTGTGCGATGACGCTCGACGACGCGTATGCGATCCAGGCTCTCCAGGTGCGGCGCTGGCTGGCCGAGGGTGCGACGGTGAAGGGGCACAAGGTGGGCCTGACCTCCCGCGCGATGCAGAGAATGCTCGGCGTCGACCAACCGGACTACGGACACCTTCTCGACACGATGTTCCTCGCATCCGGCGAGCGCGCCGACGCCGGGCGGTTCCTGCAGCCCCGCGTCGAGCCGGAGATCGCGTTCGTGCTCGGTCGGGACCTCACCGGGCCGGGAGTGACGCCGGTCGACGTCCTCCGGGCGACGGACTTCGTCGTGGCCTCGCTCGAGCTGATCGACTCGAGGATCCGCGACTGGAAGATCACGCTCGCGGACACGATCGCCGACAACTCCTCCTCGGGGGCGGTGGTCCTCGCGTCCCGTCCGGTGCTTCCCGGGGCCGTCGACCTGCGCCTCACCGGGTGCACGCTCTACCGCAACGGCACCCTCGTCGCGACGGGGGCGGGGGGCGCGGTGCTCGGCGACCCGGTCCGGGCCGTGGCGTGGCTGGCGAACGTCCGGGCGGCCACGGGCGAGGCGCTGCATGCGGGTGACGTGGTGCTGCCCGGCTCCTGCACCGCTGCAGCACCGGTCGCGCCCGGGGACTCGGTCCGGGCGGAGTTCGCCGGGATCGGGGCAGTGCATGTCTCATTCGGGTGGGAGCAGGAGGAGGGAGCGCAGTGACGTCGACGCCGACCGCAGCGATCGTCGGGTCCGGCAACATCGGCACCGACCTCATGGTGAAGCTCGGGCGCTCTCGAGCCCTCGAGCTGCGCTACGTGGTCGGCATCGACCCGGGCTCGG
>JAJYVX010000133.1:5048-5869 GCA_021791795.1 Actinomycetes bacterium | reverse complement strand
GCCAAGGCGCGCGATGCCGGGTTCGAGGCTTCGGCCGCAGGCGTGGACTGGCTGCTCGAACGGGACGAGCTCCCGCAGTTGGTGTTCGAGGCTACGTCGGCTTCGGCCCACGTGGTGAACGCGCCTCGCTACGAGGCGGCGGGCATCCAGGCGGTGGACCTCACCCCCGCAGCGCTCGGCCCGTTCGTGGTGCCGGTGGTCAACCTGGTGGAGAACACGGACGCGCCCAATGTCAACCTCATCACCTGCGGGGGCCAGGCGACGATCCCGATCGTCGCCGCGGTCTGCTCGGTGACCGAGGTCCCGTACGCGGAGATCGTGGCGTCGATCGCGTCCCGGTCGGCCGGTCTCGGCACGAGGGCGAACATCGACGAGTTCACGAGGACGACCGCCCGAGGCATCGAGACCGTCGGCGGCGCAGCGAGAGGAAAGGCCGTCATCGTCCTGAACCCCGCCCAGCCGCCCGTCATCATGCGCGACACCGTCTTCTGCGCGGTCGATCCGGACGTAGACCGCGACGCCGTGGCGAGCTCCATCCTCTCGATGGTGTCGAGGGTGCAGCAGTACGTGCCCGGCTACCGGCTCAAAGCTGACCCGCAATTCGACGACCCGCGGCCGGAGTGGCGGGACCTCGCGAGGGTCACGGTGCTCGTCGAGGTGGAGGGGAACGGCGACTACCTGCCACCGTATGCCGGCAACCTCGACATAATGACCGCAGCGGCGGCGAAGGTCGGCGACGACCTCGCGACTGCGCAGCGCGCCCCTGTGGTGGTGACGCCATGAACGGCTCCGGGAGCGGGAGCGTCCGGATCACGGACTCG
>JAJYVX010000133.1:0-5038 GCA_021791795.1 Actinomycetes bacterium | reverse complement strand
GACTCGACGCTTCGCGACGGGAGCCACGCGATGCGGCACAGCTTCACCGTCGAGCAGGTGCGCTCGACGGTGGGCGCCCTGGACGACGCCGGAGTGCCGGTCATCGAGGTCACCCACGGCGACGGGCTCGGCGGCTCCTCCTTCACGTACGGCTTCTCGGCGACCGACGAGCTCGAGCTCGTCGCCGCGGCCGCGGACGAGGCGAAGCGCGCCAAGATCGCGGTGCTTCTCCTTCCCGGCGTCGGGACGGCCGAGGACCTGCGCGCCGCGAAGGACGCCGGCGCGACGGTCGCCCGCATCGCCACCCACTGCTCCGAGGCGAACATCTCCATTCAGCACTTCGAGATGGCCCGGATGCTCGGGTTCGAGACGATCGGCTTCCTGATGATGGCCCACATGCTCGAACCGGACGCGCTGGCCCGGCAGGCGGTCGTCATGGCCGAGGCCGGGGCGCAGTGCGTCTACGTCACGGACTCGGCGGGAGCGCTCGTGCTCGACCAGACGTCCGATCGCGTCGGCGCGGTCGACGCCGCGGTCGGCCCCGAGGTCCAGGTGGGGTTCCACGGCCACAACAACCTCGCGCTCGGCATCGCCAACTCCGTCTTCGCGTACCGCGCCGGCGCTCGCCAGATCGACGGTGCGACCGCCGCGCTCGGCGCCGGTTCGGGCAACTCCCCGACCGAGGTGCTCGTGGCCGTGTTCGACCGCCTGGGGGTCCACACGGGCGTGGAGCTCGGGGCGATCCTCGCCGCGGCCGAAGAGGTCGTCCGTCCCTACATGCTCCACGTGCCGATCGCGGACAGGCAGTCCGTCGTGATGGGCTACGCGGGCGTGTACTCGAGCTTCCTCCTCCATGCGCGCCGCGCCGCCGAGCGCTACGGCGTGCCGGCGCACGAGGTCCTGTCCGAGGCAGGCCGGCGCCGGCTCGTCGGCGGCCAGGAGGACCTGCTCATCGACATAGCGCTCGCGATGTCGCAGCAGAAGGCCCCGAGCACCAACGGCGCGGCGTCGGAGCCGGTGCCGGCGGAACGGGAGCGGGTGTGAACGTCGCAGAAGCCGCAGACCTGCTCCTCGAGGCTGAGGCCGCCGCCAAGGACCGCGAGCCGCTCACCGACGACTGGCCGGAGCTCGACCTGGCGACCGCCTACGCGATCCAGGACGAGACGCTCGGCCGCCGCCTCGCCAGGGGCGAGCGCTTGGTCGGCTTGAAGCTCGGCCTCACCTCCGTCGCCAAGCAGCGGACCATGGGCATCGACCGGCCGCTCGTGGCGTGGCTGACCGACGCGATGCTGCTCGCCCCCGGCGCTCCCATCGGGACAGGGCTTATCCACCCACGCGCCGAGCCCGAGATCGTCTTCGTCCTCGGCAAGCGGCTCGAGGGCCCTGGGGTCACGGCCGCCGAGGCGCTCGGGTCGGTCGCCGCCGTGTACTGCGGTGTCGAGATCATCGACAGCCGGTTCGCCGACTTCCGCTTCAAGCTCCCCGACGTCGTGGCGGACAACGCGTCGGCAGCCCGCTTCGCCCTGGGGCCCGTCGGCGTCGACCCCATGTCCCTCGACCTGAGCCTCGAGGCGTGCCTGCTGCAGGTCGACGGCGATGTCGTCGACTCGGCGACCGGCGCCGCAGTGCAGGGCCACCCGGCTCAGGCGCTCGCGTTCGGCGCGAACACGCTCGCAGAGAGGGGGCTCGCGCTCGAGGCGGGGTGGACGGTGCTCACCGGCGGGATGACCGACGCGGTGCCGCTGCCGCCTGGCTCCACGCTCGTCGCCGAGTTCACGCACCTCGGCAGCGTGGTGCTGCGCTCAGAGGCGCTGCCTCAACCCTGAGCGCTCCGGAGCTCGAGGGCTCCGGCCTGCCGGAGCAACGTGGCGAGGTCGAAGTAGACGGTCTCGCCCCGCACCTTCGTGCCGACGAACTCCCAGACGACGCAGGTGTCCACCGAGAGCTTCCGGCCCGTTGGCGCGACCCCGAACAGCGGCCCGAGGTGCGTGCCCGACAGCGTGTGCTCCGTGACCGCCACATCGCCGTCGATCGCGACGACGCGCTGGAGCTTGACCTCGAGATCCGGGAAGGCGGTCCACAGGCCGCGGTATCGGCGGGCGACCTCCTCCGGCCCCCGGTAATAGGGTGACGGGTCGCAGACGACGAGGTTGTAACAGTCGTCGGTCATTCCCGCGAGCAACGCGTCGAGATCCTGTTCGCTCTCCGCGCGCAGGTGCTGTCCGATCTCCCGGACGATCGCGTCGCGGTCCGCCTCCGCTGCCGGCGTCACGGTCATGCCGGCACCTTCAGGTCGAACAGCGCGCACGCGTTCCCGCCGCACACCGCCGCGCGCAGGTTGTCGTCGCCACCGGTGGCCGTCAGGGCGAGGTCGAGCGCCTGCGACTGGTCGTTGAAGGGGAAATCGCTCCCGAAGCACACGTGGTCCGCTCCGACGAGATCCATCGCCAGCTCGAGCGCCTTGGGCGAACCTGCGATCGTGTCGGTGTAGAGATGGCGGAGGTAGTCGCCGAGCTTCCGGCCTTCGGGAAGCGGGACGGGCAGGGCGCCGCGGCCGTATTCGCGCTCGACCCTCCCTGCGAGAAGCGGCAACAGGCTCCCGGCGTGCGCAAGGAGGATCGTCAGTGTCGGGTGCCGGTCGAACGACCCGGCGAACACCATGCGGAGCACGGCCGTCGTCGTGTCAAACAGGAAGCCGGCGGCGCAGATGGGCCCGTGCCCGCTCAGGGTGGCCACGTTCGCCGGCACCGCCGGATGGAGAAGCAGCGGCATCGACCGCGCCGCGGCTGCCGCGAACGTCGGGTCGAACGCCGGCGCGTCGAGCGGCTCGCCGGCGATGTTCGAGCAGGCCATCGCCCCCTTCAAGCCCATCGAGGCGGCGCGTTCCACTTCGTCGACCGCCGCGTCGGTCACCTGCCAGGGGAGGGTCGCGAGCCCCTCGATCGCGCCGTCGCTGTCGCGCACGAGCTGGAGGAGCTCGTCGTTCGCGTCGCGGGCAATCGCCACGGCTTCGGCCGGGTCGAGCAGCAGCACCCCGGGCTGGTTGATGCTCACCACTGCAACGTCGACGCCCGCCCGGCGGAGGCTCTCGCGCAGGCCCTCGGGCTCGGCGAGCCGAGCATCGACACGCTCGACGTACCCGTTGCCGAACTCGAGGACGAGCGACCCTCTCCGCCGCTCGGCCCGGGGGAAGCGGCGCCGGCGGAGGAGCGTCGAGAGCAGGGCTTTCGGCAGGTAGTGGATGTGGACGTCGACGACGGGATGCGCTGACATGCGTGATCTGCCTCTTCCCCGCTCTTCTCCCGGACTCGTCCCGCGTGAGCTCGCGAAGGTTCCTCCGTCGCAGAAAGTCCCTGGACAGCTTCGATTGGGGATGGCACGATCTGCAAGCAATGCGGTCCGATGAGCGAAACGGCCAGACGGTCCTCGAGCGCGCGTTCCGTCTCCTCGACGTCTTCGGGCCGGAGGGGCGGTGCCTGGGGCTCGCCGAGCTGGCTCGCAACGCGAAGCTCCCGAAGGCCACGACGTTCCGTCTTGCGAACCAGTTGGTGGCGCTCGGGGCGCTCGAGCGGAACCCGGGCGGCTACTCCCTCGGCATGCGGCTATTCGAGCTGGGGAGCATGGTCTCTGCGCAGCGCCGCCTGCGTGACGCCGCCCTGCCGCTCATGGAGGACCTCTACGAGGCGACGCACGAGACGGTGCACCTCGCCGTGCGCGACCGCCTCCGCGTCCTCTATATCGAGAAGATCCGCGGCAACCGGAGTGCGCCCACGAGGACCCAGATCGGCACCCGGCGGCCACTCCACTGCACCGCCCTCGGCAAGGCGATCCTCGCCCAGTCCGACGAGACACTCACCCAAGCCGTGATCGACGCCGGGCTCACGCGTTTCACGCCGTACACGATCACCTCGCCGCAACGGCTCCTCGGAGAGCTCGACGCGGCGCGGCGCGAGGGCGTCGCCTACGACCGGGAGGAGTACCAGCTCGGGGTGACCTGCGTGGCTGCGGCCGTGATCGGCCAT
This sequence comes from Actinomycetes bacterium, assembly GCA_021791795.1. GTDB lineage: Bacteria > Actinomycetota > Acidimicrobiia > Acidimicrobiales > Bog-793 > JAKATT01. The sequence goes on along the minus strand of JAJYVX010000133.1, from coordinate 1,016 downwards.
GGGCACGACGTCCACGCGGCCCTCTCGGTGACGGGGCTGACCGGCCGGTTCCACGCCGAGCGCCAGGCGGCGGCAGTGCGGACGGCGACGCTCGCGATCTCGCGCCAGCTCGGCTACGTGCCGTCCATCGCCTGAGCTGCGCCACCCGCCCCCTCCCGCCTCCCGCAGCCGACTCAGGCGGAACACCTCCTTCGGCGGGGCGCCTCCCTAAGTGGGGGACGACGGTCGCCAGGAGCCCGAGGACGACGAACACGCGGTACAGCTCGCCGTAGTCGTCGGATCGGTACTCGACCTCCCGGGCGGAGACGCGCCGCACACCCGGGACGTTCTCGCACAGCGCCGCGATGCTCGTCGAGCTCCAGTCGACCCGGAGCGTCGACAGCGTCCCGACGCGGTAGGGGCGCGAATCGGGGAGCCGATCGAGCGCGCGCCTCGCGGCCTCCCCTAGCATCGCCTGCGCTCGAGAGGGGTGAACCGACGACGCGGTGAACCTGTCGATCGCCTTCGCCTTCTTGACCTCGACGCACTCGACGACGCCGAGGCACTCCCTCGCTTCCTCGCCGAGGCGCTTGGTCCAGCCGCGCACGATGCGGGCCCGCGGGTCCAGCGCCGTCTGCACGAGGTTGGTCATGTCCCCGTGCGAGTCGTTCACCACGACGTCGGTCGCGCCAGCGCCGAAACACCCCCCTCCATGAGCGCATTGCACTCGGCGGCCATGAGCTGGCGGCAGGACTCGTAGTGGGCGGCTCCCGGCCTCACGTCGCTCGGATCGGCGACACCTGCGACACCCTCCATGTCGACCGAGACGAGGACACGCACGAGCCGGGCCTGCTCGTCAGCCGATCGATCCGGCCGTGCCGGGACCACCGCTTATCGGTGGCGCAGCCGCACCTCGAAGGTCCCGCGGGCCGCGTCGCCGAGCAGGTTGAAAGCGACGACCGTGACGACGATACAGAGCCCCGCGGGGTAGATCTGCCACCAGTAGCCCGCGAAGACCAGGTTCAGCCCTGTCGTGA